>JAGLBJ010000019.1 GCA_018260315.1 Moraxellaceae bacterium | reverse complement strand
CGGGTAACGTTGCGCAATTATCCGGAAGGCGGCCTTGAGGTGACGGTATTTTTGCCGGTCAAGCCGGTCTTTTCGGCAACCACGTCACGCACCGAAACCTCTTAACTCGGGCTGCTACAAGCGCATCTCAATGCCTTGCTCGGCCAAATAATGCTTGGCTTGCAAAATACTAAACTGTCCAAAATGAAAAATACTGGCTGCCAAAACGGCATCTGCGCCACCCTTCAAAATGCCATCGGCCAAATGCTGCAAATTACCCACGCCACCTGAGGCAATGGTAGGAATACTGACCCGGCCAGTAATGGCTTGCATTAACGATAAATCATAGCCTGCGCGCGTTCCATCGGCGTCCATACTGGTAACCAAAAGTTCACCTGCGCCCAAATCGGCCATGCGTACGGCCCAATCGACGGCGTTAATACCGGTTGGCTTACGTCCGCCATGTGTAAAAATTTCCCATTGCCGGTCGCCCACCTGCTTGGCATCAATGGCCACGACAATGCACTGTGCCCCAAACTTTTCGGAAGCCTCGTGCACAAATTCAGGCGTAAACACGGCCGCCGAGTTAATGGCGATTTTATCGGCGCCTGCATTTAACAACAGCCGTATATCTTCAAGTTTACGCACTCCGCCGCCTACCGTTAACGGTACAAATACGGTTTCAGCCATGCGTTCAACGGTTCGATAGGTTGTATCGCGGCCGTGATGGGTGGCAGTAATATCTAAAAAGGTAATTTCATCGGCGCCTTCATCGTTATAACGCCGTGCCACTTCCACAGGATCGCCTGCATCACGAATATCCACAAATTGCACGCCTTTAACCACGCGGCCGTTATCGACATCTAAACAGGGGATAATACGTTTAGCTAACATCTGTGGCTCCTTTTTAGCAGCATATCGGCATAATCCGACGTATAGTAGCATTAAGTTTATGGGAAAATCGCAACAAATGGTTCAATCTCAGGTATATTAAGCACTTATTATGGGTTGCGCGATAGGATAGAGGTCTTATGTCGGTTTATACTCCGTTAAGTCTGGCGCGTATACAGCAGTTTGCTGCATATAATGGCCTGGATATTGTACAAGCCGACCCGATTTTAGAAGGGATTGAAAATAGCAGTTGGTTTTTAACCGAAGCTGATGGCAGCATGTTTGTGCTCACGGTCTTTGAAGCCTTAAATACCCGTCAGGCTCGACATTTGGGAGCGCGTTTAATCTATTTGGCTGCTCAGGGTCTGCCTGTTGCCGCGCCTTTAACCGATAAAAATGGTCAGTTTATTCGTGGATTGGCTCAAAAGCCGGCCTTTATTGCCCCACGTTTAAGCGGTCAACATCCGACGTTTCCAACCCTTGATCAATGTACGACCATGGGCAGCCAATTGGCCAAGCTGCATGTGGCATTGGCACATGTCCCTATCGATTTGGTGACTGAAGATTATGTGGGAGCCACCTTAAACGACGCTCAGCCGCATAAAACGACGGTGCTGGATATTAATTCGATTCGTAAAAGTCAAAATACTGCCCCGCATTTGATGCCGACCACGAACATTTATAGCTGGCAGACGCTGGTGCCTGCATTAAAAAATCATTTAAGCGCCGCCGACAAACAATTATTGGAACAAATTTTTAGCCAGTTTGCCCAGTGGCGCGCGCCTCATTATTCTCATGAATTATTGATTGATACGCCTGATGCCGATTTTAGCATGGGGTTAATTCATGGCGATTTATTTAGAGATAACAGCTTGTTTGTCGAAAATCACCTGACCGGCATTGTGGATTTTTCGGAATGCCACATGGACGATTTATTGATGGACGTCGCCATTACCGTCAATGACTTTTCGACCCATTGGATTACGCTATATGTAGATCAGGCGCGCCATGCTGCTTTTATCAATGCCTATGAAACCGTGCGGCCGTTAAGCGCAGCCGAGCGTGAGGCGTTGCATATTTACCAGGCGATGGCAGCGTGTCGGTTTTGGTTATCGCGGCTGCATATTCGTTCTAATAGCCAGGAGCCGGCTCATTCGAGTGCGTATATCAGCACTAAAAATCCTGATGATATGCGTGAGTTGGCGCGTTATTATTTGGCGAACTATTCATAGAGCCTTAATCCATAAAACATCAACAGGTCAACAATGCGCTCTTTTTCTTTCAATAGGCTAGAATTTTCTTGCCAGTGGTTATGAACAGATTAAAAATTCCATTGAAATGAATGGCCTAGGCTATAATCAGGGCATAAATACGGCTATACTGCCCTTAAAGGATGTTTTTAAAGTGTTTTAATGTTCTAGCGTACTGTTTATTATCGATTTCTTGATGCATTTTAATATGACTCATTTCCTTTAAAACAAGCAGGCAGATGGCCCCATGTCCAACCCGACCTTAACCGCCGAACAGTTAGCTACAGAACTCACGGCACTGGCGCAAGAGGCTTTAGCGCATATTCAGGCAGCACCCGATTTAACCCAATTGGAACAAGCGCGCCAACACTTTACCGGTAAAAAAAGTCGTTTGGTTGAACTCTCTAAAGGCTTAGGACAGCTTGATGCCGATATGCGTAAAACTCAAGGCGCCGTACTGCATCAATACCGCGAACAGTTAAATGCTGCCTTGCAACAGCGCCAATCTGACCTCAAACAGGCTGCCTTAACGGCTCAACTGGCCGCCGAAGCCATTGATGTGACGCTACCGAGTCGTGGTCAACAGGCCGGCAGCCTGCATCCCGTTACGCAAACGTTAGAACGGATTAGCGGCTTTTTTACCCGTGCGGGTTTTACGGTCGAGCAAGGCCCTGAAGTCGAAGATGATTACCATAATTTTAGCGCGTTGAATATTCCCGAATCGCATCCGGCGCGCGCTATGCACGATACCTTTTATTTTGATGCCCATCATTTACTGCGTACCCATACCAGTTCGGTGCAAATTCGTACCTTGGAACAAAAATCGGTGCCGTTGCGTATTATTTGCCCGGGTCGTGTGTATCGCTGCGATTCTGACCAAACCCATTCCCCGATGTTTCATCAGGTTGAGGGGCTTGTCGTGGCTGAACGGACAAGTTTTGCAGAATTAAAAGGTTTAATTATCCAGTTTTTGAATGTCTTTTTTGAAAAAGAATTAACCGTGCGCTTTCGTCCATCGTATTTTCCGTTTACTGAACCGAGCGCCGAAGTGGATATTATGGACGAACGAGGTCGCTGGCTTGAAGTATTGGGCTGCGGCATGGTGCATCCGAATGTATTAACTCAATGCGGTATTGATGCGACCCAATACACGGGATTTGCGTTTGGTCTGGGGGTCGAACGCTTTGCCATGTTGCGCTATGGCGTGACCGATTTACGGCAGTTTTTTCAAAACGATATTCGGTTCTTGCGTCAGTTTTCCCCGCTTTAACGTAAACTTTAAATAGATAAGCATGAGTAGACTATGAAAATTAGTGAACAATGGTTGCGGTACGGCGTTAATCCTCCGTTAGAAACGATGAGTAGTGAAGCATTGGCGCATCAGCTCACTATGGCGGGCCTTGAGGTCGATAGTCTGGAACCGGTGGCACCTGCATTTTCGGGGGTGATTGTTGGTGAAGTGGTTGAGCTCACAGCGCACCCCGATGCTGAACGCTTAAAAATTGCACAGGTTAATGTAAGCGATAGCGCGTCACCGTTACAAATTGTCTGCGGTGCACCCAATGTGGCAGTCGGTAAAAAAGTCGCTGTGGCGATGATTGGCGCCGAATTACCCCATCATTTAAACATTAAAAAGGGGAAGTTGCGCGGTGTCGAATCGTTTGGTATGTTGTGCGGTGCGTCAGAGCTAGGCCTTGATGATGGTGTGGACGGTTTACTGTTGCTGCCTGATGATGCTCCCTTAGGGCAGGATTTACGCACGTATTTGCAGCTTGATGACCGGATTATTGAGCTGAGCATTACCCCTAATCGCGGCGACTGTTTAAGTCTGCTGGGCTTAAGTCGGGAACTGGCGGCCTTAAATATCCTAAAAATTCAATCGATCGTTAATGAATCCTTTGATAGTCAAACGATAAGCTCAAGTCAGCCGGTTAAAATTGAGATTCAAGACAGCAAAAGTTGTCCGCGTTACTGTGCACAGGTTATTCGAGGGGTGAATACGCAGCAGACTACGCCACTCTGGATTCAGCAAGTGTTAAGCCGTAGTGGGATTCGTTCGCACAGCATTTTGGTGGATATTACCAACTATGTGATGCTCGAACTGGGCCAGCCACTGCATGCATTTGATTATGCCAAAATGAATGGGCCGATAACGGTGCGTCAGGCCAAGGTCAGTGAAACGCTTGAACTGCTAAACGGCCAAACTGTAACCTTAACTGATGATACGCTGGTCATTGCCGATGCTGTTCAGGTGCTGGCACTTGCTGGGGTGATGGGCGGTCAGACAAGTAGCGTACAGGCGGATACCCAGGATATTTTACTTGAGAGTGCCTTTTTTAACCCGTTGGCAATCGCAGGGCGGGCGCGGCGTTATGGCCTGCATACTGATGCTTCGCAACGTTTTGAGCGTGGTGTCGATTTTAACTTGCCGCAGGTGGCGTTAAATCGCGCGACTTCGTTGATTGTTGAATTAGCCGGGGGGCAGGCTGAACCTGCGATTATTGCTGAACAGCTCGACCAGTTACCTAAACGTTTGCCGATTGCATTAACATTAAATCAGGTACAGCACTTATTGGGGTTTGCGGTTGAAGGCGTGCAGGTCGATGCGATTTTGCGGCGTTTGGGTATGCATGTCACAGCTTTAGACAATCAGGCTTCTCCCGAAGGCTGGCACGTTATTGCACCATCATGGCGATTTGATATTACCATTGCCGAAGATTTAATTGAAGAAGTCGCACGTATTTATGGCTACGATAATATTCCATTTACGTTACCGCATTTGCCATTTGAATTAAGCCCGTATGCAGAACGGTTGTCATTACCGGTTTTACGACAAAATTTGGTCACGCTAGGCTATCAAGAAGCCATTAGTTTTAGTTTTAGCGATGCCAAACTGGAACGGTTGTTGAATGCAGCCGGTCAACCCTTAGCATTAGTCAATCCTATTTCCAGCGATTTGGCAGTCATGCGCACGACCTTGTTATCGTCATTGCTGCCTGTATTACAATATAATGTTAATCGACAACAAGAACGTGTGCGGTTATTTGAAATGGGTTTACGCTTTAATTTAAACCATTCATCTGATAATCAAACACTGTCAAACCCGTTAAATCCCATTAACCTATTAGTTCAAACGCAAACTTTAGCCTTGATTGCAACGGGTAGCTTTTGGCCGGAACAGTGGCAGCAAAAGCCTAAAGAGATAGATTTTTTAGATATAAAACATGATGTTGAGCAAGTGCTGGCAACCGCTCAATTATCTGCCACTTATCGGCCGAGTGCGCGAACATGGCTGCATCCGGGGCAAAGTGCTGATATTATAACCACGCAGGGGTGCATAGGGTACGTTGGCTGCCTGCATCCATCGATTAGCAGCGAATTAGGGTTAGGACGGGTCTGGGTGGCTGAGCTTGACCTGGAAGCGCTAACGTTGCCCTTTAGGCCTAAAATAGGGAGCGTATCGCGTTTTCCCAGTGTTAGACGGGACATTGCCTTGGTAGTGCCTTTAGAGGTGACTATTGCACAGCTTGAAACAACTATTTATGCGGTGGGTGGTCCTGAATTAAAACAGTGTTTATTATTTGATGTGTATAGTGGTCAAGGGATTGGGGAAGGTGCGCGTTCATTAGCCTTTGCGCTGATTTGGCAAAACGCAGAGCGTACCTTAGAAGATAATGAAATTAAAGAAGGAATGCAGCGAGTCATTGAGACCCTGGCGCAAACCCATAATGCTATTTTGAGGACAACATGAGCGCATTAACAAAAGCAGAAATGGCCGAACACTTAAGCGCACAAACGGGGTTAAATCGACGTGATGCCAAAGTACTGGTCGAGGTTTTTTTTGAAGAAATTAATAAAGCATTAGCCAGTGGGGAAACCGTAAAACTTTCAGGGTTTGGTAATTTTGAAATTCGGCAAAAAAATCAACGTCCGGGACGTAATCCTAAAACGGGTGAGGAGATTCCTATTTTGGCGCGCCGCGTGGTTACTTTCCGAGCAGGCCAAAAATTTCGTTCAAAGATAGAAACGCTACAAACGGCTACAGTAGTTAAAGCTAAGAAAAAAGCGGCAACTAAGGCTAAAGCGCCTAATCATGAAGCAGCTCAAAAGCCTAAAGTTTCCAAGGGTAAAAAATAGGGTAACCATTAGAACTCAACGCTAAAACCTGGTCCATGAAACTCTAAAAAATCAAGTCTGCCATTCTTTAGGCCGGCTTTTTTTGAGTCATTGTTAGAGCGTGTCCTCAATTAGGCACTTATGCCTTAAATGGACTAAATTCTGTCAAACTGCGTTAAATAACTTGTCAATATTCCAATATTTCCTGCGATATTTACCTTGTTTGCCTTAAAATTTATCATCGTTTTAATCACATTTCCCAAATGAGGACACGCCCTAGCAAATTGAAATAGAATTTTCAAGAATAGGCTATTTAAGAATAGTTTAAAGGCTGCTCTCATCATTAATTTAAAGTTAACAGGTATAACTACAGCTCAAATTCTACAAGTATTTTAATCCAAACAAAAAAATAGAGGCCATCAAGATGACCTCTATTTTGCGTATTTATTGCATTAACTAAAGTAACTAAGACCTTACTTAATTTAATAAACCTTATTTTTTAGTCGTATCCGTCGTGGTTACGGTTGTTGTTGTAGATGATGACGTAGCGTCAGCAGCTGGAGCGGTTGCAGTAGCGGTGTTAGCAGCCATAGTATCGGCTGGGGCGGCAGCAGTTGCAGTCGCAGCAGGCGCAGCACTTGCAGCAGCGTTAGCAGCCGTAGTTGCCGAATTGGCAGCAGAGGTAGCAGCATTAGCAGCATCAGTTGCAGCGCTAGCAGCAGTGTTGGCAGCATTAGCAGCAGTTGCTGTAGCGGCAACGGGCGCAGCAGCAGCGGTATTAGCGGCGGCGGCAGCATCATTTGCAGCGGTAGATGCTTGAGCAGCGGCATCTTGAGCATTGCTAGCCGCAGCAGCAGCTTTATCGGCTTTATGATCTGTACAGCCAACGAAGGCTAAACTTGCAACAATAGCGGCGGCAATGGCGGTGTTTTTAAATTGCATGGCTTTTTACTCTCATGATAAAAGAGGGTTTATATGATTAGACCAAGAATTAGTCCGCACACTGTGCCAGCCAAACCCATTAAAGGGGTTGCCTTAAAACACAGGGGCTTGACTTCGGTATTAACCAGACTAAATGGCGACGCAATTCTATCACTAAACATGTTAAAAAAATATAGTTTTTTGCATTAAATACGTAAAAAGACTTATAAAATAAATTAAAAGATATTGGAGTGTTTATTTTTTAGTCAATGCATAATATTGTGCAGTGGGCCCGCTCACATCATTAAACGCATCTTGACGTTGCGTTATCATAGTGGGGCTATTGACCTTAAAGTATTTAACCAGGTCTTCACTAGGCAAATGGACTGTAACCATATCACCTTGTTGTTTCCAGGTGCCTTTGCTCAATGTTTTTAAGGGAAATGCGCTATCAATGGCTATAATATGCTCGGTTAAATGCCCGTTGCTCGAAAATGTAAGCGTGGTCTGATAACCGCGACAATTGGCACACGGTAATAGACCTGTAAAGGTTCCCTGAATAGTGGGCACATCACGCGAATTTAAAGACGGCTGAATGTCACCTGTTAACGCTTTATGAATACTTAAAACCAGTGGCTGTATAGGCTGTGCTTGAGCTGTTTGAGTCGATAAAGATGATTTAGGTGATGTATTACTTGAAACTATCGTGTTTTTAAACGGCTGCGATTCTAAATGGGGCGCACTATCAAAATTTTTAGCACAACTGACCAATAAGACACTGTAGCCCAGCATATAGACGAGTAAGCGCACAGTTTTAATCATGAGGGGAGTCCTGCTGTGTTGTCATTTTCAAACTTTAGCGGTCAACTTATGTAACGCCGCCTATAATTGAACTCATCAAGCCGGCACTAAAATCATAATGCTTTAAGCGGTTTAAAATGACGTTTAAATGACAGGTTTATGAAGGTTATATGAACCCTATTTTAAGAGAACTAAAAATTAATAAAGTTTAATATTTGTTGTCTTTTGCTATTTAAACAGGTGTATTTGTTATCAATCGGTAATTGATAAACGGTATAAAATGAAGGATTAAAGCTCAAGTTTAATGAGGGTGTATCCTCAATTGGGCAGAATATGACTTAAATGGACTAGAACGGGCTACATTCTGGCAAATTGCGTTAACTATCTTGTAAATAGTTCTATACTTCCTGCGATATTTGCCTTGCTATACTTAAAATTGCTCGGCGTCTTAATCACCTTTTCCAGATGAGGACACATCGTCGCTTTTAAAAAAAATTAAACAGTGGCCCAGGTGGTATGATTTGGACCTTTAAGAACCAGGCTGGTTTGTTACTTCATTAAGCGTTTGCCATGTGGTTAGTTGCGTGCGTAATTGCTGGGCTCATACCGGTTCGGTCATGGCAATAAATGAAATATAACCTTCAAGTTGTGCAATAGTCACCTCGGATTTTAACCCTTTACCATGCGTTAAATTATGAAGGGCAGCACGGATTTCTCGCTTTTTGCCACGCGCAACGCGAGCGGTTTGCATAGCATCGTTCACGACTAAACCCGTAACCTGCTGGCACGTATTGGCCCGAATAATATGGGTTTTGGCACGATTTAACGCAAAGCCTTCTTCGGTTAACACACGCCCTAAGGCCCCTAATAAATGGCTTGTTTCGTCTGGTGTGTCTGCTTTGGGTTGACAAAGTGTTTTAGGCCTACTGAAGGTTAAATCATCGGCATAACGAGTATAACGAAAGCCCAAATGATTCGCCAAACCGGTTAAACGGCGGTCAAGGGTTAAGCATAAAATATTGGTTAAAGCAGGACTGGTCGGTGCGCCCTGCGGTAAACAGCGTTCTGATAAAGCAATATAATAGGTTTTGCCTTGATGCTCGACCAGTTTGCGCGGTGACTCAGTGCATAATAACGCCAACAACGTTGCAATTTGCTCATTATAGCCTGCTTTTCGAAATACGCCCCGTACCCGGCGCAAGCCAATGGTCGGAAAAAAATTTTGAATATCGGCCTTGATTAAAACCTGGCTGTTTAAATGCTCGGCAGCATTGGTGGCAATTGAGCGACCTAGCATAAAACCATGAGCTGCACCATGCACCAATAGCCCATTTAAAATATTTTTTAAAATCCACCGTTGAATACGCATTAACGTCGGATAGGGCGCCCAAATTTCACGCATACCGCCTTGCCGTTTGGGAATTTCAAAACGTCTGTAATAAACGGTTGTTGCAGCATCACGTTGATAACATAAGCGTTTTAACATCAAAATACTGATATCAAGCCGTTCGGCCAATTGTTTAGGGGTGGTAATATTCGGGAGCTGGTTGACACTTAAACGAACCTCACCATCGGGCAAATCCCAGATGTCCTGAGTGTGCTCGTCATTCCAGTAAATGCCTTGTCCCAAATAAACAATATGATGGTGTTTATAGATTTTCCAGGCCTCTTGCTTAATTTTTTTGCGTTCCGCAGCCTCTTTTTTTAGTAATGTTTTATAACGGTCAAGCTCGGTTGGACTCATCAGATCGGTGGCTTTACGCTCAACCAAATAGCCCTTTTCCTTAAGCTGCTGCAAGATGTAGGCATCGACACCGCCTGCTTTTTCAATAGCTGTCCATATAGTCTCATCATGATGTGCCATGCTTTACCCCAAAGTATTTTCTATGAAGCCAGATACTTCAAATTGTTGAATTTTTTGCAAATAGGCCGCATAGGCTTGTGGTACGGTATTAAACGCAAGTTGCTGGCGGCGTGGCTGGTCCTCAAGGCCTTGTTCAATCACTAACCGCTTACCCTTTAAGCTCACCTGGGCATATAAAATATCATCGTGTTGCCGACGACTAAACAGGCGCATTTGTTGTAAAGGAACCTGGTCTGCATTCAGTGGACGATTAGGGTCATTTTGCTTGGCTACATAGTCCGAATAAACAATACGCAGCACAATTAAATGACTACACGGCCCAAGCGCCAACTGATGTTGTAAAAATTGATGACACGTACATTGGGCTTTAGTAACCATGCCATCGGTATTTAACCGTAAACTTGGCAAATAATCGCGTTTATCTTCAGCAACATAAACATGAGCCGACACTTCAAAACCTTCAGGAATAATAATATTTACTTGCAAGTCTTTAACGGCGCCGGGCCTTGAGTTTAAGTCATAGGCGAGTTGTTCAGCAGAACTGCGATATAATAATTTTGAGGTCTCTTCGGGATTTAAATGCAAAGGCCGATATCGGTAGAACCCCCTGGCGGCATCATACATCACCGAACCTTCCTGACAGGCTTGTTGCAAGGCTGATTGTGCCTGACCTAGCGTCAATTGCGTTGCGTTGGCAATGTCCGTCACCGACAACGCCTGATAATGTTGCAGGCTTTGAATAACGCGCACCGTTGCATCAGGGTGCGGGTCTACATGACGCGGTAGCAATAAATCGAAGTTAAGCGCTTGTGACCAATTTTTTTGAGTAAAACCGGTCAATGCCAGAGTAAACTCAAAATCTGACCCTTTAACGGTCCAGTAACTCGGCATGCCTTGGCCTAATAAACGAACTTCAATGGTATCTGCAAACGGCAATAAACGTTGCAGCAACGCTAACCGCCGCCGTCCCCAAAGCCGAATGATTTTGCCCTGACGCCCGGTATAGGGCTGGCCCTGACTTTGAATAATCGTACCAAACGGTTCTAAAATAAGCGTCGGCGGCTTTTTGGGAACCAGTTCAATTAGTAAACCGCGCCGTTTGCCCTTCATATCGGCATGCATGCGCAGTTCAAATAAGGCATTATAGACATCGATGGCACGCAGCGTAATGCAATCTTGCGCTAATTGCGCGGCGGACTGTACCTGTAAAAATCCACGTATCCACGACGCAGGCACATGAATATTTTTTTCGATAACGCGCGCATCGGCTAGGGCAGGCGCGGTCTCAACGTTTAATTCAACTTCAGTAGCGGTATCGGGCGGTGTATCACTTTCTGCAAGGTCTTTATTTAATGCCCTGTCAGCTTCAGCTAAACCAGAGACAGGGTTGGCAGGACAAGACGAAATATCTAAATAAGTATCTCGACTGCTGCGAATCTGACTCAAGCCTTGCATTAAAGCATCACTAAAATCAATATGCGTGGTGCCAAAGGTCGCGGGATTTTCAGTTTCAAACAGGGCTAAGGTCAGGGTTAACGTAGCATAGGTGCTTTCATCGCGACTAAAGACTTCAAAGGTCACGCCGTCAGCATGGACAGATATTACCGAGTCCAAAATGCAAAATGCTAGCGGATCATTTAGCAACAACCAATCAAAATAAGCTTGCTGTGCGGCAAATAACCCTAAATGTTGCTGGCCGCGTCGCATTAAACAGTAAGCAGCATAAGCGGCCCGGTCTTTGGGAACATAACGATAATCACTTTTAACCACCCCAAATAACGTGGCAAGTGTTTCCCTAAATAACAGCGGCTGGTTAATTTTGGCTGAAAACTGCGCCGCTTGGGTGCCAGCTCTTGCAAGGGCTGCCTGTAAATGTACACGGTCACCTTGTGTTTGTTCAACAAAGCTTGGCGCGGCATACTGCAGTTGTACTGCCAAACCCGCATCAGGTTGCTGGGGCGGCGTTTCGGCAGCTTCCATAGACGCATCTGGTTCGGTTGAATCCGTCGGGGTCGTTAAAGGTTCAGATGACATTTTAGAGTCCCTCAGGTAATGGACGTAAGAGTGCTTGTTTAGCCTGTAAACGCCGGGTACGCTGCACACTATACTGAACCACCTGCGCCAGAGGATTAGACTGCAACTGAGTGGCCTCCATTAACAGCGTAAGCGTATCCATGGCTGCTGCTGTACCGATGCGCCCTAAGCCTTCTATGGCAGCTTTGCGCAACTCATTATCCAGTGTGGTGTCAGTGGCCCAATGCGCTAGTTCAGTTAAATTCTGTGTCTGAATAAGCGTCACTAACCGATGGACATCGGGGGCCTGAAGCTTTGCAGCAGGCGTAACAGAGTTTAACAACGCTAAAACCCATGTTTTAAGTTCGCCACTAGCGCGCGCAGCATACTGCGTCAATGCGTCCTGCAAGTCCGGCAATAACGCAGCCTGAGGCTTACTGAGCAAGGCCTGGAGTAATTCGGCCTGTAATGGAGCATAGATAGGCTGTACATGATTTAACCACTTTACGAAACTTGCAATCACAATAGGCGCTTGAACTTGTTGCACCAATACAGCACGAATTAAATGGCGCATTGCTGTTAATATGGCAACAGTTTGCACCTTAAAGGCCTTATCATGCTGGTAGCGCGGTAAATCCCTTAGATTAAACTGTTCATCTAAAGCCGCCAAGGTTCGTTCAAAACAGGCCAACAATACAGGCTGAATCGCCTGATTTGAGGCGCTATGTTCAGGTGCCGCTTGTAGGCTTAAATAATGTGCGCCAATTTCAACGAGTGCCCAAAACGGACTATTCAAGCTATTGCTGAGCATGTCCATAGGCCAGGGGCGACGGTTTAAGAGGGCGGCCGCGAGTTGCTGTCCAATTGTCTGATATGCGGCATGACTTGAATGGACTGCAATTCTACAGATTTTTCCATAAATATCAAAGAGCTGCGGTGCGGTACTATAAGCAGTAATGCGTTTTAACAGCATCGAATCCTGGGCCACAAAACGGGTTTGCAGCATGACCAGATCAGGTTCAGACACAGTGAGTGCATCGATATTGCCCTGTTGCCACAACCATTGGGCGCTTTCGTAAGCCATACGCACCACCGTTGCGCTGGTACTGGTTTTAATGGTCGATAATAAAAATTCTCGATTTTCAGGACTGTCGTGATGACGCAGCAGTTCTAAACCGGCGATTTTACCCGAATCTTGTTCAACATTTTTAGTCGCCTCGCGTAGTAACGTCCAGCTTTGTGAAGTGTTAAGCCAGCGTAATCCATTTAATAAATGTTTAAAATCAACTAGATAAGTAAACGGCTTGTCAAGCTGCTGCTTAATCAGACGCAATACTTTCTCGCCCTGACGTCCCTTACCGATATGCCCCAACGCTTCACTTGCGGCAATTTGTAAAAAGTGACCTTCATGCTGGGCTAATTTAAGCAAGCGGTCAAACAAACGCGGCTCGCCTAATTCACCCAGCGCCAAAACCGCCCGTTTACGATAGTCTCCACTCGGATTATAGTCTATAGCCGCCATTAAAATGCTGGTGCCGTCGTTCAGCCCACATTGTGCCAAGCCTTCGGCTGCCAAAAATTGTACATCGGGATTTTTGTGCCGCAAGGCTTGTTTAAGACCTTGTACATTGCCATGACGATGTTTGGCGCGCCAGGCCATCGCACTTACAACGGCAGGCACATAGCTCGTATTGATTTTAACCAGGCCACCCAGTAATGCCGTGTCGGCTTGCGGATCCGGGCACCAAGTGAGCGCACGTATGAGTTTGGCGGCTTCATCATGCCATTGCATTTTAAGCAATTGATTAAACAGTTTGACGAGAACATCGGTATGGCGCGGCTGTTGTTGACTGAGCCAGGTTTTATCGGGTGAAGTACCGTCAAAATCGATAATCGGTTGGTCGTAACCACTGATTTCTAAAATACTTTTAAGCAGGCCATTGGTTTCAAGGCTGTTTTTATCGGCCTGATTGCGCGCCAGTTGGTTAAGTAAGCCGTCCGCGACAATAGGTTGCCGCAAAGTGCCCAGGGTATACCAAAGGGTAAAACCAGCACGACGCTGTGGGTGGTCTTTATAATTTAACACCCATTGCGCGACACTCGGACTGTTGATTTTCGGTAGTGCCGTTAAAATTTGCTCTTGCAATGTCTGGTTCGTTGTGTTGTACAGCATATGCCGCGCCAGTCGTTCAACATCAGTATAACGCTGTCCCATCAAGATATTTAGAGCGGTCAGGGCTGTTCTTACATGGTCATTATGGGTTGCATCGGCCAAGACGCTTAAGGCCTGCTCGCGTTCGGGATTGCGACTATCCTGCGCCAACGGTTCCAGGGATTTAATCGCTTCAAGGCGCAACGATTCCGTATACGATTGCAAAGCCTGGCGCGCAGCCCCCACAACGCCTAAACTGGTTTGCAAGAGGGGCAACGCTGCATGCGATAATACGTCGCTACTACTATTTAAAAGTTGCACCAGTTGCATTTCTGCATCAGCAGGCGCTAGGGTCGCTATCCAGGTATTTAAGCCCAGTTTAATGATATCGGCATACGGCGAATGCAGGGCCAATTGTCCTAGTTGAGCAGCCGGTACATCTAAAGATTGTAGCGCAGCATAAGCTTTTTGACGAATGGTTTGATGCGCCAAATTCAACAATGAGCTTAAACATGCGCAAACATGCGTTTTCAGGGCCGGGTTAGCGTTCGCTAAACTGACTAATTGGTGCACCGCCTGTTCCCGTTGCTCAAGTGGCGTGTTATCGGTACGAATGAGTCCCACATAGGTTCCCAACGCCATCTGTCGCCATGTTAAAGATTCATGCGGTGCTGTCGTTGCAGGATTAGGTAGCGTAGGCAAAGGCGCATTAACGGGCAAATCTGTCACCAAGGTGCGTTTAAACAACAGCCATTTAAACTCAAAGGCATTCATGTTGTTCAAAGTCAATAGCGGCAACAATTGTCCTGCCTTAAATTGAACCGGCGGCGCGCCTCGCACTAACTGCTCGGCTAATTGACGAACTGTTGCAGTATCAATGGCCCACGCCTTAAATGTGTTGTCTGCCGAGCGCTGGACTGGACGATGATTGAGCCAGTCGGCAATCCACTGCCAACATGCCGCTATATCAGGATAGCGCGACACTAATCCTGCAAAAAACAATACCGTAGTTGCATTCTGGCTGCTTAACGCCTGTATGCTTAATACGGGCTGAGCAGGATTCTTTATCAATTCATGCGCGGCCAACAAAAAACAGGCTTGATTGCGTATTGTGTCTTGATTAAAAGCGGCTTCTAACGCCTGTGCATCAACCTGATTTAAACCATTTAAGGCCAATAAATACCGGCTAGCCAGTGCCGCTTGAATGCTGTCTTGCCTGAGTAATGACCAGGCGCGCGCATCGCCCAAAACCGCCAGACTTAATGCAGCGCCTTGCTGAATATCCAATGAGGCATGTTTAAGCCATTGTTCGAGTATATCTGCATGTTCGAGCCGGCTAATAGTGGGCAATGCCTGACCAATGCTGGCAGTAAAATCCTCATTCGGCAACGCCAAATAATGCCGGGCCCATGCAAAACCACGGACATCGCCTAAAATTTCAAGAATTTTAAAACATTGATTAACGGCTGCACGCCATTGGGTTTCATCGAGCGGGGCAGAGTGAACGCTGGCGGAAGTAGCCTCCAAATTCTTTAAGTTATCCAAACCATCGGACGGTTGCGGACGGCTTAAAATATCCTGCACAATATCGAAAGCTTTGGGGTCGTTAAATGCTGCCGCCGCTTCTGCTGCTGCCAAACGAATATCAATATATGGGCTGATAAGTGCCTGTTCCAGTAAGGCCGCCTGATTTTTAGTTAAGCCCAAAGCCGATTTTAAGGCCTTTACACGCAGTTCGGAGGATACATCATTAAATAGGTGGACCAGTAAATCGTTAACCTGTTGATTGGGTGCTTCGGTAACATTTTTATACGCCGCCTGACGCATGGCCACGTTTTGACTTTGCAACGCTAGGGTTAAGACCTGCATGCGTTCAAAGATTTTTTTCTCGCCTAACGCATAAGTAAATACACTGTTAGCAACTTTTTCATACGGGTCATTGAGTAAAAGGGGCAAAAATTCTGCCCGTAAATACGCATCGTCACAGGCTTTGAACGCTTCAAATACAGCCAAATGCACGTCAATTTGCGGTGTATTTAATAATAAATGCCAGGTAGCAGCCACTGAACCGTCCAAATGTCGGTGTAACGCCACTTTGGCCACTTCAGAACGTATCGTTTCAAACGGGCTATTAAGCGCTGCGGCTAGCACATTCTGTACACGTTGTAAGTTGTCGGGATTGACGGTTTTAAGTTGCTCTAACACAATACTTAACGCACGCTGCTGTATATCGGCGGCATGGACTTTTAGGCCTTGTAGCGCCCAGTCTAGCGGATTTTCAGCCAATTTTTCATAAGCACTAAAGGCAGTGTCGCGCACTAAAGCGTTACTGTCATGCAGCAACGTCACCAGCATTGATTGACTGTTGGGCAGTTGTAAAATCCCTAGCGCCTTGGCCACCCCGCGCCTTATTTCGCTGTCTTTATCGTTGGCTAAACGCAGTAAAATACCAATGGCTTCAGCATTGTGTAGTAGGGCTAAACCATACGCCGCTAAAAAGCTAATATCGGCGTAAGGACTGGTGAGACTATGCAATAACGGCTCAATGTTTAACGTGGTTGCTTGAACTGCCTGTGTAGGACGTTCAGGTTTGCTAGGTTTTGGCGACGGTACGGGTGCATGCGTCTTATCGGAATCTTCTAATACGTTAAACTGTTCTAAATCTTTTAAGCCTCGGGTAAATTCAGCCTCCTGATTCATCAGCACCTTTGCAAGGGCTGGCTGGCTGGATACGGCTACCCAAAAGGCGGTTTGACGTATCACTAAATCGCTACTTTCTTGTAAATGAATAAGCTGGCGCTGGACTTCAAGCTGGTCTAACAATTTACGCTGATAGAGCCGAATTAAGCCTGCACGTATGGTTTGAGTGGCCTGTTTAACGTCAGGCTGCACATGCAACGCCAGTAAATCAGGCTGTGCATCACCGGCATGGGTTAATTGTTCTAACAAATGCAGCGCCATATGCCGTACATTAACAATATCATGCTGTTTAAGCGTGCGCTGGAGTACATTAATCAATGGAACTGAAAGCGGGCGCGGCAGGGTTGCAATTGTGTCAAGCGCCGCTAGTCCAACGTCGGCAAAACCACTGTTTAACGCCAATATTAAATACTGAATATCTGAAGATATACCTGCATGCTCTGTGTTAAAAGTAGCTGCGGTCTGTTTTAAGCTATCGAAGGCAAATAAACGAACGGCTGCATCGCTATGTTTAAGCGCATCTTCCAGTAATAACAGCGCGCGAATGGCTTGAGTGGGCAAGCGCCGTTAAAATGCTTAAACTAAAGGCCTTGGACTGGCTTTTTTCCAAACATTTATGCAGTTGTCCGATCGCCGCATCATCATTAAGCTGTGCCAGTAAATCGATACCCGCTTGCTTAGTGGTCGGGTCATTTTCCTTAAGGTAATTTTTAGCCAGCGTATAGGCGTCTTTAATCACATAACTGACTTCACGCGCCTTGCCGTCCGTCAGGTTTAAAAAGCGCAATGACGTTTTATTATTGATGCTGATTAATTGTGGCACTTCCAGGACTGTACCGACACTTAAACCGGTCATTTTGCCCAAATCGGCCTGACAGGTGACCGGTTGACCACCAGCAATGGGCCATGATTTAATGGTTTTATCGGCGGCACCACTGTATAAAAAATCTGCATGGCAATAGAGCGCCTCGATAACTGCGCCATGATTGCTGTTTTTGCCTTTATCAAGCGGCTGTAGCGCACCCTGGGCATGGGTCAGATATAATTTCTGGTCACTGCCTGCCGAAAAAAAGCGTTGTTGCCACGGCATAAAGGCCAGCGCCGTCACATCGCCAGCATGAATTAAAGCCGCCGCAGACTCAACCAAACCCGTTGCCTGACGCTCAAAGGTGGTAATTTGCCCGGTGCTATACCCAACCGCGACCCATAGACCATCATCAGAGGCAGCCATCGTCGTGGCAGGCTGGGTTAATTTAAGCTGATGAAGGCTGGGGGAAGTCGCACCGTGACTGATTTCCACATTCACATAGCTTAAGCGCGTTGCTTGCAACATCACCAGAAATGGCCCACATTGTGCCAGTTTTAAAATAGGTTCAAATTGCCCGTCCCGTTTGATATCGACCGTTAAACCAGCAACAGGTGTCAAATGGCTGGCTTGCCAATCGGTGGTGTAAATTTGCCCCAGCGTACTGGCAACATAAATAATAGCGGGCTGTGGCTGCGTTTTGTTCGACTTATTATCAACAGTGCTATGTAAGCTATTGATTTTAAAAGCAAGTAAGGCTGTAGCGCCTTCTTGTGGATTTAAAAAGGCCTGTTTGGAAAACACAAATGGCCATAACGTCGTATCAATATGATATAACGCGGTGCTGTGCTGTTCTGGATGCACGGTCACCCATAAAGTATGGTTTTGAGATGAAACAAGGTCCTGGATTTTGCCATAAAAGGCTAACGCATGTTGCTCGGACATTTAGGCAGCTCCAAGTTCTGGAAATTGGGTATAAATGCGCGTTATCGCTACTAAACAAGCATCACGTTCCATTTTACCGCGCGAAAAACTAAAATCGGTCAGAATAGGTAAAATCAACGCTGCAAAATCAGCATCTTGCAGGGCAAAATCGCTAAACGTATCAATCAGCATCAGCTTAGCCTGACTGGCCGAAATATGTTTTTTAGTCACAGGTTTATCAGCCGCAGACACCTTTAAATCACTATCATCGGTTGATGCGGCTAATCTGGCTAGGGATTTGGCCGGCGGCAATTCAAATAACCAGCGTTTTAATAAATCCTCTAATACATGAGGCGCTGCCGGCCATTGCTCAGGAATGGGCGGATTACCCGTATGCTGCACAGGCGTTTGAGCACTGGATTTTTTAACAGAGGGCTGAGCTGAAGTGCCATTAACAGCTTGCGCAGGCTGCCATGGCCGAGTGGTTAACGTATGACGATACATTTTCCAGATTAAGCGCAGTGCAAAACTGCGAATCAGGCGGTCGGTACTTTCGGTCAGTTCAAACAATACTTGCGGCTGTTGATAATGCGGGCATTGTTCAATGATTTGCATACCTAGTTGGCGGGCAAAGGCCACTCTGGAATCGGTCAGACTAAACACGGCATCTTGCGGCAATTGTGCAGCGTCCAGGTGATACAGCCGATTGGCAGGAGTGGCCGGCTTTAACAGGGCGCTTTGTAGGAAGGCCTGAATTTCGGGCTGCTCAATTTCAGCCAGTTGCACCAGTTGCCGCGCGGTGGGCGCCCAGCGAGCCAGTTCAAACCGTGCAATATTAACGGCCAGCTCACGATAATGGGCCATTGGGTGCTTGAACAGTGGCAAAAATCGTTCTAACGTGATAAATTCTTGCGGCAATTGCGCATCAAAATCTACCGGCCGGTCGGTTAACTGCGGGCCTAGGCCAGCGTGATGTTTTTGCAGATACTCCAATGCCAACTGACTTGCAGGGCTGCCCGGGTCATTAAGTGCCATGGACCACAGCACTTCTGCACCTATCAATGCACGATTTCCGGTATGTTCGCGTGTCTGACCAGCCAGCATTTGCAAAAATGCAGTTTCGGAAATAATCTTGATAGGCGCGCCCTGCTCAATTAAACTTTCAGCTTTTAATTGTTTGGTGCCCTTGCGTCCATTGGCATAAAGCGGTGAGCCTTCATCGCCAATCACCAAAAAATTTAATTTGGCACTGACTGTTCCGGCCACTTTACCATGCGCTGCCACGACCTGTTCCTCAGCCACTTTGCGTGCCATGGTTTGCATGGTGCCGGTAAATAAAAACGTTTGTCCCTGTAAATCAATCGGTGTAGCGGGGGCTTGTTCGGCTTGATTTTGCTGGGCTTCTACAGGCGCAAAATCAGCCGGCACAAACCCTTTAATAATGCGATCTACGGCAAATTCATGCCACGGTTCGGCCTCTAGCTTTGCCAGTTTCATCAGCCAGGTAAATTCTAACAGGGCCGGGTTAAACTTACGTACATCGGCCATCCATTTAAGCACGGGGCGCATTAACGGCTCGGTTAAATGGGCCATCAAAACTGCATCATACTCAACTGAATTAGGATAATACCGATGAATAATCCTATTAAGCCAGTCAAACGTTAAGGCATCGGGCGGGTAGGCCAGGGCATGCCAAAATGACATCGGAATACGCGTAACACTATAGTCATCTTTATCGAACCAGGTTTTGACGGTGTTTTGACTGAGTGGATTTAACAATAAAATCTGCATCGTTTCGGGACTGATTTTATCGATTCCCAACGCTTCTAAGTACTCAAGCGCCAGTACCATGCTGTCAGCCGCATTTTTATCTTGATTAGGCCTGGCAAAGGGTAGCGTCAGAGCGATGTTTTCAAAATAATCGGTACCCAGACTCTCTAATGAATGTAGTTCGGTCAGATGACGTTTGATGAAACCAAGTGCAGTCACGCCAGTTGAGGTGAACCGTTTGGCAAACCATTCCGGCGTTAATTCTGTTCGGTTAAAATGTTGAATAAGCTGTTTTTCGGCCAGCGCATGATGATATTTCGACTCCAGTAATTGCCCCCAAACCTCCATACCCAAACTGCGCGGTTCATGCGTAAGCAGCATTTGCAAGGCAAAATCACGTACCGGTGCCGTAGGATTTTCAGCCAGTCGTAACAAATCGGCAACAGGCAATTGCCGCGCATAGGTTTTGGCATAATCCACGGCATATTGCTGGGCTTTGCTGGACGGCGATTCTAGCAACTGCACCACAATATCATGCAGGCCCAAGGTTAAAAACTGCTGGGCTTCAAACTGCGGCGCATTACCCAATAACCACACCAGCAAGTCATCGCGCGCAGCACTTTCAACCGGAATGGCGGCTAACTGCTGCAACGTTGCTACATTAACCTGACGTAACTCGGTTTTAAAGTCATGCCTTAACGCATCGGCGGCAAACTCGCGTACCATTTCAGCGCGTGCCATGCCCATTAAGCGAAATAGCAGATCGGGTGAGCGTTTCCAAGTGTCGGCAAAGGCGCGTTTATCGGCACTAAACAGAGTTGTCTGGATGCGTAACGAGTTAAAATGATAGGCATCATAGCTATATTCAATATTGTGAAAGCAAATATGCGACAAAATCCAGCGTTTATGCCAATCGCGTTTGGGTTCGTCGCTCTCGTTGTACTCGGCTAAAAAATAAATAGCTGCTTCCGGATAAAGCAATGGCATTTGCTGGCCTAAATGCCGTAAAAATCGCCAGCCGCGTAAGGTCATATAGGTTTTGGTATGACTTAAGATGTCATGTGGGCCGGATTTGGTGATACCGTCCTGCCGATACCGATTTTTATCAATTTTTACGGCAATTGCCGCCAACAGTTCAAAATCCTGAGCAATTTCAGCCGCTTTAAAAAGATGTTTAAGCGCCTTCCACGGCCCATAAATCAAGGGCAAGGCACGAATCGCCTGTAATAACGTTAAGCGGGCATAGCTCGTAGTAGCTTGCGCTACATCTTGCATAGTATCTTGCCATAACAGCCACAATATAACGGGTAATTTATAACGTTCAGGCAGTTTATAATGCGGTTCATGCTCGGCTTCCAGGCGCGTAATCATGGCAACACGTTCGGCGTATTGAGCCTCAGGAGTCAGCGTTCTAAAGTTGGCGCTTTTAATTTTATTTAAAAATTCTTCAAACGTAAAATCTTCGGCGGTAATGTTTGCATTTTCAATAGGATCGGGCTGTCGGGCTGTCGGGCTAGCGTGACCAGCATATTCACAAAATCGGGGTCACGCGCTTGCCAGGCATCTTGTAGCTGTGCGAGGGTATAGGACATAAAACGTACCTCAATGAATGCTGCTTAGATTTAGCCGAATTGGTTTATCAATTTACTTGTTTAAGTTAAGTTTAGCTAAAAATACTTATTAAATATACGTTAATGTGTTTATTTTAATATTTAATGCGACATAAGGTGACGTATAAAATGCTCAATGAACCATAAAAAAAGAGCGCCTATGCACTAAGCGCTCTTCGTTTATTTAAATCTATTGAACGTCTACTTCCTAAACCTGGTACATGGATGACTCACTGACCTGCCACTACAGAGTGTCTACCCCCGACAATTAAACCCCGTTCGGGGTTGCGCCAGCTAATTGTTTTGGGTAGACCCCCTATAGTGATAGCAGGGCTGAAATAGTCTTCCTTGTGTCGCATGTAGTGCATTAAGCCAATGGACGACGCAACATCGTCCCTCACCCGAGGGTGAAACGCTAAACCATTCAATAAAGATAATATGCCAGAGGTTTTTATGTTGGTCAAGGGGCTATTAACGTTTTGTACAAAAAAAGAGCCCATGGTGAGCACTCTTTTTTTACTCTTGAATAAGCGCATGGTGTAGTATTGCTAAGGCATGTGCCTTATCTGTTCATTGCGTCATTAGCTATATATTGAATGTACTGCGATAACCCAGGCTTTCGGTTAAATGCGGTACCAAAATATGCTCGGCACTGCTTAAGTCGGCAATGGTACGCGCTACTCGCAGGACCCTATGGTAAGCCCGTGCCGACAGCCCTAAGCGCTGCTGAGCGGTTTGCATGAGCTTTTGTTCGGCATCGCCCAAATGCGCAACCGTATTTAAACCTTGTGGGGTTAAGGCAGCATTGGCATGATTTTGCCGCGTTATTTGCTGCTCTCTAGCTGCTAGAACACGTTTTAAAACGGTTGCAGAACTCTCGGCTACGGGGGCTTTATCTGACAATTGTAAATCACTGACCGGCAAAGCAGGGACTTCAATATGTAAATCTATGCGGTCAAGTAAGGGGCCCGACAAACGACCTCTGTACCGATTAATCACATCGGGCGAGCATTTGCAACGTCCAGAGCTGTCACCTGCATATCCGCAGGGGCAAGGATTCATGGCTGCCACTAATTGAAATCGCGCCGGAAACGTGACTTGACGTGCAGCCCTTGAAATTACCACTTCATGCGATTCTAACGGCTGGCGCAGTACCTCGAGAACTTTTCGGTCAAATTCCGGCAACTCATCTAAAAATAATACGCCGTGATGAGCTAAGGTGATTTCGCCTGCACGCGGTTGTGAGCCTCCTCCCACCAACGCGGCGGCTGATGCTGTATGATGGGGTGCTCGAAAGGATCGCTGTCCAAAGGGCAACGTTAAATTAGAAATGGAGTAAATGCTGGCAACTTCCAGGCTTTCTTCTTCGGTTAATGGCGGTAAAATACCGGCCAGCCGTGAGGCCAATAAAGTTTTGCCCGTACCCGGCGGCCCGATAAATAAAATAGAATGGCCGCCTGCGGCTGCAATCTCTAGGGCTCGTCTGGCACGATGTTGGCCGCGTACATCGACTAAATCGGGTAAATGCACATTTTCAATGACGGTTACAGGCGGTTCAGGCATGGGTAAAAGTGGCGTGATGCCCTGTAAATGCAGGCATAACTGTTTTAAGTTTTCGGCCCCAAAAATAACTGATTGAGGAATACGGGCGGCCTCTTCTGCATTGACAGACGGAACGCATAAACGATGTCGGGCATTAAAGGCGGCGCGTGCTACTGACAAGACACCTTGCACAGCCCGCAATTCGCCATTTAACGCGAGTTCACCGACAAACTCATAACCGTTTAGGGTTTCGGGGTCAAGTTGTCCACTGGCTGCCAAAATCCCTAGTGCAATGGGCAAATCTAAACGGGCGCCATCTTTGGGTAAATCGGCAGGGGCTAAATTGACCGTTAAACGCCGATTAGGAAACGTAAATCCACTGTTGATAATAGCCGACCTGACTCTATCGCGGCTTTCGCGCACGGCAGTATCAGGCAGCCCAACAATCGTCATGGAAGGTAAACCTTGACTTGCATGCACCTCGACCAATACTTCTGGGGCCGCCAATCCAAGCGCGGTGCGAGTGATTACAGTGGCAAATGTCATGGGTTAAAATCCTTATAGCGCATTTGGCCAAATTTAAAATAGGTTGTTAAAAAACAGCCTAACATACCGTTTGCAGGTTAGAGAGTCAGTTAAGCTCAATCTTCAAAAAATGCATATTTTTAGTGCAAATTTAAATGATATAGGTCAGGTTCGCTCTAAAATAGCGCTTCATCATAAAACCAAAACATTAATTTAGGGATTAAACGGAGAATTCATGCCTTTTAAATCGTTATGAGCGTTTTGGTCTACAGTATTTAGTGGCGATTGATGAAGCAGTGTACCATTATGGTTCACTGCATGACGTTCAAGTTCATCAATGCGCTGTTTTAGGGCATTAAGTTGCGCACGCGCTTCAGCGAGTAGACGGGTTTGAACGGCCATTTCATCGGCACTGACGATATTTAATTTATTTAAATGTTCAGCAACCAAAGCTTTGACATTTTTTTCAAGGTCTTGTTTAGGTTCACGCAAAGTATCTAAGAGAGCCTGAATAAACGTATCACGCATAAAATTATCCTGTTTTGTGTCATACTAAAACAACTCCCTGTACACCCTAACGGCTGCGAAGGTTATAGGGGCAGGGTCTTTAAAAAGCTTACGGTTAAGCTAGCGTATTCTAACCTATAAAGCAATTTAATTTGCTTAATGTCGTTTATGATGAAGACGTTTTAGGCACTTTAAAAAATTGGCTCACTTTTTGTATGTTATGTACAGTCTAAAGGCGCATCTTATGGTAAATGGCAACCACACCTCGACGTAACTTGTGGGTGCGTGCATACAGTGGATTGCTGCATTTTATAATCGGCATTAAGAAAACGGGCATTTAAACCTAGATTTTTGGAGCAACACAATGAAAATGGTAACCGCAATTGTAAAACCGTTTAAATTAGATGATGTGCGTGAAGCGTTATCTGATATTGGCGTGCAGGGCATTACAGTGACTGAAGTTAAAGGTTTTGGCCGCCAAAAAGGCCATACCGAACTGTATCGGGGTGCCGAATATGTGGTGGATTTTTTACCTAAAGTGAAAATTGAAATTGCAGTGCGCAGCGATATGGTCGAGCAAGTGATTGAAGCCATTACGCGCGTAGCCAGTACTGGCAAAATTGGCGATGGAAAAATTTTTATTACCTCGCTTGAGCAAGTGATTCGTATTCGTACCGGTGAAATGGGTCCTGATGCAGTGTAATGACAAAAAATGCAGAAGTGACTTAAGATAGTGCACCTTTTTAGGGCAAATTAAAAACAGGTCAATACTAATAAGTAAGCTGAGCTAAGCGTATGGTTTGACTGTTTTAAAAACGGCAAAGAACATTAGATTGGCATAAAACGTGCATTATCTACCCTAATGAAAATGCGAAGAGGACTTAGGATGAAAAAATCAATTTGGCTGGCGTTGGGGCTTAGTAGTGCGCTGGCAAGTGGTATGGTCTGGGCGGATACGCCAAGTTCAAATGGTGCTGCACCTGCAGCAATAAACGCACCTGCCAGCACATCAGCAGCGACGTCAGGCACAACGCCCATTACAACTGCAACGACAGCTACCCCAACACCAGCACCGGCTGCACCTGCTAAAATTGACCATGGCGATACAGCGTGGATGTTAACGGCTACGGCATTAGTGTTGTTAATGACCATTCCAGGCTTGGCATTATTTTATGGCGGCATG
>JAGLBJ010000018.1 GCA_018260315.1 Moraxellaceae bacterium | reverse complement strand
GTCGAGCTTGTACCCTGCGCAAGCGAGCTACTGCCCATGGCAATAGCATCTAAACCGGACGCAGTTGCCGTATCCCCGATGGCAATAGATGACTGCCCTGAAGCGTTAGCATTTTCTCCACAGACCACTTCGTTAGTATTACCAGTACTCGTAGCAGTACCTTGTACGTTTGGTCCAACACAGGTCGCATCTACCGCCCATGACGGCATGCTGAACAGCGCGCCAAAACTGAGCACAATGGCACTTAACGAAAATACGGGCGGTTTAGAGACGGTATTTGTTGTTTTAGCACGTTTTAACGTACTGCTTTTGCCCTGAGTTGATGCTGCCTCAGAGACTACCATAAACATGTTACGGCTGCGGTTCCAAACAATACGATAAACTTTATTCATGCCCTAAACTCCAAAAAACTCAACAAAACCCTAAAACGCCCAATGCATTAAATCGCAAACAGAAATTTTAAAAAAATCACAAACATAAACATGCCTGACCTCATTTTCCCAATGAATCATGCAATTTGCTAAACAATACCCCAGTTTAATTAAAATTTTTTACAAATGCAGCTATAATTATTGCCTTCCGTCCTAAACCAGAGGGTTTTCATCTAAAAAAAGTAAATTCTAGGCTGCCTATCAGCTATTCTGGTTAAAATTAATGCAATTTTTAGGCCATACAGTTAAGTGTTTATAATGCAGATGAATCGAAGGCACGATCTTGGTTTTTTAAGTCTGATTGTTGACAAATTGGGCACAAGCACAGTAAACCAGCATATGCACATTATGTGACAAATTAAGGACAGTACGCGAATTTAATCTACAAAGCACCTTGCTTGAAAACAGAGGTTGCTTAAAAAGCAGTAAAAGCCAAACACTCTTTAGCGCAAACGTGCTTATAATAAGCCTTAATCTATAGGGGTCATCGCATGCGCCACGTTATGCACACATTAAAAACAGCCGGGCTTTTAACGGTCGCCCTTGCTTGCGCAAAGGCAACCTGGGCTATTACGCCATTTTCAGCCAATTATACCTTTAATATCGACAATAAATTTAGCGGTGAAGCCACCCGCGTACTTAAAAACACGGGCGGTAATGACTGGCAATATGATTTTAATGCGCGCATCGGTTATTTGGCCAGTGCAAACGAAAGCAGTCATTTTAAGCTGATGGTAACCCCGCAATTGCGGGTTCAATCCGTCAGCCACGATATGAACTTTAAGATACTGACTCAAAAAAGAGACTTGCAAATGACCTTTAGTCCGGACGGCTTAAAAGTTTTTGTCACACGCGACGGTCAGAAAATAACCTATACCGGTGTACCGTATACGCTTGATAATTTAAATCTTGAAGTCCAATTACGTAATGACCTTAAAAATAATCAGCTTAAACCGGTTTATTATCTTGCCACCGAAAAAGCACTGGATACGGTCAAAATCGTTAACGACGGTCCGACCCGTCTGGTCACACCCGCCGGCACGTTTGATACTATTCAGCTACACCGCGTACATGATGACCCCAAACGCATTACACGTTTTTGGTTGGCGCCAAAACTTGATTATTTACCGGTTAAAGTTAGTCAAAATGACAACGGCGTTCTTTACGAAATTACGCTTAAACAAGTCATTACACCGCCTGCTCGCTAAAGCTTAATAGCGGGGCAACCGTTCAATGACCCACATTAACCAATACAGTACGTTTAAAATTAATATCGTTTCTATGCCAAACCAAATGAGGCTTAAACCACCATGTAGTATAGCCAGTGCAGCAGCCCCTAAATAAATTAAAATGATCATGCCAGCCAAAATCAACATGCGCCCATGTTTAGCCGTTAGTACCCAATGCGCCAGAAGCCATAGCGGCAGACTGGCTAATAACGCCATGCCGAACGCCGCCTTTACAGGCATTCCGTCGTATAACTGCCCCAATGGTACGCCTAGCCCAAGCCATATCAGCCACAATACATAACTGACTCTAAGGGCTTGCTGCTGCTGGTTTAGACTCCAGTGCTTACCGTAAAGCGCCATCTTAAACCGGCCTGTTTAGCTGTTGCACCAATCGAGCCAGCCGCATGCCCTGTGCAATACAAAGACTCTTTTCGTCATCATGTAACGGCATATCGTGTGCAGTACCCGTGGTATGCGTGGCCCCATAGGGCGTGCCACCGCGCACCGTTCGGCTCAGTGCGGCCTCGGCATACGGTAGTCCCGTTATCAACATACCGTGGTGCAGCAGGGGAATCATCATGCTAAGCAACACGGCCTCCTGACCGCCATGCATACTGCTAGAACTCGCAAAGACACTTGCCGGTTTTTGTTGCAAATCGCCCGCAAGCCATAACGTACTGGTTTGCTCTAGAAAATACTTTAATGGCGCTGCCATATTGCCAAAACGACTGGGGCTTCCCAATGCCAACCCCTGACAGTGCTGCAACTCTTCCAGTGTACAATATAAATCACCATGCGCAGGTAAACTTGGAGCCGCAACCGTAGTCACCGGTGCAACATCGGGCACAGTACGAACTTTAGCCGTAGCGCCTGCCTGCTCAATGCCGCGCGCAACCAAATGCGCCATATCGCGTGTGGCACCATGTTTACTGTAGTACAACACCAAAATATAAGGCGTATTGGAAATAGTTGACATAGCCTAGCCTCTGTACAGTCGCCTCTAATGGGCATTTGATGGATAATCGAGGGGGGTTCCATGCTGTCGTTGGTTCATGCTTACCAAGCCGATGGATTCACCTGTAGCATTTTAGACCGCTCGTTAGCGTATGCTAACATTTTAGCAACCGAATAAACCGCTCATTAAGCAGTTAATGCTTAAATTTGGCGCCAAAGGTCTATATAATCATCTGCGTTAACCGCATAGCAACATTCAACGGGCCAGGGCCATACATATGAATAAATTACTTGAGAAACTCCCCTTTAAAAACGCCAACTGGTTTAAATTCTTAGTGTTTTTAATCAAACGTTTTTTAAAAGACGACTGCCTGGATAAAGCAAGCGCCTTAACCTATACCACCTTACTCTCCATCGTGCCTATTCTAACCGTTTTTTTGGTTATTTTGTCGTCCATTCCTGCATTAGCCACGGTGCGTTCACAAATTCAAGAGGCGATTTACAGCAATTTTTTACCGCAGACCGGTAGCCAGGTGACCAAATATTTAAACGAATTTACCGAAAAATCATCTAATTTAACCATTGTCGGGGTTATCTTTTTATTTGTATCCGCTATTTTAATGTTGTCTGCCATCGAAAAAGCCTTTAACCATGTCTGGCGCGTTACCCGTTCTCGCGAAGGGGCGCTGGCCTTTGCACGTTATTGGGCGATTATTTCGCTTGGACCGATACTGCTGGGTGGCGCGTTCTTAGCCTCTACTGCCCTTACTTCGTTATCGGTTTTAAATATTAACGTCAATGGTTACTCGATTGACTGGACGTTTTGGTTAAGAGTCGCAGCGATCGTTTTAACATTAGTCGGTTTTACCTTTATTTATTGGTTAATTCCCAACTGCAAGGTGCCCTTCAAGCAGGCGGCTATTGCTGGCGTCATTTCAGGTTTACTCTTTACCGCGTTAAAAGCTGTTTTCGGCTTTGGCATTAGCAATTTTACCAGCTACGACAAGGTTTATGGCGCTTTTGCAGCCTTGCCGATTTTTCTTGTGTGGATTTATTCATCTTGGGTGGTGATTTTACTAGGCGTTGAAATTTCCTATGCGTTAACGGTGTTCCAGTCGGCTGAACATCGTCCATTACATCCCGTGTTAGCAATTTTGGATATTTTAAAAATGCTGCATACTAACCAAAAAGTCGGCGATGAAATTATTGATACCCAAGTGATGAAGGCCCTAGGGCGCGACCAGGTCGACAACTGGAATGAATATGCCGAAGTCCTGCATGCGCATGATATTATCAAACGAACCGAAAAAGGCGGGTTTATTTTAAGTCGCAGCTTAGAAGATTTGGACTTCTGGACATTTTACAAGGATTTACCATATCCCCTGCCGCGCCGTGAAGATTTGGGAAAAGTTCATGCCGATGATGAATGGGCGCAGGTGATTGGTCCATTGTTGATTCAATCGGAGGATTATCTGGCTGCTAAATTATCGTTACCCCTTGCACGTGTTTTTACCGATGCCGAAGCCAAGCCGGTTAAGGCAAACGCACTCAATAAACTGATGAACAAGTAAAGGCCTGAGCCTAAACAAGCATGACTACATCATACAGCGTTTTATTCATGAGGCTGCTTAAGGCAACGATTGACCCTCAATGACCTAGAAGTATTTACCGAGTTTTTAGCCCTGCCAAAGGATAATGTTATGCCGACCCTTATTGAACAAGATGACTTGATTGTATCGATTAAAGATGCCTTGCAATTTATCAGTTATTATCACCCTGTCGATTTTATTCAGGCGGTCAATCGCGCCTATGAAGCCGAGGCAAATCCTGCGGCCAAAGACGCGATGGCGCAAATTTTAATCAATTCTCGCATGTGTGCCGAAGGTCATCGCCCGATTTGTCAGGATACCGGTATTGTTAACGTATTCGTAACGGTTGGATTAGACGTTAGATTCAATTTAACCATGAGTTTGGACGATGCCATCAATGAAGGCGTACGGCAAGCGTATTTGGAACATAGTAATGTTTTGCGCGCGTCGATTTTGCGTGACCCGGCCTTTACCCGTAAAAACACCGGCGATAATACGCCAGCAGTCATTCATTATAAACTGGTACCGGGCAATCAGGTTGATATTACCGTGGCGGCCAAAGGGGGCGGCTCTGAAAATAAATCAAAACTGGCCATGTTAAATCCTTCTGACAGCATCGTAGACTGGGTACTTAAGACTGTGCCTACCATGGGGGCGGGCTGGTGTCCACCGGGTATGCTGGGTATTGGTATTGGCGGTACGGCTGAAAAGGCGATGCTGCTGGCTAAAGAGGCCTTGATGGAAGAAATCGATATGCATGAGCTGCTTAAACGCGGCCCGAACACCAAAATTGAAGAATTGCGTATTGAGCTGTATCAAAAAGTCAACGCGCTGGGCATTGGGGCACAGGGCTTGGGTGGATTGACTACGGTTGTGGACGTAAAAATTAAAGATTATCCGTGTCACGCTGCGGGAAAACCGATCGGTATGATTCCCAATTGTGCTGCAACCCGCCATTTGCATTTTCATTTAGATGGTTCGGGCCCTGCACATATTGCCGTACCTAAATTAAGCGATTGGCCCGAGGTCACCTGGTCGACCAGTAAAGCCAAACACGTTAATTTAGACACTTTAACGCAGGAAGAAATGAACGCCTGGGAAATTGGCGATACATTGTTACTAAGCGGTACCATGTACACTGGCCGCGATGCTGCACACAAGCGCATGGTTGAAATGATTGAAAAAGGCGAGCCGTTGCCGGTTGATTTAAAAGGCAAAATGATTTATTACGTTGGCCCGGTTGACCCCGTACGCGATGAGGTCGTTGGACCCGCCGGCCCGACCACCGCAACCCGTATGGATAAATTTACCGACACCGTGCTCGAACATACCGGATTATTTGGCATGATTGGCAAAGCAGAACGTGGCCCGATAGCTATTGAATCGATTAAAAAGCATCATGCTGCTTACTTGATGGCAGTTGGCGGCGCAGCCTACCTGGTATCCAAGGCTATTCGTGAGGCTGAAGTGGTCGCGTTTGCCGATTTGGGCATGGAAGCCATTTATAAATTTGTTGTGGAAGATATGCCTGTATCTGTAGCGGTCGATGTCAATGGCCGTTCGATTCATGCCATTGCGCCTCAAATCTGGCAGGCTAAAATTGGGTTAATTCCAGTAGTCGATGCGGCTGCTCAATAATTCTTTAACGTTTACCTTAACAAGCCGAGTTCTAGAATTCGGCTTTTAAGTGTCCGTCTGTTGGAACAACCTTGTTAATCAAGAGACTGTGCCTTACCAGGTTAACGGATTCCACAATACCAGCGGCGTGCCTAAAGTTACCGCTTCTTTTTGAGTCAATTGAGTTTTAGACACCTCATGACGCGGCTGCCCATCAAACGCAGGCAACTGCACAGGGGCAACATTATCGACGCTCGGTACAAAGCTTTGCCCCGCTTGCGACATAACGGTCCCCCCTATTTCATTTTGGGCAATTTTAGGCGTCACTTGTGCCAAATCGTCCACACGCAATAATCCAAGTGACTGGTCCGGCAAAGACAGGTTATGCGTTTCATCATAGCGCAAATAATAGGTTTGTCCACCTTCCACTTTAAAATCGGCCGTTGTACCCTGCTGAAAATAAATAAAACCAATGGGCCGACGAATGGATAACCGATACTGACCCGCAGGCAGTTCCAGCCAATAGTATTGATTATCGATTAAATTAGGCAGACGCTGACCGTTTAAGAAAAAACTGGGTGCGATAATTTCCTGATAGCCCCAATCGGAATGCGGGCGATACAAATACACAATAGCCGATTTGTTACTTTGAGGGCTAATCGGTTGAAAGGTTGAGCCGCGACTTTGCAAAAATTTTGGGCCATCACTGCGTAAAATCCACGCCCCCAAGCCAAAGCCATGCGGCTTATAACGTTCTTTTATGCCGATAGGCTCATTAAAATCAACGGCTGGCAAATTAGGTGCATACTGAACCAATGCGGGTTTACTTTTACGGTGAAAACTAAACCAGTGACCCGAACGCACGTTTTCCAGTCTTCGTTCTGAGGCCTGTACTTGCAAGGCTTGTTGTTTTAAAATTTCTGCCTGTGCCGGATCGGTATCGGCTTTTTGAGCCGCAACCACTACTTTTTGTACCGATTGAACATGTTTTGAGGGCAGAAAACTACAGCCACTTAATAGCAGTAACCCTATCAAACCTAGTGCAATCGGTCTTAAAGATGGAAATACGGTGGGACGCACTAAAACGACATACCCCGAATAATCTGATAGTAGACGCATAACTTCCTCTTGCGCTTATTTTTAATATCCCTATAGACACGTCTATTGTAAATGGCGCGCCAATTTAAGTTATCGTATCATGCAGGCGAGGCATTGTCTGCTTTTTAATAATATTTTTTAATGCCGACTACACTTATACTAAAAACAAAAACCAAGTCATCATAACTTGGTTTTTGGCATCATTGTCAAGCGCATGTGACAGCGCTAGAACATTACAGACGCTGATGTAGTGGCTCACTTTAAGCTCAATTTTAAATGTTAAATCGCGTGTTAAACGCTAGCAGGTGGGTTAATGCTGATTTCAACACGACGATTTTTAGCCCGACCATCGACCGTATTGTTATCCGCAATCGGATTGCTCATGCCATAGCCGACTGACTGAATACGTGAAGCCGGAATGCCCGAGCTGATTAAGAAATTAGCCACACTATTGGCACGGTCTTGTGACAGGCGCTGATTATACGCCACAGAACCGGTGTTGTCGGTATAACCACGGACTGAAATCGTCGTTTTGTCGTACTGGCTCAATGTGCTGGCCAACTGGCTTAAGGTGCCCGTAAAATTACCTGCAATAGCTGCACTGTCGGTAGCAAACGTAATATTACCCGGCATGATTAAATCCACTGCACCGGTTTGCTGATTACGTGCAACCTCTACACCCGTACCAGCCATTTGTTGACGCAGTCTGCGCTCTTGAGTATCCATATAAATACCCACGCCACCGCCCAACACGGCACCAATTGCAGCACCACGCCCGTGGTTGTGACGGTCTAGCAATGCACCCGCTGCCGCACCCGACAAGCCTCCTAATAATGCTTTATTCGGTTGCATTTGTCCTGTTGTAGGATTGGTTGTACAAGCCGTTAACGCCATAGAACCCATTAATGTTCCCACTACCATCAAACGTGTGCGCATGATTTACTCCTTCATTTTAAGAACCTAAAACAATATAAAAAAACAGGTCTTATTCATAGAATTTTTAAGATATTTTAATCCAGCACGCTCATGTTAAGAACAACACCTCGGCCTTTAACCCAAAAAAAATAACCCGCCGACAAACATAAGCCAGAACATTCTTAAAAATCTTGAATCAGACTTTATAGCATGGCGCTATTTTTAATGCATTCCTTCAAATGTGATAGGCTTATTTTGTTAAGAATGTGCTAAAGTGGTTACAAAATGCGCCAAAATTAACCATAATGTGGAAAATCGCAGGTTTTTTATGCGGCTTTTAATCCTGCAATTTCAATAAAGACAGGTGTTCAACGTTTATTTGATAGTTTTTAATCTGACTGACAACCCCCATTATCTTCTTGAGTCATGCATCACGAGTGACCCTGCCGCAAAAGTTTTACCGTGTATGCCAACCAAATGGAGTGCCCATGCAAACGCCTACCCCCCATTCGTCAAAACTAGATGTACCTGCTTCCAATGCGGAATCACAGCGCAAGTCGGCCCCCAAGACCACCTTAAAAGAACGGTTGCGGGCTGCGGTGAGCGGGGTCGCTATCGCAACCAACACGATTGTTTTAAGTCCGCCCATGTTAGCGTTAGGCATGGTTAACAGTTTAAAAAAACAGCAACGATTGAATGATTATGCCATTCAAATCAGTAACCAATGGATTAAACATAATAATTTTTTCTTAAATCATATTGTGCCCCACATTGATTGGCAGATTCATTTCCCGAACGACTTAGACCCCCAGGGTCAGTATATGGTCATTTCCAATCATCAAAGCTGGGTCGATACAACCGTGACGCAATATGTCGGGCTTAATCGAATTCCATTAATGCGCTTTTTTACCAAAGCGGAGCTCATTTACATTCCCTTTTTGGGGCCTGTCTTTAAAATTCTGGGCTTTCCCATGATGAAACGTCACAGCAAGGCGCAAATTGCCAAAAATCCGGCATTACGTCAGCAGGATTTGGAAACGGCGCGCATAGCTTGTCAAAATATGCTCTCAATGCCATTTTCATTGCTTAACTATGTAGAAGGCACCCGGTTTACACCGGCTAAACAGGCCATGCAGCAATCTCCCTTTAAACATCTGCTTAAACCAAAAACCGCAGGTTTAGCTCTGGCGCTCAACATTTTGGGCCCTCATCTGAATGCCCTTTTGGATATGACGATTGTTTATCCTGACGGTATACCAAGCTATGGCGATTTATGGATGGGGCGTGTCAAACGCATCGTCGTTGAAGTAGAAAAAATCCCGTTACCCGATTGGATTTTAGTGGGAGACTATGAAAACGATGCCCAATACCGTGCGCAACTGCAACAGTGGCTTAACGATTTATGGCACGCCAAAGACGCACGGATTGACCACATTATTGAGCGTTACCAAACAGAAACGTCAGAACCAGCTTAAGGGTAGCCGTCATGGTCGACATGTTTTTTGCCAAAGAGGATAATCCTCTGCATGAGACGCAACATGCTGGCTATCAGCGCCGGCATTTAGGCTATGAAATAGTCATGCTGGTCTTGGTGGCGCTCAATTTACTGATGTTACTGGCAGATGACCTGTTGATGAGTGGGCTGGCTGGCAGCGTTGCTCCCTTTATTCATGTGGAAGCTTTTTTAAATCGCTACCGGCTCGCAGACCATCTAACGGTACAAAAAATCGCAGAAGGCTTTACCATTTTTTTTGTATTCGAAGTCGCCATACGCTGGCTTGTGGTCATGGTTAAACCGCCTCAAAAGCTAACGGGTGAACGGCTATATGCGCATTGGCTATTATTTCCGGTGTTTCACTGGTATGAAATTTTAGGATGCATACCGTCACTTAGAATTTTACGGCTTATTCCGATTGGACTGATTGGCTACCGTTTGCATAAACTTGGGCATTCTGTTATTCCTCAAAAATGGTTAACGAAGGGAAAGTTTTATTATGAGGTGGTTTTAGAGGAAGTTTCAGACCGTATTGTCATTAAAATTTTAGAAGGTGTGCGTGATGAGCTGCAAGGTCAGCAGGCACATGATAATATCGTTCAAAGTCTGCTCGATAAACATCGCATTGCCATCGCTCAGGCCATTTCTGAAGTTCTACAGCATGCTTTGACCCCTGCCCTGTTAGCCAATCAAACCGAGCTTGCAAGCGCCATTGGGGATACTGTGGCGCGCACTTTAAAAGCGATGCCCGAATTACACCAAACAGCGCGGCTTGTTCCAGTGGTTGGCGCTAAAATTGAACAGCAAATTTTGGGCTTGGCGGAACAATTGGGGCAACGCTTAACGCATGAATTACTGACGCCGCTAACGGCTATACCGATTGCGCCTCAGGTGGCTAATCCAGTTTTATTGCAGATTGGTCAAGAAATCAGCCGCGTTCGGGTTGATACACCGCTATTAAGTGAGTTAAGCCGCACATTAATCTTTGAAGGGATTGATTTAATCATCGCGCAAGTTAAAATTCAACAATGGAAAAGCAATCCGAATGCCCCTAAGAACCCATAAGTTTAGCCGGCTATCTTTTTTTAAATTCAAAGGAACTCTATGAGTGATATCCGCTTTAATGGCAAAATGGTTAGTTTTACGCGTCTAATCCTAAATACCGATGAACCCCCCCGTATTTTGCAAAGCCTGCAAGCCGCTTTAGGAACCGATACCGGGGCCCATCAAGGTACGCTTATCGTTTTGGACAGCAGTGTACCTCAAGACCTGGCGGCTGTATTGGCATTGTTGCAGTCCTATGGTTTAAAAGTGATGGCTGTGGTTAAGGGCATGTTGAGTGAACAGGGCCAGGCGTTGGGACTCGCTATTTTGCCTGCTGACCAGCCTATGCAACGTATTCAACCGACCGAGCAAGTCGTGCCTGAAGTCGTTGCCCCCGTGCCACAGCCTGTGCAAGTGCCTCCCTATCAAGTGCCTACCTATGGACAGCCGGGTTTTTTACTAGTGCATAATGACACGTTGCGTACGGGCCAACAGTTACTGTCAGAACGTGGCGACTTGCTACTTTTTGCCGATATGAATAGCGGTTCCGAATTAATTTCCATGGGTCATGCCTATATTTATGGCAGCGCGCGCGGGCGTATTATTGCCGGGGCAGCGGGTCATAAGGAGGCGCGGATTTTTTGTCAACGCCTAGAGGCCGAGCTGGTTTCCGTGGCCGGTACGTATTGTGTGGCTGATGATATTCCGACCCATATGCTTGGGCAATCGGTGCAAATCAGTTTAAATGAAAATGGCACCCTTATTTTTCGGCAACTTAATAATGCCCATGAAATGAGCCCCCAGAACATTGCTTAAGAATCTGGCTTAACGGCTTTAGGCTTACGTTCAAGTGCTTTTTAGTTTTAAAATGAGCCAAGTTTTTACAATGTTATGGGCAAAACTTGGTAACATGCCGACACAATTTAACCCGGGTTAAATGTCATTAAAATGTCATATCACGCGTTAAATTGCCCTAAAATAATGCACCTTAATCGAATATGTTAAGATTAAAGGGTTTATAGCCCTAACATAGTGACCTGCGCAGTAGCGTTAAGGCAACAGTCCTGCACATTAACTCCAGTTTATGTAGGATAGTATTGTTTGCATAGAGATTCCGATAAACTGGCTAAATTTCTAGACTTCATTTAACAGGCGCTATTTAACAGGGATATAGGCGTAGGCTATTTTAATTATTTATGGGTCAGTATTGTATCTGGTGCGCATTTTATTAACATGCAATGATTTTAATATATCATGAACGTTAAACCCGGTTTTACAGCTTTTTAGTACACGCTTTTTATTAAAATAGGAGTAGCCCCCGTGGCAAAAATTATTGTAGTGACCTCGGGAAAAGGCGGGGTCGGTAAAACCACCACCAGTGCCTCATTTGCAACCGGTTTAGCTGAGCGTGGCAAAAAAACAGTCGTTGTCGATTTTGATGTAGGCTTGCGTAATCTGGACTTAATTATGGGCTGTGAGCGGCGCGTTGTCTACGATATTATCAACGTGATTCATGATGGGGTGCGTTTATCGCAGGCCTTAATTCGTGATAAAGACTACGAAAATTTATATATTTTACCCGCAAGCCAAACACGTGATAAAGATGCCTTGACCGATGAAGGCGTGGCACGGGTCATGGAAGAATTATCACGCGAATTTGATTATATTATTTGCGATTCACCGGCCGGCATTGAGCGCGGCGCCATTTTAGCCATGTATCATGCCGATGAAGCCATTATTGTAACCAATCCTGAAGTGTCGTCAGTGCGCGATTCAGACCGGATTATTGGCATGCTAAACAGCAAAACCAAAAAATCGGAGCAGGGCTTGGGTCAGGTTCGGGCGCGTTTATGTATTACCCGTTTTGACCCCCATCGTGCCGAAAAAGAAGAAATGCTAAGTGTCGATGATATTTCTAAAGAAATTTTAAAGGTGCCGACTATTGGAATTATTCCTGAAAGTGCTTCCGTACTGACTGCGTCAAACCACGGTGTCCCCGTGATTCGTGACCGCAATTCACCGGCTGGCATGGCCTATGAAGATATGGTGGCACGTTTTATGGGCGAAGACAGACCTTACCGGTTTGTGGATATTCCTAAAAAAGGCTGGTGGGCCCGGCTGTTTGGAGTATAAGCATGGCATCTTTTTGGAGCAATTTATTTAAAACTGAGCCTAAACCCGGTAGCGCCAAGGTTGCAGCCGACCGGCTAAAGGTGATTGTTGCCACCGAAAGCCGTTTGGGCCGTCGTTTAAGCGATGAAAATATCCAGCGTATGAAGCAGGAAATTATGGTAGTGGTGCAACGCTATGTGCGCACTGTTGGCGAAAATGACATTCAAATGACCGTTCATGCTGAAGATAACTATGAAATGTTAGAAATGAATATTAGCTTGCCTGAAGACCGTGCGCCTTAAGTCTTAAAACCAGCGAGCCACTCTTCATTATAAACGGCAGAGTTGCTCGTATGATTAAACGATGATTGACGTTAATAAGCTCACATTACAACTTCAGGAAAACCCTATGGCTTTTGCACAACCTGCTACCTTTAACGAACCCTGGTCTGATGACCGCGTGTTTGGTTATCTTAATCAGTTGCCCCCAAGAGGCATCGATGCCGATTTTCATGTACTCTATAATGCTTATAAGCACATGCGTCCATTTGATTTTGAACGCTTGTTAACGCGCTTTGTGGCAGAGGGTCGCAATGTTAAAGCGACTAATCCTAAAGGGCAAACCTTGCGTGATTTTATTTCGGCGCATAAGACTCATAATGCTGAATTTCTAGCATTACTCGACAAATTTGCTGGCTAATGGGTTTGGCGCGAGGTAGGTTTAACGTATCCCTCTAAACCTGTCTCATTTTACATCATTTCCAATAATGACTTTACATTAACAACTCGCGTTTACCGCTATTATTGGGTTTGGAAATGATGCCCGCCGCTTCCAGACTATCAACAACCCGTGCTGCACGGTTATAACCCCACGAATATTTACGCTGTAAGGAGGACGCCGATACTTTGCGCGTTTCCAGAAAAAATGCGAGTGCCAAATCATAGTCGGCATCGCGTTCGCTATCCTCTTCCCCTCCCCCGCCATGAGAAGTTCGTCCTCCCTCTTCATCAAAGGGCGTTAAAATATCGTCTACATAATTGGGGCTGCCACGCTCGCGCCACGCATCACACACCCGATTCACTTCATCATCGCTAACAAACGGGCCATGCACGCGTTCAGGTTCATTCTTCCCCGGGGCTACAAACAGCATATCGCCATTACCCAGCATATCCTCAGCGCCTGAAGCATCTAAAATGGTACGCGAATCGATTTTACTGTTGACGCGCAATGCAGCCCGGGTGGGAATATTCGCCTTAATCAATCCGGTAATCACATCTACCGACGGACGCTGAGTGGCCAGCAATAAATGAATCCCGGCAGCACGCGATTTTTGGGTAAGTCGGGTAATCAGCTCCTCCGCTTTTTTGCCGACTTGCATGATTAAATCGGCAAATTCATCGGCCACTATAACAATAAACGGCAAAGGTTTTAAACGCGGTGGGCGGTCGCTGACATGTTCATCAGGTCGCCATAGCGGATCAAGCAGTGCCTCGCCACGTGCTTCGGCATCAAGCACTTTTTGATTGAAATCATCGATTTTTCGACCGCCAATCAGTTTAATCAGGGCATACCGCCGCTCCATCTCATTAACGCACCAATTCAACGCATTTACAGCGTCTTTCATATCGGTGACAACGGGAGTTAGCAAGTGTGGAATATCGTTATAATTTGCAAGTTCCAACTGTTTGGGGTCAATTAAAATCAGACGCAATTGCTCAGGCGTGTATTTAAGCAACATCGTCAGCAGCATGGCATTCACCGCGACCGATTTACCGGAGCCTGTCGTACCTGCCACCAACATGTGCGGCGCCCGCGCTAAATCGGCAAGGACGGGCCGACCTGCTATATCCTTGCCCATCGCCATGGACAGGGAAGCTTTAGGGTCACGAAAACTTGGCGTTTCCAAAATTTCAATCAAACGCACCATATCGCGCGTCGTATTGGGCACATCGATACCAATATACGGCTTACCTGGAATAACCTCGACCACCCGAACCGATGCCTTGGAAATAGAACGGGCCAAATCGCGTGAAACACCGGTTAATTTACTGGCCTTAATGCCGGGCGCAAGCTCAATTTCAAAACGTGTAACGACAGGACCGGGCTGTACTTCAATGACTTTGGCCTTGATGTTAAATTCTTGCAACTTGATTTCCAGCAAGGCAGACAATCGGCTCAACTCCTCAGGCGTATAGCTGGGCTTACGGTTTGCATCGGGCAAATCGAGCAACTCTACCGATGGCAATACTGACAAAGTTTTACGGTGTGCGGCCACCTGAGCCGCCTGTGACCCTAAGTTTTTGGAGGGATCGGCTGTTGCGGCTTTTGGTGTAGTATTTTCAGTTGCTGGCAAATCGGTTAATTTCACGGTTTGAATGACGGGCGCTGCGCCTTCCGGCAAAAAGTCGTCCAAATCAACGTCATCAATATCATCACCTGCAACCAAAGGCATCTCTGGCAATAATTCATGGGCATCTAAAGCAATATGCTGAACAATTTTAGGCACACTGACAGGTTCTACAGTGACTTCAGCAGAGGTAGCTTTAACAGAAACCACTCGAGCAGCGTGCTCTTCCGGTACAGGCTCGTTAATGGGCGGCGGTTCATCAATTGCCATCGTTAAAGGCGGCAAAGGTTGTACCACCGGAACCGTCACCAGTTGCTCAAGTTGACTAAAAATATCAGGCTCTGAGGGCAATGTGGACGTATGATCGGTCGTTTGAGGCCCCGTCGTTGACAGAACGACTGCCGGAATATCGTGAATAATATGTGCCAGTGGAATACTGGTTAAAGACTCATTAGCTAAAGACCCGTGAGTTAATGTTTCGTCCGTTAAAGATGACCCAGGCAACACCTCATCAGCCAATGATTCGGTAGCCTGCGACAAATGAGGCGTTGATACATCAACAACGGCCAAATGGCCAGATGCCTGCGTCGCATTATAATGCTCATCTTCCAAAACGATGGAACGAACTGATTCTTCTAGCTGAACAGTTGGTTGAGGCGTGCTGACAGTTGATATTAAAGGTTCAGACAAACTTGACGGCGCAGCAGACTCAGGCTGTCCGGCTGGTGTAATTGGTGAAGGTGCCGGTAATGAGGTAGCATTAAATTCTTGAAAATTCTTATGCGATGGGAAAAATAATTGTTTTAATAACCCCGGAAGTGCCCCTACCCTATCTGCGGTTTTACCCCAGGCAATACCATAAACCACCGTCACAAACAACAAAAGCAGCCCAACCAGTAAGGCCGTTAGTGCTACCAATGCCCACAATGCCGTTAAACCAAACCCTTGTAAGGCACCCAATAAATGCCGCGCGACCTCATAACCCAAAATGCCGCCTGCTGCATTGCGCAATGTATCGGCCGGTTCATACACATGCAGACTGCATAAACTGGCAACCACCAGCACGATAAACCCTTGCAGCAGCACGCGCACCGGACGGCTAACCCACTGATGAGGCCACCAGACCTGCATGGCTTCAAATAAAATCAGTAAGGGTACCAGTATCGCTGCACGCCCTAAAAATCCGTACAGTACATCGGCAATCCACGCACCCGCCACGCCCGTCGCATTGCTCACAGTTTGAGTGTCGCTTGATAAATGTGTCCAGCCCGGGTCATACGGCGAGTAACTGATAACCGTCAATAATAAATAAGTGCCTAAAATCACCAGTAGCACGGTACTGATAACACGTTGATAATAATGAGATAAATCGTTTAATTTCACCGAAGTTTTACCTTAAAGATTGCGCATGCGGCATGGTTTTTTAAAGTCCTTATGATACAGCAAAACTTCCTAGGGTTTATTTTAAATTGTGCGGGATATGCCAAGCCTATCCTTGCGCAACCATTTTCAATCAATATGCTTTAAATCTTAGTGTCCGCTCAGTATTTGCAGTGTTTTGGTATCCGGTTCACCGTCGAAATACTGATTTAAAACGTGTTTAAAGACATTATCCGCCGCATTTGAATTTAACATTTCAAACGCATGGCTAAATAAGGTCATGCTCGATTTTAATTTGGTACTGTCGATACCGCCAAAAATCTGTTCGGCTGTTTTATGTTGCGTTTGCAATAGAATCCGGCAACATTCGATTAAGCGTTGGCCCAAAACAGAATGATTTAAATACGCGATAGCCTCGTTCACGTCAGCAATGGCAAAAAATTGACTATTGGGGCTAAATCCTAACCCTTTGATTTGCGGAAAAATAAACCACATCCAGTGGCGCACCTTTCTGGCGTGTTTTAATTCGGTCATAACCGTTTCAAGTATCTGATCTTGGGCATCAAGAAAACGCTGTAAATCATGGGTATGTGCGGACATGGTCTGCTTCTCAGTTAAGTAAATAACATTTAATATAGCTTAATTTAAGCCTAAAGAGGTTGGGTTTTCAAAGCGTTTAAACCCTTGATAATGTTGCATTGTTAAATAGTGGCCGATAAAATCCAATACAGCCGCCCAATTTACGCTATAATTGCCTTGATTTATGCCTTTTTTACCCCATTATAACTGTAATTAGACAGCCGTTAGCGCGTCTATACCCCAAGGAAATTCCATGTCAAACCCTCGTCATATTCCGTTAATTATTCTAGGTTCAGGCCCCGCAGGCTATTCGGCTGCCGTCTATGCCACACGGGCCAATTTACAACCCGTTATCATCGCCGGCATGCAAATTGGCGGACAACTGACCACCACCACTGAAGTTGATAACTGGCCGGGCGGTGAACCCGGTTTAACAGGCCCTGTGCTCATGGATAAAATGCAGGCCCATGCCGAACGTTTTGGCACTGAAATCATTTATGACCATATTAATGCCGTCGACTTACAGCACCGGCCATTTACGCTTACAGGCGATATGGGCGTTTATACGTGTGATGCGCTGATTATTGCAACCGGTGCCACTGCGCAATATTTAGGCTTGCCCTCTGAAGAAAAATACATGTCGCGTGGCGTAAGTGCTTGTGCCACCTGCGATGGATTTTTCTATAAAGGTCAAGAGGTGCTCGTGGTCGGGGGCGGCAATACAGCCGTAGGAGAAGCCTTATATTTAACCAATATTGCCAAACATGTGACCATTGTCCATCGGCGCGACAAGTTTCGTTCGGAAAAAATTCTGCAAGACCAATTGTTTGCCAAACAAAAAGAAGGCAAAGTGACCATTATCTGGAATCATGAAGTTGATGAGATTTTAGGCGATGACAATGGCGTAACCCATGTACGCCTTAAACCTGCGGCTCATGCTGAACAAACCCCCATGCAGGATATTTCGGTCTATGGCGTGTTTATTGCGATTGGTCACAAACCCAATACCGAAATGTTTGTCAATCAATTAAACCTGCATAACGGTTATATTGTAGTTAATAGTGGCACGCAAGGTAATGCCACGCAAACCTCGATTGAAGGCGTGTTTGCAGCAGGCGATGTGGCCGACCATATCTATCGGCAGGCCATCACCTCATCGGGTTCAGGCTGCATGGCTGCGCTTGATGCCGAACGTTATCTGGACGCCAAGGCCAATGGGCAAAAATAGCCCCGAAACCTGAATCTAGCCATTTTGTGATGACCGGTTAAATGCTTTACTCTAGAGCAGGCATTTAACCAAAAAAATCGACTTAAGGAGATTGTCCAAGATGGTTATTTCTCCGTTTGCGCCATCACCTTATGTGCTTCCCGACCCTAAAACCTTTGACGATTTAGATGAACATGAAGGGTTGGTGGCAATTGGGGCGGATTTAAGCCCGCAAACGTTGCTAGATGCCTATCAAAAAGGATTATTTCCCTGGTTTAACGAAGGTGACCCGATTTGCTGGTGGTCGCCTAATCCGCGCTGCATCATTGAGCCGCAACATTTTACACCCCATAAAACCCTAGTGCGCACCGCGAAGAAAAATCAATATACGTTAACTTTAAGTGGCGCATTTCCAGAGGTCATTGCAGCGTGCGCGGCGCCGCGTGTTTATGCCGACAGCACCTGGATTAGTCCGGCTATTCAGGCAGGTTATACCGCGTTGTTTGGGGCAGGTTTTGCACACAGTGTCGAGGTCTGGAATACCAAGAATAAACTGGTTGGCGGCTTATACGGCGTACAGTTAGGCGGTGCATTTTTTGGCGAATCGATGTTTAGCCGTGAAACTGACGTGTCTAAATTGGCCTTTTGGTTTTTGATGCGATTATGTGCCCATTCAGGGTTTGCATGGGTCGATTGCCAGTTGGAAAATTCGCATTTAATGAGTCTGGGCGCGCAACTTATCAGCCGGAACGATTTTTTAAACGATAAATTGCCAACAGCACTTCAACAACCTGTCCCCGATTGGACGCCGTTAAAATCGTTACGATTGAACAGTGGCGCTTTGGTGGAAGCAGATTTATTCAGGCTAAACCGGACCCTCTAAAAATTTTGAATAATAAAAAAATCGTTCTGACTATACGGGGCAATATCTAAAAAATGCTCATAAATGGAGCCCAACATGCCACAGATAATGTTTAAATTATTGGCTGAATATAACCAAAAGATGAATCAGCAATGTATTGACGCTAGGCAGGTATTGGGCAACTCGGCCGTTAATGAACATCAAAACGCGTTTTTTGGTTCAATTTTAGGCACCATGAATCATTTAATAGTAGGTGATTTAATATGGTTACACCGTTTTTCAAAAAGTGAACCGTTTTACTGTTTAAGCCGCCTAGATGAATTTCCGGTGCCTTATGCCCTAAATGATATCCTGTTTAGCCATTTGGCCGATTATGCAACGGCCAGACATCAACTTGACAAACTTATTATTGAATTTATTGATGAAGTCACGGAAAACCAGATGAACCTTGTCATATCTTATCAAAATACCAAGGGACAATCGCTTCAAAAGGAACTAGGCCTGTTACTCACTCACTTTTTTAATCATCAAACGCATCATCGCGGTCAGGCCAGCGCCTTATTATTTCAACAAGGGGTCGATGTTGGCGTTACAGATTTTGTAATGATGATTCCTAATCGCTAAGGTTCTTGGCGGCCTGAAAAATTGCTCGAAAATATGCATTTAAATCCGATTCAGCATCAATAAACCACCCTAACACGCTGGCTCTGTTAAACTAGCCGCCTGTTTAAACTTAAAACCATAAAGGATAGAGGCCATTTTTATAATTAACTTGATGATGTTAATCGGACAAATTGATGATTGCCCCGGCTTTGCTTATGCCTGATATATCCGTTTTGCCGATGGAATCGCCGCAGCGCATTATTTTAGCGCCCATGGAAGGTCTAACCGACCCACCGATGCGCCGCTTGCTGACCGACATAGGGCGATACGACTGGTGTGTGTCCGAGTTTATTCGCGTGACCGACCAACTGTTGCCGCCGCACGTCATTTATGGCGCTGTGCCCGAACTCTATCACGGGGGCTGTACGGCCAGTCAAACACCCGTACATGTGCAGTTTTTGGGGCATGATGCACATGTTTTGGCCGACAATGCGGCACAGGCTGCCCAACTAGGTGCCCCGGCGATTGATTTGAACTTTGGCTGTCCTGCAAAAACGGTCAATCGACATCGCGGCGGGGCGGTTTTACTGGACGAACCCGAACATATTTATAATATCGTGTACGCCGTGCGCCAAAGTGTGCCCGCGCATATTCCGGTTTCGGCCAAAATACGACTCGGCTATTTAACCGATGCCCCTCTTTTGGACAATGCACATGCCGTTTGTCAAGCTGGTGCGCAGTGGTTAACCATTCATGCGCGTACCAAAGCCGACGCGTATCGCCCGCCCGCCTATTGGGATAAAATTTTGCCCGTGGTGCAGCAATTGCCCAATTTAACCGTAATTGCCAATGGAGAAATCTGGACGCCGCAAGATGCCCAAACCTGCATGACTGCATCAGGTTGCCAGGATATTATGTTGGGACGCGGTGCAGTAACACGCCCCGATTTGGTACGCCGGTTACGCGGTCAAAGTGCCCTAAGCTGGGCAGCATTGCTTCGATATCAGTTGGCGTTTTTACAAATAGAAAGCAAAACTGATGCAGGGCTAATTGGACGCTACAAACAGTGGCTTGGCATGTTGACCGCAGGCTATCCCGAAGCCCAAACCCTATGGCAAACCGCAAAAAAAGCACAACGTTTAGACGAATTACAACAATTATTAGGCGCACAATTGGCGTTCGTCGGTATTTAAGTTAACATGCCGGACCTTAGCAACATTTTCCGGCCCTCAATACCTTATTTAATTTTGGAGCGTACCATGTCACGTCGCATTATTCACACTGATCAGGCGCCTGCGGCTATTGGCACGTACAGTCAAGCCGTTCAGGTGGGCGAAACCGTTTATTTGTCGGGTCAAATCGGGCTAAATCCAGGGACGATGATCATGGCTGATGGCATTGATGCGCAAATTCGCCAGGTCTTTGAAAATTTAAAAGCCGTCTGTGAAGCCGCGCATGCGTCGTTAAACGACCTGGTTAAACTCAATATTTTTCTAACCGATTTAGGTCATTTTCAGTTGGTCAATCAAATTATGGGTGAATATCTGACCCAGCCTTATCCGGCACGGGCTGCCATTGGTGTGGCAAGTCTGCCCCGCAATGCCTTGGTTGAAATGGACGGCATTGTCAGTCTGGCGCAATAAGGTCTTACAGGCCATGATTGATTCATCAACGCTTTAAAACGACGGTTGATTATGCCAGAAACTGCCCTTATGCCCACGCTGCGCCTGCTCCAGGTGGCGGTTCCTGTGCCGATGTTTGCCGTGTTTGATTATAGCGTGCCCGAGTCGTTTGCCATGCCGCCGATTGGTGCGCGCGTCAGTGTGCCGTTTGGGCATAAAACCTATGTGGGTATGGTGATTGGGCACCCTGTCGACAGTAGCCTTGAATCTACGCGCTTAAAACCGATTGTTCAGGTGATGGATACCAAACCGCTATTGCCCGATACCGTGTTTAACCTGTTGGCGTGGGCTGCACATTATTATCATTATCCACTGGGGGAAGTCTTTAGCGTAGCCCTGCCGACGTTACTGCGCCAAACCGATTCGCTCGATAATATACTGACCGCTTGGCGCGTGATTGCACCTTGTCCGGTTAACCCCGACAAACTCACCGAGCGCCAAAAGACCTTGTATAATCTGCTTAAATCCCAGGGAAACCAAGGGCTTAGTCAGCCGCTATTACTTAGTCAGAATACGCCCGCTTCAGTCTTATCACAATTGACCAAAAAAGGCGTTATTGAGCCGTTTGAACTGTCCGAACATACGCCGCAGCAACGTTTAAAGGCAAAATCTGCCTTGCTGGTACAGCATGCGCCGCTTACGTTAAACACAGAACAATCGCAAGCAGTTCAGGCTATTTTGCCTCATTTGGAAAAATTCCGCGGCATCTTGCTTGAAGGCGTGACGGGTAGCGGTAAAACGGAAGTGTATTTGCAGATTATGGCTAAAGTGTTGGCGCGTGGTCAGCAGGTGCTGGTACTGGTACCCGAAATTGGACTTACGCCGCAGACGGTCGGACGTTTTGCCACACGCTTTAAAACGCCGATTATTTTGCTGCATTCACGTATGAACGACGCCCAGCGTTTAGCTGGCTGGCAGGCTGCGCATCATGGGGAGGCGTTTATTATCATCGGTACACGCTCGGCTATTTTTACCCCGATGGCACATTTGGGCCTCATTGTGCTCGATGAAGAGCACGATTTATCCTATAAGCAACAGGAAAGCTTGCGCTATCATGCACGCGATGTGGCCCTTAAACGTGGACAACTAGAAGGCTGCCCGGTACTGCTCGGCACGGCTACTCCGGCGCTTGAAACCTTAAGGCTGGCCTATACCGATAAATTATTGCATTTACGACTCACCGAACGTGCCCATCACGCCCCGCCGCCTGTTTTAAGAACCATCGATTTACGCGCCAAGAAACGTGAAGGCGGTTTATCGATTGAATTGATTAAGGCCATTGAAAAAACCATCAGCCAAGGTGAGCAAGTCCTGATTTTTTTAAATCGCCGTGGGTATGCGCCCGTCTTATTGTGTGAATCGTGCGGTTGGCAGGCCGATTGTCCACGTTGCGATGCGCATTTGACCGTACATCATTTGCCCGGCACGCATTTAGAGTGCCATCATTGCACCTTAAAATCCAAATTACCGCCCGCCTGCCCCAACTGTAAATCGGTTAATCTAATGCCAACAGGGAACGGTACCGCACGCGCTGAAGAAGTATTGCAAGCGTATTTTCCCATGGTTGATGTAGTGCGGGTCGATCGCGATACCACCTCAAAAATGGGCAGTTGGGACGCCATTTATGCCAAGGCACACGAGCCTAAACCGCTTATTTTACTGGGTACGCAAATGTTAGCCAAGGGGCACCATTTTCCGTATGTAACTTTAGTCGGCATTATTGATGCTGATGCGGGATTTTTAAGTTCCGATTTTCGTGCGCCCGAACGTACCGCGCAGCAAATCACCCAAGTAGCCGGACGTGCAGGACGCGAACAAGCCGGCCAGGTACTGATTCAATCCTGGCAGCCCGATAATGTATTACTGCGTACATTGATTGAGCAGGGTTACCATGATTTTGCTTTAAATTTATTGTCGGAACGGCAAAAATCGGCCTTACCGCCCTTTCGTTATGCTGCATTATTACGGGCCGAATCGCCCTCGGCCGAACTTACCCAACAGTTTTTGCAGGCTGCCGTGGTGCATTTGCAGCACGATATACGCAGTAAATTTATAGAAATCTGGGGTCCGGTGCCTGCTCCCATGGAAAAACGCGATGCGGTGTATCGCGGCCATGTGTTATTTTTGGCAAATGAGCGGCCGGTATTGCACGATATTTTACGCGGCTGGTGGCCATCGTTGTTGCATATTCCTGAACGCAAGAAGGTACGCGCTTCACTTGATATCGACCCACAGGAATTGGCATAACCTTAAAGGTTTTTGATGAAATAATGGTTAATGAAGTTTGCCGAACTTAACAATTTAAGCACAAGACAGCAGCCCCATTCATTACAATTTAAACCTCACCTTTTAATCCTCGTTTAACCCAGATTTGCCTACAGGTCGCCGATATGATGTTTAAACTGTTTGAAGTTCCCATGACGGGCCGCAATATCCATGAAGAGCACCGCGTCGCCTCGTCGTTGGAATTACTGCTTGATTTGGCCTTTGTAGTGGCTGTGGCCGCAGCCGCCTCACAGTTTCATCATGCGCTGGGTGCCGGACATATTGGCAGCGCGCTCTACGGGTTTGGTCTGACCTTTTTTGCCATTTGGTGGGCCTGGCTGAATTATGCCTGGTTTACCTCGGCATATGATACGCAAGACCGTGGTTACCGGTTGTTATCGCTGGTGTTGATGTTTGGCGCGCTCATGTTGGCGGCTGGTATTCCCGCGTTGTTTAACGGTAATCCGACCATTGGCACCATTGGCTATATTTTGATGCGGCTGGCCCTGGTAGCGCAGTGGTTACGGGCTGCCCATGATGATACTGAACGGCGCGCCACCTGTTTACGGTATGCGTTTGGCATTACGATAGTGCAGGGCATGCATACAATACGTCTGTTTTTGGCAAGTGACTGGCAAACTTATGCATTATGGCCCGTTTTGCTGCTCGAAGTTCTCACTCCCGTATGGGCCGAACGTACGGGCGAGACCCCTTGGCACGCGCACCATATAGTTGAACGATACGCGCTGTTTACGATTATCGTTTTGGGTGAAGGCGTGCTTGGGGCAACGCGTTCAATTAGTACCGTCATAACACAGCAAGGCTGGTCCTTCGGCCTTTTAAATATCGGACTGGCGGTAACTTCCATTGTATTTGCCTTGTGGTGGCGATATTTTCAAATACCGTTAGCCGATGCCCTGCACCACCGACGTTTGGCAAAACTGGCATTTGCGTTTGGTTACGGGCATTATTTTGTGTTGGCGGCACTGGCTGCCCTAGGTACGGGGCTGGAACTGGTGGCCGATGCACAGCTTGCTCCCGCGTTTCATACAGAGCATAGGGTAACGGCAAGTTTGGCCATCGAGGTAACGGCGGGCGCGATTGCCGTATTTTTGGGTACGTTAAGCGTCATTCAGCACGTGTTATTTGGTTATACGGGACGGCGCTGGCGGGCGTTGCTAGCCGGTTATCTATTTTTGGCGCTGGCACTATGGCTAGCACGTTCGAATAATATAAGCGTTGCATTATGGGCCCTGGTCGCGGCGCCTGTCATGGTCATGTGGATTGACGATTGCGCCAATTGTAGCATTCATGGGCATTAGGCAAATGATGTATGAATAGTTTAACTCTTGATCCCAATAATGGACTGCTGAACCTAAATCATCGGCAGCTTAATATTCAATCTGAATAGGCCTTTTTACAGTCCGTTTTAAATCATGACGACCTACAAAAAGTCGACACTTTTATTCCCAAAACCGATTGTTTTGTCGACGGTATACCGTTTGAAATCGCCTGTCGGGGTATGTACGCCAACAGGCCGGGCTATCAGTTTATTTATGCGGCGGATACTCATGAATTACTGGACGTTCTCGGTATGCGTTAAGTATTTTTTGACTTTAAACAGGTTCAATGGCCCGCCAGTGCGCACTGGCAAACGTAAACCCGTAAACCTGCACCGCGCCGGCTTGCAGTAATGTTGCGCGTAATGTCAGCAACGTACTGCCGGTCGTCAACACATCATCGACGACAAGCACGCGCAACGGGGGCGCTGCAACACAGGCAAACGCATCTTTTAGATTATGCAGGCGTGCAGTCCGATTGAGACTTTGCTGTTTTTGGGTATGTTTAACGCGCCGCACACCATTCCAAATCGGTATTTGCCAATGTTGACTTAGTAAAGTGGCCAATTGTGCCGCATGATTAAAACCGCGCTCACGCAATCGCTGATCAGACATCGGTACGGCAACAACCGCATCAACGATAAACGGATTAACCGTATCCTGTAATATACTGTTTAATATCGGTAAAATCTCAAACCGCGCCTGATATTTGAGCACATGCAGCCATCGGTCAACCGGCCATTGGTAATCCAATAACGCATAAACCTCAAACGGCTTTGGGGTCACTTCTGTTAAATTTAACTGAATCACGGGCGCAATCGTAATGACTTCCTGCCTAAACGGTAAATCATCCCAACAGCCTTCACAAATCAAGCCATGACTGGATAACTTATCATTCTGTGCAGCAATCGGCATTAAATCGCACACCCTGCAACGACCTGTCGCCAGGACCGTTTTTAACATACCCGAAAGGCTAAACATGTGCATAACGTGGCGCATTAGGCAGCCAGCGTCGTACCAGTTGCTCAGCCTGCACTGGATACTCAACCAGCATGCGTTCTGCCAACCGATTAGCGGCATCGAGCAAAAATCCGTCACGCTGTAAATTTGCCAATTTAAAGCCCATTTGTCCGGTTTGCCGCGTGCCTAACATTTCGCCAG
>JAGLBJ010000017.1 GCA_018260315.1 Moraxellaceae bacterium | reverse complement strand
GGTTTTATTGTCCAATAGTTCAGTATAATGCCATACCCTTCAATAATCATTCCTAAACATTATAGCTCATTGAAAATGGTAAAGTTTTTAGAAATGACCGAAGGCAAAAGATGAAGAGATTAAGTCAGTGAAGGGATTAAAAATGGGAACTAAACCAGCTGCTTCGTTTACAATGCCGTTTGTTCAAAAGAAAATGTACTCCAAATCACCTGGATTGTCAAACGACCGGAATCGGGCTAACATAGCGCATTAAGCTGTTATAAACCAAAAGTTACAAGGAAGAAAGGTTATGAAAAAATATCAATGTGTTGTGTGTGGCTGGATTTATGATGAAGCCGTGGGCTGGCCGCAAGACGGTATTAAGGCAGGCACGTTATGGGCTGATATTCCGGACGATTGGACCTGTCCGGACTGTGGCGTATCAAAAGCCGATTTTGAAATGATTGAAATTTAATCGGTTTAGCATATTCATTTATCATAAAATCATATTGCCAGGATAGCATTCCATGTCCCAACACACTGCAACCCCTGAACAGTTACCTATTATCATTGTAGGTGCAGGCATGGCGGGCTATACGTTAGTCACGGAACTGCGCAAGTTAAACAAAGACCAGCCCATTATATTAATCAGCGCTGATGCTGCGCAACAATACGCTAAACCTAATTTGTCGAATATGTTAGGCACGAAAAAATTACCGCAACAGTTGGCGCGCGGCACGCTAGAGAGTATTCAGGCGGCTTTAAATGTTCAGATTTTAAATTTTACTGAAGTCTTGAGTATCGATAAAAACCTTAAAACGCTTAAAATTCGCTCGGTTAAGGCTGAACACACGGCCGAATCTGTTGAAACGCTGGCATATCAAGATTTGGTGCTTGCGGTTGGGGCGCGTCAAATTTCCATTCCGTATGCCGGCAATGCAGCAGACCACGTATTGAGTGTTAATAGCTTGGCCGATTATGAACGTTTTCATGCCATATTAACGGCATGCTTGCCTAATCCCCATGCGGCGGATAATCCTAAAATTCTGATTATCGGTGCAGGCTTAATCGGCTGTGAATTTGCCAATGACTTACATGCACAAGGCTATCCGGTGTGTGTGGTCGATTTGGCGCTGTCGATTTTGTCGCGTTTGTTGCCAAAAGAGGCGGCCGATTATGTGCAGGCGGCATTGGAAAATATCGGTATTGAGTTTAAATTAAACAGTTCCATTGAGGCTGTTAATCACTTGGAATGTTCGGATTTCGATAGCTTTTATCGGGTAGCCTTTGCCGATGGTAACACCCTTGATACCCCCTTGATATTGTCGGCGATTGGTCTTGCGGCGCAAACCGAGCTTGCCAAACAGACCGGTTTGGCGGTTAGTCGCGGTATTGTTGTCAATGAATTTTTGCAGACATCGGCTGCGCATATTTATGCTTTGGGAGATTGTGCGGAAGTGAACGGGCATATTTTACCCTATGTTATGCCGTTGCTCCGTCAGGCGCGTGCATTAGCTAAAACCTTACTGGGCGAAGTGAGTGCGACGAGCTATCCGGCCATGCCGATACATGTTAAAACGCCCGCCATGCCTTTGGTCATTTTGCCGCCTGCTCAGGCTGAAGACTTTAGGCAAGGCGGTAAATGGTGCCATGAAATGCTGCCCGATGGTTTAATATTGCAGGCCTTTAATGATGCAGGGCAATTATGTGGTTTTGTTTTGGTGGGGCCGACTGCCGTCAAAAAACGCGCGGAACTGACAGCGCAAGCGATTGACTTAATGCCTTAACAGGTTGATTTCAATCTTGAGCATTTTTTAGGCCGACCTTGAAAAATGCTTGTAAATCCCCATATTTTCAAATCCTTAAGAGATTTTTTAATCTTTTAACTTGGAGTCCACTAGGGCATACGACATAAGAGTTTTTAAAGATTAGGATTATTGATGCTCGAAAATCCGCCGGTCAGTCAACTGCAAGACTCCGTTTTACCTTCTTTACCCAAAAAATTTCATTTACAGGCTCAACAGGTGCTGGCCAAAGACCGTCATTGGTTGCTGCAGTTATGGCGCGCTAAAGATGCCGTAAAATTTCATGAATTGCTCGAATATTCCAGCCAAGCTGTGCTGACCCGTGCTGCCCGTTTTCCGGCCATTACCCTCAATCCCGATTTACCGGTAAGCCAGGCGGCGGCTGAATTACGGTCAGCTTTGGAAACTCATCAGGTGATTATCGTAGCTGGTGAAACCGGCTCGGGCAAAACCACGCAATTACCTAAAATTGCCATGCTGGCAGGTCGCGGCACAACCGGTTTAATTGGTCATACGCAGCCCAGACGTTTAGCGGCGCGCAGTGTGGCGCAGCGTATAGCGGAAGAACTAGGCGAACCGCTTGGAAAAAGTGTGGCGTTTAAGGTGCGTTTTAATGAAAGCGGCAGCCAGGATTCCATTATTCGGCTGATGACGGACGGTATTTTGCTGGCCGAATTGGCACATGATAGATTTTTAACCAAATATGATACGTTGATTATTGATGAAGCACATGAACGCAGCCTCAATATCGATTTTATTATGGGCTATGTTCGGCAGATTTTGCCTAAACGTCCCGATTTAAAAGTCATCATTACTTCGGCTACTTTAGATGTTGAACGTTTTAGCCAATATTTTAATGATGCGCCCATTTTTAGTGTTGAAGGTCGTAGTTTTCCGGTAGAAGTGCGGTATCGGCCGATTGCAGATTTACCGGTTCAGGGCAGCGATGATGATGCGTTTGACCAGTTTGAGGAAGATTTACCGCGCGCCGTGTTGGCGGCCGTGGAAGAATGTTATCAGGACGCCAGACTTAAAGGGACGTCCAGTCAGGCTGATATCCTGATTTTTGCCAGTACTGAACAGGAAATTCACGAATTACAGGAAACGTTAGAGCAATACGGCCCGCCGCATACGGAAATTTTGCCGCTCTATGCACGTCTTGCGCTGGCTGACCAACAAAAAATCTTTAGTCCGGGTAAAGGCGGACGGCGCATTATTATTGCCACCAACGTTGCCGAAACGGCGCTGACGGTGCCCAATATTCATTATGTGATTGACAGTGGATTTGCGCGCATTTCGCGTTATTCTTACCGGTCGCGTGTGCAACGCCTGCCGATTGAGGCCATCAGTCAGGCGGCGGCGAACCAGCGCAAAGGGCGCTGCGGGCGTGTGGCGGCGGGCGTGTGTATTCGATTGTATAGTGAAGAGGATTTTTTGGGTCGGCCCGAATTTACCGAGCCCGAAATTCGTCGTACGAATTTGGCCTCGGTTATTTTACAAATGGAAAATCTGGGCTTGGGTACGGTTGATACCTTTGAATTTATCGACCCGCCCGATTATCGTCTGGTTAATGACGGCAAAAAACTGCTGCTGGAACTGGGCGCACTGACTGAACATAAAACCGGTTTAACCCGTATTGGGCAAATGATGGCGCGTATGCCGATTGACCCGCGATTGTCGCGCATGTTGCTAGGCGGTGCACATTTTGGCGTACTGGCAGAAACGCTGATTATCGTCAGTGCCCTGGCAGTACAGGATCCGCGCGAGCGTCCGGCCGACAAGAAGACGCAGGCTGATCAAAAACATGCCCTTTTTAAAGAACCAAATTCGGATTTTTTATTTTACGTCAAACTATGGCAAACTCTTGAAGAGCAGCGCCAAAAACCACAACAGGGCGGTTTGACCGAGCGGCAACGGCGGCAATTTGCACGGCAACATTTTTTAAGCTGGTTAAGGCTGCGCGAATGGCGCCAGACTTATTTGCAACTGCTTGAAACTCTCAAGGAATTAAAGCTGAATTTTAATGAACAACCGGCCACCTATGAAAACCTGCATCGAGCGCTATTGACGGGCCTGCTGTCGTTTGTGGCGCACAAAACGGACGAAAAAAACGAATATTTGGCGGTGCGTCAGCAAAAGGCGCGTCTGTTTCCGGCCAGTGTCCTACATAAACAGGGTGTGGCGTGGATTATGGGATTTGAGATGGTCGAAACCTCGCATGTATTTATGCGGACGCTGGCTAAAATTGAGCCTGAATGGATTATCGCTGCGGCCAAGGATTTATTAAAATATCATTATTTTGAACCGCACTGGTCTAAGAAAAGCGGACATGTCAAGGCGTACGCGCAAATATCGCTGTATGGTTTGATTATTTTACCTAAACAGTTAGTCCAATATGAAAAAATCAATTTGCCTGAAGCACACGAAATTTTCCTGCGCGATGCACTGGTCACCCAGGCGCTCGGCATTGAACCGCCGTTTATGCAGCACAATCAGCATATGATTGAACATGTGCAGCGCGTTGAAGATAAAGTGCGTCGCCGTGATTTATTGGTCGATGAGGAAGCGTTGTATCAATTTTATGCTGAACGGGTGCCGCCGCAAATTGCAAGTCGCCGTAGTTTTGAAGACTGGCGCGCTGAGGCAGAACGCAAACAACCCGATTTGCTGTGTCTGACCGAACAGGATATTTTGGCGGGTCACATGCCAAGCACGCAGGATTTTCCCGATGTGTTACAGGTGGGTCATTTGAATATTCCGGTCCAGTATCATTTTAACCCGAGCAGCGAGCTTGACGGCGCCATTTTAAATGTACCTTTGCCGGCATTGTCGCAGTTAGAGGCACAGCGTTTGGCGTGGGGTGTCGCGGGTTGGCGGGCGGCCTTGCTTGAGTCGTTATTAAAGAGTTTGCCTAAAGAACTACGCCGTAAAGTAGTACCGATTCCCAATCAGGTGGCGCGCTTGTTGCCCCTGCTTAACGCTGATTTGGATATGCCGCTCACCGAACAAATTGCTCATCAATTATTGCGTTTAGGCATTGATGGAATTAGCGCGCAGGATTTTGATTTTAATCAATTACCCGATTATTTGCGTCCGCTGGTTCAAGTGGTTGATGCCAAAAAAAATATTATTGCCAAAAGTCGCGATATTGATGAGTTGCAGGCGCGCTGTCAACATTATACGCAGCAGTCGCACAGTAAGACGCAAGGTGAAATCAGTTTAATTTTTCCGCCGCAGTTTACCTTTGAGCAGGCCAAGCAAATGGCCGGACTAACGGTTTATGAATATCAAGCGCTTGTACCGGTAAAAGGCAATGCTAAAGCAGAACGGCTACGTTTGGGGGTACAAATCCAGCGTTTTCACGATTTGAACGCTGCGCAACTGGCTCATCGGCAGGGGATTTTACAGTTGTACGGCTTGCAGTTGGGTGATGCGATTAAGGCGCTGCGCAAGCAAGTCCCCAAAGCATTAATTTTAACCTTTGCACCGCTCGGTGACAGTCATGATTTAGAACATATGCTCATTCATGCAACACTGGACGCAACCTTTACCGAAACGCCGCTCAATGCCCAGGATTTTGAGGCGCAATTGCAGGCTCAACGTGGTCAGTTTTTGGTAACTGCGCAGCAGATTTTGGCCGAATTAACGGCTATTTTTACCCAGTGGCAGCAAGTGCGGCGTTTATTGATGGGCCTGGAATTAGATGTTTTTGCTGAAAATATTCACGATATTGAAGACCAGCTCGACGCGCTGCATTTAAACGATTTTGTGTACCGTATGGACGTGGCGCATTGGCGGCAGTATCCGCGCTATTTAAAGGCTTTATTACAGCGTTTGGAGCGCCTGCCCAATAATCTGACCCGTGATACCGAAGGCGTGCGCGTGCTGGACCCGCATATTGAACGTTTGTCGGGGCATGAAGACGACCCGCGTTTTGCCGAATACCGATGGATGCTTGAAGAATTGCGCATTTCGTTGTTTGCCCAGCCCATGAAAACGTTATATCCCGTATCGACTGCACGTTTAGACAAGTTATGGCAGGCGGCAACCCGTAAACATTAGTGACGAAGAATCAAGAGAAGTATAGGGCGAATGGCGCCAAAATAAGGTTCTTGTGGTATCCTGTTTAAATCGCTTGAACCAGAGAGCTTGAGCTAGATAGCCTGGGTTGATTAAAAGATGATTGTTCATTGACTTATCGAACCGGTAGACCCGTTTAAAAGTTAACGCGAGGATTGAGCCATGGGCATTTATATTACAGGAACGGGTTTATACACACCGCCGTTTTCAATCAGCAATGCCGAGTTGGTGCAAAGCTTAAATGCCTATGTGGAACAGTTTAATACGCAACATGCCGATGAAATTGCCCGAGGAACCGTGTTGGCGAAACGGGGTTCAACGCCTGAATTTATTGAAAAAGCCAGTGGCATTAAGGCGCGTTACGTGATGAATAAAAGCGGCGTACTCGATATTAACCGCATGAAGCCCGATTTGCCCGAACGCTCCAACGATGAATGGTCATTGCAGTGTGAAATGGCCGTTTTTGCTGCCCAGCAAGCCATGCAGTTTGCCTGCGTAACAGCCGATGATTTAGATATGGTCATTATGGCGTGTTCCAATTTTCAGCGCGCTTACCCTGCGATGGCCATTGAAGTTCAGGCGGCGCTTGGCATGACTCATGGGTTTGCCTTTGATATGAACGTGGCCTGTAGTTCGGCAACGTTCGGCATCGGTCAGGCCTATAATGCGCTAAAGTCCGGCATGGTGCGGCGTGTACTGCTGGTCAATCCTGAAATTACCTCCGGGCATTTAAATTGGACCGAGCGCGACAGCCATTTTATTTTTGGCGATGTGTGTACTGCGATGATTTTGGAAACTTTAGAACCTAAAGAGGTCGCAGGCAGTCGGGCACAATTTGAAATCTTAGATGTGCATTTATTATCGCAATTTTCAAATAATATTCGCAATAATTTTGGTTTTTTAAACCGCGCCGATGATACGACACGCGACGCGCCCGATAAACTCTTTAAACAAAATGGACAAAAAGTCTATCGGGAAGTGGCGCCTCTAGTTGCACATGTCATTACCGGGCAGGCTAAAAGCTTAAATGTCGATATTCACGACATTAAGCGGTTTTGGTTGCATCAGGCCAACGCCAACATGAACGCACTGATTTTAAAATTATTATTGGGTGCGCCGACCGATTTTGAGCACGCGCCGATTATTTTAGATGAATATGCCAATACCAGCTCGGCTGGCTCTATTATTGCATTTCATAAACATTCCCAAGATTTAAAACCGCAGGATGTTGGTGTGATTTGTTCGTTTGGTGCGGGCTATTCGATTGGTTCGGTGGTGGTACAACGCGTTTAAGCCGGTATTGGATATAATTTCGGTGTATAAATGCTTGACACGAATTTTAAAAAGCACTTTTATTGATTTATTGATTTATTGATTTATTGATTTATTGATTTATTGATTTATTGATTTATTGATTTATTGATTTATTTTAAATACATATTGGATAAGGCGGTATGAAAGAAAGTTTACGCCAGCGGCTCGATCAATTGACCGACCGTTTTGAAGAATTAACCGCGTTATTGTCGGACCATAGTGTCATTACCGATAATCAACGGTTTAGAAGTTTATCGCGCGAGCGCAGCGATCTGGAAGACATAGTTCATGTTTGGGCACAATATCGGCAGAGTGAATCCGATTTGGCCGCCGCTGTCGATATGCGTCAAGACCCCGAATTGCGCGATATGGCCGACGATGAATACCGCGAGGCACAAAGCCGATTAGCCGATTATGAAGCCCGGCTTAATGTTTTAATGATTCCGCGTGACCCTAACGACCGCAATGCTGCCTTTTTGGAGGTGCGTGCAGGTACGGGGGGCGATGAAGCTGCAATTTTTGCAGGCGATTTATTTAGAATGTATAGCCGGCACGCCGAAAAAATGGGCTGGAAAGTTGAAGTATTGTCGGAAAATTTTGGCGAACATGGCGGCTATAAAGAGGTCATTAGCCGCGTGGTCGGCGATGGTGTTTATGGACGGTTAAAATTTGAATCGGGGGCGCACCGTGTGCAGCGTGTGCCCGAAACCGAATCACAAGGCCGTGTGCATACTTCGGCCTGTACGGTGGCCATTATGCCTGAAGTCGATGAAGAAGTTCCGATCGATATCAATCCGGCCGATTTGCGCGTCGATACCTTTCGGGCGAGCGGGGCGGGCGGTCAGCATATCAATAAAACGGATTCTGCGATTCGCATTACCCATATACCGACGGGTACGGTGGTGGAATGTCAGCAGGAGCGTAGCCAACATGCCAACCGCGACAAGGCCATGAAAATGCTGGTTGCCCGTATCGAACAAGCCAAACGCGATGTTCAGCAAGCCGAAACTGCGACCATGCGTCGTGATTTGGTTGGCTCGGGTGACCGTTCAGAGCGTATTCGCACCTATAATTTTCCGCAGGGCCGTATGACTGACCACCGCATCAACTTAACATTATATAAACTTGATGCCATTATGCAGGGTGATTTAACCGAATTACTCGACAGTTTGCATCGGGAGTATCAAGCCGACCAATTGGCACAACTGGCTCAGGATAATGGCGGATAAGGTTATTTTAAGTATGCGATTAGCGTTTGGTAGCTGGCCTGATATTATAATTTCTGCCTTTTCAAGGCTGTTTTATATCTTATAGGAATACAGGCATGGTGCTATCTTATGCTGCATTGTGGGATTTGTGTCCTAAAGGCCTGGAGCGGCGCGCGGCTGAAGCCGTCTTATTGCATTATAGTCAACAAACCTTGGCCGGGTTACGTGCGCATAATGACCAACTTGTATCGCCTGATGTTGAGCAATCTGTGAGGGCGGCTTGGCAAAAATTGGCCGAGGGTATCCCTTTAGCCTATATTTTAGGGGAACACTATTTTTGGAATATGACGTTAAAGGTCACCCCTGATACATTAATTCCGCGCCCTGATTCCGAGCATTTAATCGTCAAAGCTCTTGGATTATTTTCCAAAAATCAGGCCGTTAAAGTTCTGGATTTAGGCACCGGTAGCGGTGCGCTTGCATTGGCACTGGCAAAGGAGCGCCCGCACTGGAACATCATTGCAACGGACTGTTCATCAGCAGCGTTGGACGTTGCTCGGTCTAATGCAACGCGTCACCAGTTACAGCAGGTGCAATTTTTTCAAGGTGACTGGTTTAATGCGTTAAACAGGACAGATTTTAAACATGATTTTGATTTGATCCTCAGTAATCCCCCGTATTTAGCGCCTGATGATGTGCATTTGCCCGATTTAACCCATGAACCCTTAAGCGCGTTGGTGGCTCAGGCAAATGGCCTGGCCGATATATTGACCATTACTGAGCAGGCGCCACAGTTTTTAAAATCGGGTGGTTATTTAATGGTTGAACACGGCCATACGCAAGGCTTGGCAGTTCGGCAGATGTTGCAGCGTGCCGGTTTTATTGAGGTGATGACGCAGCAGGATTTTGGTCATAATGACCGCTTAACCTACGGTCAATTAGCGTGATGTATGAATGGGAAGATGCATGTTGACGTTACCAACCCAATTAAACGATGCGGAATTATTACGCTATAGCCGACAAATTTTATTACCGCAATGGGATTTGGCCGCGCAATTGCGCCTAAAAAATAGCCATGTTTTGCTGATTGGCATGGGCGGATTAGGCTGCACCAGTGCTGAGCTGTTGGTGCGTGCCGGAGTAGGACAGATCAGTTTTTTAGATGATGACACGGTTGAAGCCAGCAATTTGCAGCGGCAGGTCTTATTTCAAACCGATGATATCGGTAAAACCAAGGTAGAGGCTGCTGTACAGCGTTTAAGGCTTGCTAATCCGCATAGTCAAATTCAAGGTTATCATACACGCGCCGATGCCCAAACTTTGGCACATTATGTGTCGCAGGTTGATTTGGTATTTGATGGCTCAGATAATTTTGTCACGCGTGAAGCGGTTAATGCTGCGTGTGTCAAAGCTAATATTCCGTTAATCAGTGCAGCAGCAATAGGCATGCAAGGACAATTAACCTGCATTATTCCGCATCAGACGGGCTGTTATTATTGTTTGTTTGGAAAGGGCCATGAGGACGCGCGTCGTTGTGCCGATACGGGTATTTTAACGACGGTGGTGACGCTTATGGGCAATTTACAGGCGCATCAGGCGTTACTCTATCTTGGGCTACAGCGTACGCCGTTGGCGGGTAAATTATTGTTATGGGAGGGTTTAACCATGCAGCAGCGGATCATTCATTATTCAAAAGACAGTCAGTGTCCGGTGTGTGGTGGCTAAATCGACCTTTACTGACCTGGAACCCTATCGAAATCAACTGTCCACTGCTACTCAATTAACGAATGAATTAATCATCATGCAGCACATCAGGGATTTAGGCCTTGATGATATCAGACAACATCAATCCGCATTTTTAAAATTTTTGGCTGATTTTGCCTACCCGCACACTGTCGGTGCATGGCTGGAGGTTTAAAATGATATCCAAAAAGCCTCAATACTAAAATTTATGGCGCCTGTTAAAACGGTTTTAACACAGTGAGGCATTGATCCGCAGCAGCAGGTATGCTTTTACGATGATTTTTTAGCCTGGCATGATGAGGGCGACGTTTAAGCGTTATCATGTTAATATCTAGTCTCCATGGAATGTAAACACGATTTAAGGATAAATCATGCAGCTTGAAGAATATATCAACCTAGACGGCATAGCACTTGCGGAACACATTGCCCAAAAGAAAATCAGGGCTTCAGAATTAATTGAGCTTACCTTTAAGCAATTAGACCGCGTTAATCCGCATTTAAATGTTTTAGCTTACGATATGCGCACGCAGGCACTGGAGGCAGCGCAGCAATTTGATAAAACATTTAAAGGCGTAGTGTCCAGTCCGCTTGCAGGCATTCCGTTATTGATTAAGGATTTATTGACGGATATTGCCGGAACACCGACAGGTAGCGGCTCGCGTTTGCTTAAAGATAAATATTCCCCAGGCGATGCCGATTTAACCCAAAGCTATCGAGCGGGCGGCTTAATCCTGGCCGGTAAAACCACAACGCCAGAATGGGGCCTGCAACCGTTTACCGAATCTGATGCTTATGGCGATACGCCTAATCCCTGGGATTTAACACGTACCTGTGGCGGCAGTAGTGGCGGCTCGGCGGCGGCAGTGGCTGCCAGAATTGTACCGATTGCCCATGCCAGCGATGGCGGCGGCTCGATTCGTATTCCTGCGTCAAATTGTGGTTTAGTAGGCCTAAAACCTTCACGCGGCCGAGTTTCTAACGGCCCTATGATTGAAGGTTGGCAAGGCATGGTATGTCAACATGCGGTCACTCGAACCGTGCGCGACAGTGCCGCCATGCTCGATATTGCAGCCCAACATACGCCACAGGCTGTAGAATTGTATGCTTGTCCAGCACCTCCTGTCGGTGGATTTTTAGCTCATTTAGATCAACCTTTACCGCGCCAGCTAATAGGCTATAGCTTAACCCCGTTAATGGGCGGCAAGGTAGAACCTGCCATTAAGCAGGGGTTTGAACATAGCCTGACGCTATTGGAAAATCTGGGACACAAAGTCGTCGATGTCAGCCGTTTAATGAATCAGTTTTTTGCGTCTTCTGATGAATTTTGTGATACCATGCTGGTCATTTTAGCAGCCGAAATGGCACATTTAAAAAGGACGTTACAACAACGGCTAGGGCGTAAGATAAAGGCTCATGATGTTGAATTATCCTCATGGGCGCTCATGATATATGGTGAGCATTTAAGTGCGGGTGAGTTATTTGACGCACGCACAACGATGTTAGCCCAGGTTCAGGCCGCTCAAGATATCATGCGCCAGTATGCTGTATTGATGACTCCAACCTTAAGCTCGTTACCGGCCAAACTAGGCGCTTTACGGCCCGGTTTTTTAGAAACGCAAATGTTAGATGTATTTGTGGCTAAACTAAAACTAGAGGGTGTGCTCAATCATAGTCCGTTTGTCAAATTAACCAGCCGAAAAATTATGCAATATGTCGGGTTTACCATGCCCTTTAATATGTCAGGTCAGCCGGCTATTAGCGTCCCCTTATATTGGCATAGTGAAAAAAAACGTCGTTTGCCGATCGGTATGCAATTTATCGCAGGTCATGGACAAGAGCTGTTATTGTTGCAATTAGCCCATGAACTTGAACAGGCGTATCCGTGGGCGCAGCACATTCCAACAGGTTTGGCCAATATTTTAAACTGATGGTTTTCTAATGATTTTAATCGTGATTGCCTCCATAAATGATGACTAGGCTGGTTTTTGAGCACTGTTTTAATACGTCAATAGCTCTTTAAGTGTTACCAGAGCCTTTATATGTTTAAAAATTTTCTCAATCCAAAATCCTAAAAAAACTAAAATGCAGTATACTCACGCTATATTGTTTTTAAATTAGAGTCGTTGTCTTATGTCTACCCAGCCAAAACGTGTTGCTTATCCGGTCATTCATCGTGATTCTAATGCTAAAACTGAAGGCGCTGAGCCTCGTGACGCGCTGCATATGATGAAGGGCTTTTTAAAAGGGGGTATGCGCAGTGTAGTACGTGTTGGACAAACCACCAGCGCCCTAGCGTGGGCAGGCTTGCGTTATACCCGGGATCGTCCGCCGACACCGCAACTGGTACGCGAAACATTTGAACGACTAGGGGCAACGTATATAAAACTAGGTCAATTTATCGCCAGTTCCCCTTCAATTTTTCCACGTGAGTATGTCGAAGAGTTTCAGCAGTGTCTAGATCAAACCGCACCGGTTCCCTTTAGAGATATTGAAGCGGTTCTGTTAGTCGAATTTAAGCGTCCATTGAGTGAATTGTTTGCTTTTATCGACCCCAAGCCTTTAGCGTCTGCTTCCATTGCGCAAGTGCACGCCGCTAAACTGACCACCGGCGAAGATGTCGTGATTAAGGTACAAAAGGCGGGCGTTGAAGAAGTACTGCATACCGATTTAGGCGTGATTCATGCGGCATCACGTTTGCTGGAATTTGCGATGCCGCATATTAAATTTGCAGAATTGTCGGGCATCATAGAAGAAATTAAAACCCGTATGCTTAAAGAAGTCGATTTTGTAGAAGAAGCCGACAATATCGCCGAATTTCAAAAATTTCTGGAATTTACCCAAAATAAAGAGGTGGTTGCGCCGAAGGTGTATGCGCATGCCTCGACGCGTCGTGTACTGACCATGCAGCGTTTTTATGGCGTGTCCATGACCGATTTAGAGGCCATGCGTCAGTATACCCAAGACCCGGCGCAGACGTTAATTACGGCCATGAACACATGGTTTGCCAGTTTAATGCTGAGCAAAAATTTCCATGCCGATTTACATGCCGGTAATTTAATGCTACTGACTGATGGACGCATTGGATTTATTGATTTTGGCATTGTAGGATATTTAAAACCGGAAGTATGGCAAGCCAGCATAGCCTTTATGGAAGCCATGCAAGCCCAGGATTATCAGGCGATGGCCAATGCCATGATTAAAATGGGCATGACGCACCAACAGTATAAGACCGTTGATATCAAAGTGCTTGCGCAAGATCTGGAAAAACTGTTTGGCGGTTTGATGAACGCAGACCCGCAGCAGTTATTAAGCGGCAATATGGCCGAAATGAATGGCGTTATGCTTGATATGGTGGGCATTGGTGGGCGACATGGGATTCATTTTCCACGTGATTTTGCATTATTGATGAAACAAATGCTGTATTTTGACCGTTTTATGCGTATTTTAACGCCGCAAATGGATATTTTTGCCGATGAACGCCTAAAACTGATTAATCCAATTGAGCCTGCTTCTCAATTATTGCACTAAAGCGGTGTTCGACTTAGAGGATATGGCCTTAAAATAGCCAGGTAAACATTTAATGCTGATAATAAGGTTTTAGGTATGCAGTGGTTAAAAGATGCTTCGCTGACAGCCTTTAATACCTTAAAGTTAAACAGTAAAACGCGTTTTCTAGCGATTGCACAGAGTGAAGCAGATATTTTGACGGTCCTTGACAGCGTACCGGCTTATCGTTTTGGCGTGTTTTTACTAGGCGGCGGCAGTAATGTTCTATTGCCAGAACAGCTTCATAAAATCGTGCTAATGCCTGCCCTAAAAGGCATAACTGCACGAGAATTACCTCAGCAACAGGTACAAGTCGACGTGATGGCAGGCGAATCCTGGACACATTTTGTGGATTACAGCGTGGCACAAGGCTGGTATGGGCTCGAAAATTTAAGCCTGATTCCGGGTAGTGTCGGGGCAAGTCCGGTACAAAACATAGGGGCCTATGGGGTTGAGGTAGGCTCGTGTATTGAATCCGTGCGGGCACTACATCTCCCAAGCCAACGCTGGCATGAATTGACGGCGGCTGAATGTCAGTTTGCATATCGGCATAGTATGTTTAAGCAACAAGCGGGTGACTGGTTGATTAGTCGCGTCTGTTTTCGGCTGTCACGGCAACCCCAGTTAGTGCTTGATTATGGTGATTTAAGGCAGCAGGCAGGGCGTAATCCGACACCTCAACGCGTGGCGGCTACCGTACGAGCGATTAGGCAACAAAAGTTACCCAATCCACAGCAGATTCCCAATTGTGGCAGTTATTTTCAAAATCCGGTGGTATCGCAAGCCCAATTTCTAGAGTTAAAAGCACATTATTCGTCTATAGCGGGTTATCCACAGCCGCATGGCGTCAAGTTGGCGGCCGGTTGGCTTATTGAACAAGCCGGTTGGCGTGGTCGTTTTTTAGGTCCTGTAGGCATGTATGAACGCCAAGCATTAGTACTGGTCAATACCAACAACGGTCAATTGCACGATGTTTTAGCTCTTGAGCAGGCTGTCATTGATTCGGTATGGCAGAAATTTGCAGTTCAGTTGGTGCGTGAACCGGTCTTGGCTCAATAATGCGGCACTTTTAAAAGATTTAAGAATATAGAGGCGATTAAGCAACTTATCATCACTATTAAAAAAATAGCCTAGCGTAATCCGTTATAACCGTATAATAAGCCTTATTGATTACCATTGTAAGGACTGCCCCTAATGACGACCCTTGATATACCGTGGACGTTGGCCGCTCTTGCAGAAAAAATTAACGCAACGTTGCAAGGCATTACGCCCGAACAGGCTGCCCATGTACTCATTGAGGGCATGGCACCTTTAACGACCGCTACGCCAACGCAATTAGCCTTTTTAGCGCAAAGCCGGTATCGGGCAGAATTAGCGCGTACTCAAGCAGCAGCCGTTTTAATGACCATAACGGAAGCCCAGCAATTTAAGGGCGTCTCGCTTATTGTAGATAATCCTTATGCCGCCTTTGCCATTTTAAGTCATTGCTTTGATAATACCCCTAAACTTGCGGTCGGTATTCATTCATCGGCGGTGGTACACGCAACCGCTATCGTTCATGAAAGTGCCGCCGTTGGTGCGCATGTCGTCATTGAAGCAAATTCTTGTATTGGCGCTGATGTGCAATTACAGGCAGGCGTTTTTGTTGGTGCGCGTTGTCAAATTGGCGCCGGTAGTTTTTTGGGGCCGCATGCGGTAGTGCAACATGATTGTATTATTGGTGAACGGGTGCGCGTGCATAGCGGGGCGGTTATTGGGGCAGATGGTTTTGGCTTTGCCCCTGATAAAGGCCAGTGGCAACGTATTGCGCAATTGGGTGCTGTTCAAATTGGCTCAGACAGTCGCATTGGTGCCAATACGACCATCGACCGCGGGGCTTTGGACGATACTATTATTGGGCACAATGTGATTATTGATAATCAGGTTCAGATTGGGCATAACGTGCACATTGGCGACTATACGGCGATTGCGGCCTGTTGCGGCATTGCAGGCAGCACGCGTATTGGTCAGCACTGCATTTTGGCCGGTGGAGTGGGCATTGTGGGGCATATCAGCATTACTGACAATGTCCATTTAACCGGTATGACGATGGTCACCAAATCGATTGAACAGGCGGGCAGTTATTCATCTGGTACGGCGATGAGTGAAAGTAAACACTGGAAAAAAATGGCGGTTCAGTTGCGACAATTGCCCGATTTTTCGCTGTTGAATATGCAAAAACAAATTCAAGCATTACAGGCAGAAGTTGCCGCTCTAAAACGTCAAGATAATCCCTGACTCTCATCTGAATTTTATAGAAAACGTTTTATAAGAACATTGCCTCTAACATTTATAAGGGTGAATGCAGCCCTACGTATTGAGGTTTAGCTCCCTGTTTACGGGTATTTTTTAAGCAAAATAATGTTCATGGCGCAAATAATTGGCTTGAGCATGGCGCACGAGGGCAGTTTAGTCTAGACTATAGCGCTTAAATGCTGCTTTAAAATGTCCTGTTTAATAATGAAGGCTTTATGACGACTCAACAAACGGTAACGTTACCCTTTAAATTGCCGATACAGGCGGTCACTTTACGGCATTATTTACCGCAGCGCTATCCTATGTTAATGATTGACAGGGTGATTGCGCTAGAGCCTCACGTTTCTATTAACGGGATTAAAAATATCAGTATCAATGAACCGTTTTTTCAGGGACATTTTCCTGAGTTGCCAATTATGCCGGGTGTTTTGCTGGTCGAAGCGATGGCACAGTTAGCCGGTATTTTGGGCTTGATCAGTCAGGGGCGCGAGTTACAGCAGGGCTATATGTTTTTATTTGCGGGTGCAGATAACATGCGCTTTAAGCGTCAGATTATTCCGGGTGACCAGGTCGAACTCACTGCGCGTTTCGTTGCCCGACGGCTTAAAATCAGTAAATATTATTGCGAAGCCCGCGTAGAAGGGCAGTTAGCCGCACGTGTGGATATTTTAATTGCCGAACATCAGGTGATGCCGACATGAGTATGATTCATGCAACGGCGATTATTGATGCAACTGCTAACATTCACCCCAGCGTGTCTGTAGGACCGTATAGTATTATTGGTCCACACGTTACCATTGCGGCGGATACGGTTATCGGGCCCCATGTGGTAGTGACGGGCTGGACGAGAATTGGCGCGCGTAACAGGATTTTTCAATTTGCCAGTATTGGGGCTGAAAGTCAGGATTTAAAATATAAAGGTGAAGAAAGCTGGCTTGACATTGGCGATGATAATGTCATTCGTGAAGCCTGCTCACTACATCGCGGCACGGTGCAAGACCAGGGCATAACCCGCATTGGCAATCATAATTTATTGATGGTTAATACGCATATTGCGCACGACTGTCAGATCGGCAATCATTGTATTCTGGCCAATAATGTAGGCATTGCCGGGCATGTCGTGGTTGAAAATAACGTAATTATTGGGGGTAATTCCGGTATTCATCAATTTTGCCGATTAGGCGCTTATAGTATGATTGGCGGCGGCAGCGTGGTTCTAAAAGATGTACCGGCCTATATCATGGTTGCAGGCAATCCTGCGGCTGCTCATGGCATGAATTATGAAGGAATGCGACGACGCGGCTGGTCATCTGAAACCATTCAAACATTACGTGAAGCCTATAAAGTAGTGTATAAAAGCCATTTAACGCGTGCGCAATGTATTGCCAAATTAGAACAGGATATTTTGCCACAGGCGCCAGAGGTGGCTTTATTAATTGATTCATTACAAAAATCATCGCGCGGGATTATTCGCTAAAATATCTTGCTAACCAGTAGTTTAAACAAGGTATTTAAGAAATTGTCAGGCCTAAAGCACCATTAATAAGGCTAACTCACGTTTAGCTTCCTTAATGGTCGTAAGTTGGTGCTGTACTTGTGCGGCTTGTAGAATAATTTCCCAAAAGGCGCGCCGTTGTCCGTTGGTTTGCGCAAACAGCAAACCGCGCCGTGCAAATGCTTCCGCTTGCTCACAACGATGACGCTGAAAAGCAATTTTTGCTAAATAGGCATAAGCGCCGGCATGTTCGGGCGCAATTCGTTGAATTTGCATTAGCCGTTGTTCAGACGCAGCAAACTGATTGCCATAAAACAGGGTTTTGGCCTGATTAAATAATTGATGAATAAAGGGTATATTTTGCCCGTTATAATTAAACACTTGTGGCGGATTAGGTTTAGGGACTATTGGATAAAGTATTATTGTTTTAGGCAGAAGTGCAGTACGGGCTTTAGGTTTGACCGCAGGTTGAAGCGGTGCAGTGCTGGATAAAGATGCGGCAGGCGCTGCTACGGGTTGGGCTGGTATGGAAGCGTTGGGAGAAATGGCAGCATTATCATCGGTTAGCGGTAGTGCAGACGGCTCGGCAGGTGATACTGCAGGCACAGTGGGCACGGCGGTCGGTGCAGACTGCAAAAGCATTGAATTGATAGCGGCTGATATAGCGGGGGTATTAATCCAAGTGTCGGCTACTTCGGGAGGTGTTACAAGGTCTGTTGAGCCTAAAGCAGTTGCAGCAGGGGCTTCCTGGGTAGCAGGCAGCTTGACTTGAACAGCAGATTCATTTAACAATGCAGGAAAAGCAGCGGCATGTCCGGCCCATACTGCCATAACGACATAACATAGTTTATTAAATGATTTGTTTTTAATATTCATGGGTCAGTTATAGGGGTTCATTTGGAAAATAAATGCCGATAAATATGAAATCTTGCAAAATTATAACTGAATTGGCGTAAGGTGCTTGTTATTAACCCTGTTAGAATGTATTAAAACGTAACACCTAACCGTTAAGGTTTAGTAGATTATCTTAAAATACTCTTTAAAAGCCCGGGTTGGCTTCATTTGTGTGGCGATTTTCAGGGGGTGGCGCGTCGTCAAACGGGTCATGAACTGGTGCGCTAGGAGCGGGAGCGGGTGGTGGTTCCTGAAAAGTCGACTGGTCACCTGTGGCCATGCTGGGCGGCAAGCGATTTAAAGCGGTACCGTTAGCTTCCATGCTGGAATTATTGGCGGCCAATTGCGCATTTTCAAGCTCGGTGCGGCGCGCTTCGGCACAACTGGTCATCGGGCCATTGGCATTAATGGATAAAATCGGCACATACATCGCGCCACCACAGCCTTGTGCCGAGATTTTACCACTGGCTGTATCGAGCCATTGCCACTGGACGGTGGCTGGAATAGGCGGCGCAACGGGGGTTAAAGGCAAACGTTTCATTAGGTTAATCCAGATCGGCAGTGCACCGGTTGCTCCGGATAACCCTGTGGGACGATTATCATCATGGCCCACCCAGGTGACCGCCACATAATTGCCACTGTAACCTGCAAACCAGGCATCGCGCGCATCATTGGTGGTGCCGGTTTTACCGGCTAAATTTAAGGTCGCGGGTAACTGGTTTAAAATAGACGTTGCAGTACCTTGCTGAACGACTTGCTGTAGGGCAAAATTAAGCAGATAATTTGCCGCAGGGTCGACTCGCTGTTTAACGCCTAAACCAATGCGCGTCAAGGTATTGTTATCAGAATCTACAACGCTGCGAATGGCTGTAATCGGATATCCAAAGCCGCCCGCCGCATAGGTTTGGTACATGGTTAAGACATCTAGCGGGCTTAAATCAACTGCACCCAATAGCACTGACGGATACTGTGGCAGATTGGCGCTTACCCCCAGTTGTTTAATGGTAGTTAAGACATTGGGCACGCCTAATTCCCAGCCCAAATTAACCGTGGCTTGATTGTAAGAATGGGCCAGCGCCATATACAGGGGCACAATGCCATGGTCACGATGGTCATAATTTTGCGGCTGCCAGTTTTTCATGCCAAGGCCGCTAATGTTTACAGGCCCATCATTTAAAGGCGACAATAAATTATAGCGTCCCGATTGCAGCGCGGTTAAATAAATCGCCGGTTTGACTAGCGAGCCAATTTGCCGATGCGCATCTAGGGCGCGATTGTAGCCCGTAAATAAGCCCGAACCGCCAACCACGCCCATTAATTCGCCATTTTGTGGATTGGCAATCATTAATGCGCCTTGTAAGCCATTTAATTTGGTGGGATTTGATTTAATCAACTGGTTTAGGGATTGGTCAAAAGACATCTGGGCAGCTTTTTGTACACGCGGCTCCAGGGTACTAAAAATGCGCAAACCTTCGCCCGCCAAATCATCTTCCTGATACTGCTGGCTTAATTGCCGTCTGACAACATCTAAAAAATCGGGAAATAAGCTTTGGCCAACTACAGGTTTACGAACGATACCAAGTGGTTTTTTAATGTTTTCGTCGTATTCGTCCTGATTAATTTTTTGATTATCCAGCATTAATTTTAAAATGATATTGCGCCGTTCCAGGGCTAAATCGGGGTGACGCCATGGGTTATATTGGCTAGGGCCTTTCACTAGGCCGACCAATAATGCAATCTGATTTAACGTCAGTTCATTAAGCGGTAACGCAAAATAAAACTGTGAAGCTAACCCAAATCCGTTAATCGAGTGATTGCCATTTTGCCCCAGATTGATTTCATTTAAATACGTCTCCAAAATATTTTCTTTGGAATAATGCATCTCCAGTAAAATCGCCATAAGCGCTTCATTGGCCTTGCGTTTTAGGGTTTTTTCAGGGGTTAAATAAAAGTTCTTAACCAATTGCTGCGTAAGGGTCGAGCCGCCTTGCCGAGGGCCACCCGTCGTATTGCTTACTACAGCCCGCCCAATACCGCGCACCGATATCCCATGATGACTGTAAAAACTACGGTCTTCGGTTACAATTAACGCATCAATCAATGGTTGCGGCACGTCTTTTAATTGCACCAAAACGCGGTCTTCATTATGCCGTGGATAAATGCCGCCAATCTGTACAGGTTCCAGGCGGGCTAAGCCATTGCCGCTGGTTTGGGTACTTTGAATCGTCGCAATCGTGGCATTTTGAATTTGTAACTTGATTACCTGTTCGGCTTCTTGCGATTCACCAAAATTAAAGCCACGTGTATGAATAAACCACGTATCGCCATTGACTTCAAAGGTACCGGGATTATTATAATTATCGGTCTGATGATAATTGAGCATCGTTAATTCATCACGCAGTGCCGCAGGGTCAAGCGATGCCGTCGCATAGAGTTCTAAGGGCCGCGCATAGACTTTGGCCGGAATTTCCCACCGTTTGCCGTCAAATTTTTTACGTACAATCGTGTCTAATTGATACATATAGGCTGCAAACACAGCCACCGCCGCAAGCAATAAAACCAAAAAAATGATAGCAACAAGCATATAGCCACGGTGTGTGTGCAGCGAAGGGCGATGATGAAAAAAAGATGGCGACATGGCGGCTTAAATACACTAAAAAAACAGTAAAAAGGTAAGCCCTAAGGCCTAATAAATAAAGCGCAATAAGATGCCTAGCATACCTTGATTTGTGCTAAACCGATACCACCCATAAGGCCGATAAGCGTAGATTTATAGTGAACCCGGTTAAAGAGATCTTTACAGCGTAAATAGCCTAAGTAAATAATCGAGCCATAAACTTCAGAGTCTTATAAATCATGGCGTATTGAGTTTTTTAACATTTAGGGCGTGGCAGTCAATCCCTGCTCAAATAATAAAAATTCCATTAAGGCTTTTTGGGCATGTAAACGATTTTCGGCCTCTTGCCATACTACCGCGCGCGCATCGTCCAGCAATTCTTCTGAAATTTCTTCACCGCGATGGGCCGGCAAACAGTGCATAAACAACACGTCAGGGCTGGCTAAATCCAGCAAACGAGGGGTAATTTGATAGGGTGCAAAACGCCGTTTACGGGTATTTTGCTCAGACTCCTGGCCCATGCTTGCCCATACATCGGTGCTAATTAAATGGGCGCCTTCGGCTGCGTCTTCACTGGTGGGCACTAATTGCACACAATGCGCGTATTTTTCAAGTAACTGCGGATTAGGTTCAAACCCGTAAGGCGAGGCAATTTTTAATTTAAAATCAAGCTGATGCGCTGCATGAATGTAAGAATGACACATGTTATTGCCATCGCCAATCCATGCAAACGTTTTACCCGCAATCGTGCCGCGTAGTTCTAAAAAGGTTTGTAAATCTGCCAACAATTGACAAGGATGAAAATCATCGGTCAGACCATTAATGACGGGCACATTTGAAAATTGTGCAAAACGTTCAACCGTGGCATGTGCAAAAGTACGTATCATGACCACGTCGACCATGCGGCTGATCACGCGGGCAGAGTCTTCAATCGGTTCACCGCGTCCGAGTTGGGTATCTCGGGGCGATAAAAAAATGGCACCGCCGCCAAATTGAATCATGCCCGTTTCAAAGGAAATACGCGTTCGGGTGCTCGATTTTTCAAAAATCATGCCCAACGTACGGCCTTTAAAGGGCTGGTATAATTGGCCCAAATGCTGCATCGCTTTAAGTTCTTGAGCACGTGCTAAAATGCGCGTCAGTTCGTCCGGCGTTAAATCCAGAAGAGTTAAAAAATGCCGCAACGCCATGACTACTCCAACCATACAACAAGAACAAAAACGAACCAAACATAATACCCTAAACTCAATCCGTTAAAGGGCACCTGAGGATTAACGAATAAGTATACGTTAAAATCCTGCCTTATTGAGAATAAAATAGGCCAATAATATTACACATTATTAAAGACTTAACGCCGTATTAAGCCTATATCGGTTAAAATTTGGTAACTACGTACGGCTTGCTCCTGTTGATTTACAATAATCTGCGTCTGCGCATCGACCAAATCACGCTGTGCCGTTAACAAGTCAAAGGTGGTACGGGTACCGAGTTCCATCTCTTTGGCAATTGTATCAAGGGCCGATTCGGCGGCGGTACGCACGACTAATAACGACGCGGCTTGCTGCTGGCTGCTTTGCCATAAGGCATAATCTTCACGAATCTTTTGCTCTAAGGTTTGGCGTAACCCATTGATACGCTCTTCAGCCAATTCAACCTGAACACGGGCTTTTTGTTGGTCTATACGGTCTCGGCCTCCATCAATCAAGGGTAAATTTGCCTGCAAACTGACCCCGAAACTGTTAATGCCGGTACGCGACAAATCACTGTCCTTTTGATGAATGGCATGCCCTGCCAACTGTACAGTAGGCCAAAAACTCCGTAAGCTTACATTGTATGACCGTTCAGCGGCGGTTAATTGCGCACGGGCAGCCTCTAAAGCTGGCGAATTTTGTGCAAGGTTTAAAGCGGTGTCCAAACTGGGTACTTTAGGCGCATTTAGTACAGTGGGAATATTTCTAGGCGATTGTCCAGTTAATTGCGCGTAACGCGTACGGTCGACTTGCAAGGTTGCTTGCGCGCGGCTAATCGATGCTAAACCTTGTGCTTTTCGTGCATGGGCCTGGGCTACATCTGTTTTGGTCACTTCACCGGCTGCAAAACGTTTTTCGGCATCAAACACGGCACGATCCAAACCGGTTTGACTTTTTTGTAAGACTTCTAAAATAAGCTGGTCGCGGACAAGGGCACTTTGTACGTTAATGGCCATCATGCGGACCTGTAAGCGCGCTTGCTCGCGGCTGGCTTCTGCTGCATCAACGCCGGCCTGAGCTGCCTCAATGCCTAATTCCTCACGGCCTCCGGTATATAAAGGCTTGCTTAATTGTAAACCAAAGGTAACCGGATACCGTTTGCCAGGTTGCGGAAAGTTGGCCCCGTGTTCCGGTTGAACATAACCGATTCCAAGTTCACCGGTGGCCGATAGTTTTAAACCTGTCTGATTTTGTGCATCGGCCAGGCGGCTTTGCTGGTCTAAAATTTGCAAATCAGCCATGCGCGCATCGGATTGATAGCCTAACGCAAGACTAACCGTTTCTTGTAGCGTTTGGGCATACGTCATTGAGCCAATGAAGGGTAAACTACCTAAAACAATAAGAGGAATCGCCCGATTTTTAAGTACGACTGGAAGCTCTAATTTCAATAGTTCTAAGGTCTTTAATACGCCAGACAAAGGCATAACACGTACGGCCATAATGGTTAATCCAAGGGTAAGCTAATAAAACAAATCACATGATATCTAAACAAAGACGAAAATTTAAGCGTAATTCAGCTCCAGGGGGAAAAAAGGGATAACTTAAATCAATGACCTTTTATAAAACAATCAATCGTCTGGGCTAAAAATAGTTCAACAGATTTTAACGGCGTAGGCTGTAGCGATGTTGATGCTCTATCTGCCAGCATGGCCTCTAAGGCCGGTAAACCCATCATTAAACGCCACTGCATATGCCGTAGCATGCCCAGTAACATAATAGCCGATAATTGTGGATTGGGGCAGGTCAATTGTCCAGCGATATCGGCTTGTTCTAAAATTTGCGCACATAACAAAATACCACGCTGTATACCGGCTGCATGGGCCAGTTCAGCAAGTTGAGGGTCATGTTGCGATTGTTTAATGACCAAACGGACAAACGCCACATTATCGGGTTGACTACATTCATCGTATAAACGAATCATGAGCTGAAGCAACACATCGCGGATAGGCTGTTGGTCAAAGTTTTTTAAAGTCGATAATTGTATTAACCCTGTTGTTTCAAAAAAACATTGGCACCGCGCTTCAATAACCGCTAATAACAAGCCATGTTTATTGCCAAAATATTGATAGATGGCCGCTTTTGAACCCCCTGCATGCTGCACAATATCATCTAAACTGACTTCATCATATCCACTGTTTAAAAATAAATCATTGGCAGCCTTTAACAACGCCAGCCGTCGTTCCTGACCTCGCTGGGTACAGGCTGCTTTGTTTAAATTTGGCTGAGGGGAATGTTGCTTGGTCGGTGCGTCTGCTAAGATTGCATGGTTGCAATGGGCCGACTCGATTTGATTATTGGGTGGTTTTTGAACCGCAGTCATAGGGTTATCCAGTTCATTAAAAAAAAGTACTATAGTTACACCAGCATCAGAAAATACGATGTAAAAAGTAATCATTAAACGTTCAAAAAACTGTTCAAATACTGGGGTGTATCCCCAATTGGGCGGTTATGCCTTAAATGATCTAAAACGGACTAAATGTTGTCAAACTGCGTTAAGTATCTTGTAAATATTCCATTATTTCCTGCAATATTTGCCTTGTTTGCCTCAAAATTTATCATCGTTTTAATCACATTTCCCAAATGAGGACACACCCTAGGCAAATTGAACCTGACTGAGGGCTGGCCTATAAAATAACGACTCAAGATACAAAATAAACTTGAAATTCAAGTGTACTGTCCAGTACAGTACACAATACCACTAACCCACGACACATGCAATCTAGGTCAGACACAAGGTCAACGTGTGTTATTGACTATGTTTAATGTTCCTTATTGGGAGATTAAACGGTTGTGTGGCAGCCATTAAACAACGCTGGCCTCTTGGCATTGGCCTCTTAAAGCTGTTAAAAAAAGAAGATTTAATAGAGCTTTTCGACTTGGGAGTCATGTTTTAATGCCAGTTTATCGTTAAGATAGCAGGCTTGATTGGGGGCTTAATCATAACAGTGGTTAAGGTGATGTACAGGCTAAATTTTATTGAGTGATTATCATCATGACTGAACCACTATCGGCTCAACCCACCCAGGCAGCGCAGCCCGTTACCCTTGAACCTGTAGTGCCGCCTGTCAATAAAAAACGTAAAATGTTGCCCTTGTTTATTTTATTGGCGTTTGCGTTGTTAGGCTTATATGGCGCATATTATTATTTTACAGTGTATCGATATATTGAAAAAACCGATAATGCGTATGTTAAAGCGGACGTCACTTGGGTTTTACCGCGCGTATCGGGCGAAGTAACCAAGTTATATGTCCAGGCAAATCAAAAAATTGTAGCAGGGCAAATGCTATTACAACTTGATGACCGTGATTTAAAAGCACGTTATGCACAGGCGCAGGCGATTACGCGGGCAAAAGAAGCAGGTCTAAATGTACAAGCCCAAAATGAACGGGTTCAGCAAGCCGCTATGGCTGAAGCTCAAGCAGGTTTGGTCGCTGCCAAAGCCGATGAGGCTCGTTTAGTGAAGGATTATGCTCGTTATACCCTTTTATTAAAAGATGGTGTTACGACGCGCCAACGCGTAGAAGCCGTGCAGGCCCAGTATATTGCAGCGCAAGCCCAAGTTGCGCGGGCACAAGCCGCCATAGAGTCCGTTAAAGCTCAATTAGCCGGTAGCCGCGCCACTCGTGAGCAATTACAGGCCGATTTAAGCAGTTCTCAAGCCAATGTTGATGCAGTTAATGTCGATGCGACGTCTTCACAAGTCGTCGCGCCGATTGCTGGTACGATTGGCAGTTTAGGCGTTCGTTTAGGTTCGCGGGTAACGCCACAAACCCGGCTAATGGCCATTGTTCCATTGCAAAGTGCGTATGTAGAAGCTAATTTTAAAGAAACCCAAATTGGTAAAATGCGTATTGGTCAAAAAGTAACCATTCGTTTAGATGCTTATCCGGCCCAAGAATTTCACGGACATGTAGAAAGTTTTGCTCCGGCATCGGGCGCAGAGTTTTCACTATTACCCCCTGACAATGCGACGGGCAATTTTAATAAAGTGGTGCAGCGTTTACCGGTGCGTATTCATTTTGATGATTTAAAAAATGATAGTTTATTGCGTCCGGGTTTATCGGCTACAGTGGAAGTCGATTTACGCAGTGGTACACAAGATAAGCTGGCTCAGGCAGCCAGTTCGTCTTAAACCCGCAATACAACGGGCATTGGCCTAAGTATGGGCGTTATAAAATAGTTTATCGATAAGTGACTGTTTTAATTGAGATTTGGTTTTAATCAGGCTAACCGCAAGTTTATATCAGGATTAAAGCGTAATTCTGATTAAAACAGTGCATTTGCCGGTTGGGCGTTGGTTTTAGGATAGAAATATATGCAAGTAAGTCCCGGACTGGCCTGGACCGTGTTTGGTGCCATGGTATTTGGTAACTTCATGGCCATTTTAGAT
>JAGLBJ010000016.1:1942-26779 GCA_018260315.1 Moraxellaceae bacterium | reverse complement strand
AAACTCGGCAAAATGCATGACCGGCTCACCATTAGCCACAATCGATACCGCATGTGGACCCAAAATAATGCCGCACAACAAATAACCCAGCACGCTGGCTAAACCTAATCGCTGCCCGAACGGCACCACTAAAATGGCCATGCCTAAAAATATGGTCGCTTGCATCAACGGCGACAGGGGCGCCTGGGGAATTAAACTATTAAAAAACGTGCTAAACAGCTCAGTCATGAAACATCCAAAGGTTATTCATCATTTTAATGTACATTGTTACATAGGCCTGGTTATAGAGGCTTACTTACTCAGTCACTTCGTCCGTAACCTCGATTAAATCGCTATCAGTACGGCCATATACCTGCCAAACCTCGTTAAACGCCAGTGGGTCTTTATAGGCATCGGAGCGCTGTTTACGTGGCGTTTGGCGGCTATCCAGCACTTCAAAGCCCGGCAAGGTCGCTAAAATTAATCCGGTTCGATAAAACCGTACACGTTCTGGCGGTATCGCCTCTTGAGTATGAATATTGCGCCGAAAAACATAGGCCCGCAGGTCGATAAACGCCCGATGCGCCACAAACTTACCGGTTGGATGTTCACCAATCCACTGATGGAGCGCCCATTGTTCGGCATCGGTAAATGGGCCACACCGTTCAATTAAAGGTCCCACTGCTCCGAAGGTTTTGGATTCTTTGGCATGGGTTCGGGTTAAATGCAGGCGTTCAACATGCTGCACGATTAACGGCAATCCCAAGGTAGAGGGCAATGGCGGCGCATCGGGACCAATGCGCGTATCGGGATAAAAGCTATAGGCCCGGTCAAATAACGGCTGCCATTGTTTAATGACGTGTTCGACTTGTGCAGGCGTACTGGCAAAAATCGGTAAATCCTGTATTTGACGTAATGATTCGGGCGGAAAATGGTCATGGCGAAATTGTTCAATATCGCGCTTTAATTGAGAAATATACTGCTTTTCAAGCTTTTTATCGGTCGTCGCATTGCCTTCGGGACATACAAAACGGGCCAAACGGGGAGTTGCCATGAAGTCCTAGCCTCCTAAAAATTTGGCTCATGTTTAAATCATTTTTAAAGGATCATCATACACGAGTTCACGCGGTTGTGCGCCATTCATCTGGCGGTCATATAAAAAAATCATACTGGCATTAAAAGGTACGCTATAGTAGATTTTTTAAAACTTCAGTATAAACAGTAGCAAGGATCGCGCCATAATAGGCTTATTATATCAATAACGGATTTTAAACCTTATATATTTTAGCGTATTTTACCGATATACACCCTTTGAATGGAATCGTTGATGCCTGCTGATACTGCCTGCCGTTTGCCTGAACTCGAACAACTCGAACGCCTGCTTGAACATCGGGCGCTTAACCATGAAGTGTTACAGTACATTGACGGGTTGCCGTTATATAAAATCGAGGTCGGCCAGCAAGGGCCTGATATTCCGGTGTTGTTTCTGGTTGGCGGCATTCATGGGAATGAAGCTATCGGCAGCCAAATTTTATTGGCGTGGCTTGAGCATCTTTTAGCGCGCCTGACATGGGACAGTGGTTTACAGGCCCTGTTTGAACGGGTACGCATTGTCATGTTGCCTTTGGTCAACGTAACCGGGCTTGAGCATTCAACCCGCGCCAATGCCGAGGGCATCGATTTAATGCGCAACTCGCCAATGCGCGCCCGTGGACTGCGACTATGGCCCCTTGCCGGTCAAACCGTATCGCCCAAACTGCCCTGGTACCGAGGCAGCACGTTAACTCTAGAAAACCAAGCCATTATTAAGGTCATGCAGCATACGCGCCAAACCGCTAATTTTGTGCTGGCCATGGACTTGCATTCGGGCTTTGGGACACATGACAGGTTATGGTTTCCCTATGCTGCGCATCGTCAGCCGCCCGCGCATTTGGCAGAAGCCGTGGCCCTATGCGATTTGTTTAATGGCAGTTATCCTTTACATGATTTTTATACGATTGAGCCACAAAGTCTAAGCTATACGACACATGGCGATTTATGGGACCATTTGTACGATACTGCGCGCATGGACAAAGGGCCGTTATTATTGCCCTTTACCCTGGAAATCGGCTCGTGGTTATGGTTACGTAAAAATCCGCGACAAATTTTTAACCGTTTAGGCCTGTTTCACCCTGTTTTGCCGCACCGTTTGCGCCGTGTATTGCGTCGCCATTGGAGTTTGCTCGAATTTTTGTTGCGGGCGACGGCCGATCATAAGCATTGGATACCTACGCCTGAAACACGACCGGCGCTTAATCGTCTGGGGATTCAGCGCTGGTATACCAAGGATTAGCAGTTTTAGGATTTTAGATTTAGCAACACGATATTCGCCTGGTTATGTTTTATTTAATTTGGGGGTGTCGATGATAATGGCGGGTTTGCCTTGTATACTGAAGCTGTTAGAGTTTATCGCGTTGGTGGGACTATTGGCATGGGGGACTTTTGAACTAGCCCGTTATAAAATTTCCCTTATTTCTTCAAATGATTTTCTTCTTAAAAAATCCAGTTCATTATTCTCATTATATAACAATTTGTTATCTTTATACAAATTAAATCTGAAAAAAACTATTCTTCCATATATATGCAGTCATTCTCTTCTATGATTGTTTATCTCGCTTACCGTTGTTAAGGCTTCATAGCTTTTGGTTATTTTCTTAAACTTGTGAACCCAACAATTCTTATCTGTTTTTTCTAGCAGAAAATTAATTTTTTAAATCATTTAGGGTGTGACCTCATTTGGGAAATATGATTCAAACGATGACAAGTTTTGAAGCAAACAAGGCAAATACCGCAGGAAATATTAGAGTATTTACAAGATATTTAACGTAGTTTGACAAAGTTTAGCCCGTTTTAGGCCATTTAAGGCATAACCGCCCAATTGGGGACACCCTCTAATACAACCTCTATAATATATTTCCTAGTAATTTATATCAACCCCGCTAAACCAACTCTGCAAAACAGACCGCTTTCAACCTGTTTGCTCCCATAAAAAAACCCCACCAAAGTGAGGCCTTTTAACTTAATGATAAGGGTCGATTAACGCCTAGTTTTTATCTTTGTCGATGATTTTATTGGCCTGAATCCATGGCATCATCGAGCGCAATTTATTCCCCGTGACTTCAATGCCATGGGCTGCATTGTTGCGACGGCGTGCAGTCATCGACGGATAGTTTGACGCGCCTTCACTGATAAACATTTTGGCATATTCACCCGACTGAATGCGTTTTAAAGCATTGCGCATAGCTTCGCGTGAGTGCTCGTTAATGACTTCAGGGCCGGTCACGTATTCGCCGTATTCCGCATTGTTTGAAATCGAATAATTCATGTCGGCAATCCCGCCTTCAAACATTAAATCGACAATCAGTTTTAATTCATGCAGACACTCAAAATAAGCCATTTCGGGCGCATAACCAGCTTCCACCAGGGTTTCAAAGCCCATTTTCACCAATTCAACCGCGCCACCGCATAATACGGCTTGCTCACCAAATAAATCGGTTTCGGTTTCATCTTTAAACGTGGTTTGAATGATACCAGTACGGCCACCGCCTACCCCTGACGCATACGACAATGCGACATCACGCGCAGTTCCAGAGGCATCTTGATAAATGGCGATTAAATCGGGCACACCGCTACCACGCACAAACTCGGAACGCACCGTATGACCCGGCGCTTTTGGAGCCACCATAATCACGTCTAAATCCTTGCGGGGCACCACCTGGTTATAATGCACGGCAAAACCATGCGCAAATGCTAGCGTTCCGCCCTGTTTTAAATTTGGCTCGATTTCGTCACGGTATAAACGCGATTGAAATTCGTCAGGGGTTAAAATCATGACGACATCGGCCGCTTTAACCGCATCTTTAACTTCAGCCACGTTTAAACCGGCATTTTCGGCCTTTTTCCACGAGGGCGAATCTTTACGCAGGCCGACGGTCACATCAACGCCAGAATCTTTTAAGTTTAAGGCATGTGCATGACCTTGCGAACCATAGCCGATAATGGCCACTTTCTTGCCCTGAATAATGGATAAGTCCGCGTCTTTATCATAAAAAATATTCATGCAATAATCTCCAATGTGTGCATAAAATAAGCAATTGTTGCGCCCGCCGTTTAAACCAGTTGACGCCGGGCGTGCTCTAAACCTCAATCTGAATGGTTCCAAATGCCAGACCTAAACGTATAGCCAAAACCAGTGTTAAACCGTCAGCACCTTATCTCCGCGCGCGATGCCCGACACACCCGACCGCACCACTTCCAAAATGGTACTTTCGCTTAATGCTTCAATAAAACCGTCCAGTTTCTCAGTCGTTCCCGCAATTTGAACGGTGTAAGTTGCAGGCGTTACATCGACAATTTGCGCGCGAAAAATATCCACCGTGCGCACCACTTCAGCCCGTGCTGGTCCTGCTGCTTTAATTTTAATCAGCATCAGTTCGCGTTCAATGTGCGCACCTTCCGACAAATCGACTACTTTGACCACTTCCACCAGCTTGTTAAGCTGTTTGGTGATTTGCTCGATTTTATGTTCGTTGCCGTGCGTCGTCAGGGTCAAGCGCGACAGGGTTGCATCTTCGGTCGGGGCCACATTTAAGGTTTCGATGTTGTAACCACGCTGCGAAAACAGTCCCACCACACGTGACAATGCGCCCGCCTCATTTTCAACCAATACAGAAATAATACGGCGCATCAGGTTCGCTCTCCTTTACGTAGCCACATATCGCGCATCGACTGGCCTGCAATCAGCATCGGATACACATGCTCTTTGGCATCTACATAGGCATTGATAAACACGGCTTTATCGGTGATGGCCATTGCCTGCCGAAGTTTTTCCTCAAGCTCATCGGCATGATGAATTTCAATCCCCGTATGACCATAAGCTTCCATCAAACGGGTAAAATCGGGCAACGAGTCCATGTATGAATTGGAATGACGCCCTTCATACTGCATATCTTGCCATTGGCGCACCATACCAAGCGAACGATTGTTGAGGCACAAAATTTTCACTGGCAAATTATACTGCGTACAGGTCGATAATTCCTGAATACACATCTGAATCGACGCTTCACCCGTAACGCAGACCACATCGCGCTCGGGAAATGCCAGTTTAGCCGCCATTGCATACGGCAAGCCGACCCCCATGGTTCCGAGACCGCCCGAGTTAATCCATTGACGCGGCTCATCAAACGGATAATACAGCGCCGCAAACATCTGGTGCTGGCCCACGTCCGAGGTAATAATTGCCTTGCCGTTGGTCACCCGAAACAGGGCTTCAACCACCTGTTGCGGTTTAAGACCGTTGTCGTCAGCCGGGCTATAGCGTAAGCCGTGATATTTACGCCACGCTTCAATACGTTCCCACCATTCTTTAAGGGCTTCAGGATACTGCGGTTTGGCATCTAACTGCCTGATTTGGTTCAACATTTCAGTTAAGACCGGTTCGGTTGCACCAACAATCGGAATATGCGTGGCGATGGTTTTGGCAATGTTGGCCGGGTCAATATCAATATGGATAATACGTGCATCAGGCGCAAAATGTGCCGGACTGTTGGTCACGCGGTCATCAAAGCGTGCACCGATGGCCAAAATGACATCGGCATGGTGCATCGACATATTGGCTTCATAGGTGCCATGCATGCCGAGCATACCCAAAAACTGTTTATCCGTGCCCGGAAACGCGCCCAATCCCATTAACGTATTGGTTACGGGATAGTTTAAATAATGGGCCAGTTCGGTCAGTAACGCCGATGCATTGCCCTGAATAACCCCGCCGCCTGAATAAATAACCGGACGTTTGGCCGTCATCAGTTCATCAATGGCTTTACGAATTTGACCGCTATGGCCTTTGGTCGGGGGTTGATACGAACGCATACGCACCTTTTCGGGGTATTCGTAGGCAAATTTTTCAGCCGGATTGGTACAGTCTTTGGGAATATCAATCACCACAGGCCCCGGACGGCCCGTTGAGGCAATATAAAAGGCCTTTTTGACCACAGCCGGAATCTCGCTGGCGTGGCGAATCTGAAAACTATGTTTAACGATAGGCCGCGATACGCCGACCATATCGGTTTCCTGGAAGGCATCTTCGCCAATCATATGTGTTGCCACCTGCCCCGATATAACCACCATCGGAATCGAATCCATATAAGCAGTTGCAATCGGGGTAACCGTGTTGGTAGCCCCCGGGCCCGACGTCACTAAACATACGCCGGTTTTACCAGTCACGCGTGACCAGCAATCGGCCATATGACCTGCGGCCTGTTCATGGCGTACCAACACGTGTTCGACTTTATCTTGCTGAAAAATGGCATCATAAATATGCAGCACAGCGCCGCCCGGATACCCAAAAATATACTCAACGCCTTCATCGGCCAGCGCCCGAATCAGCATTTCTCCGCCTGATAACATTTCCACAATAGTCACCCTAAAAAACGTTAACGCCTAGCCTCTATTATTCAACTGTAACTCTGGCCTATTGTCGCATACAATACGACCAAAGCGGGACGTTTAACCCGGTTTGGTTTATAGATTCAAGGCTAAAATGTTCATCTGTCGGCCTAAAATAAACCGTATGCCGTAACATAACGCCTGGTTTGTTATAGATAAACGCACCAGTCCATTTATTTTTTGGTTAAAAAACTAGCGGGAAACGTTATGTATATGCCTAATTGCATCATGTAAAGCCGGGTAAAGCCTCATATGCGGACGGGTAATGCGCCTTTGGGCAGCAAAGGGTGATTGCTGCCAAAACTCGTACTAATTTAAGCCAAAACAGAGACCGAGTATTTTTAAACGTCTGCTGCACAGTGTCAAGAACTATCGTATATTTTCTGTGCAAATGCTGGTTTTTTTTCTGAAGATATGTAAAAGTAACGATTGACTGATTAAACCTGCTCATTAAACTGACTTATTAAAAAAAGGATTGCGGTATGATTAAAGTTTCATCATTTTACGGACGTTTACGTGTACCGACCATCAGTACGTTGGCCGTCATCGGAACACTGGCTTTAACGCCCGCCCATGCCGAAACCAAATATTATAAATGGGTTGATGCGCAAGGTTCAACACACTACACCGAACTGCCGCCGCCGAATGTTAAAGTACGCAAAAAAGCTGTGGTCAAGGTCAACACGTACACGCCCACGCAAGTAAGCCGTATGACCGGCACTGCCCCTGTAACGTCAGGCGCTTCCCAGTCGGGTCAAGCCCAGCAGCCTGCCACGCAACCGGCTAATCCAGTTACTAATCCAGCCCAAAATACCCCTGCTAATGCTGCAATGACTGACAATGGGCAGCGTCATTTGCCTGCACAGAATAATAACGCTACCTTAACCCCGACCGTTAATAATAACGCCAATGGCATGAATAACAATGCCGTTTTACCCAGTGGTAGCTCGACGCAATCGGTTCGACATTAAGGCTTAAGGATTTATTAAAGGGGCCGTTTATTGCATATAGATAAACGGATAAATAGATAAATAGTAAGCTGCCCTTGCTTGCATTTTATTTGTCAGTCATAGAATGAACCGGCTTCTACCATATCGCTAGGCTTGGTTGATTGTAGCCTCGCCGCCTCAACAACAAAAAACCCTTTAAAACCATACCCAGTTTAGCCGTTTTGCGCTATGCTGTGAGCTTTATTTTTCTTTGTTTTGTGTAGCCCTATATAATGAATCAATCGCCTATTTCTCCAGACGTTATCGCCGAGCCGCCCTCTATAACCGCAGGCTCTTTGGTATTTTTAGCGCAGCAGCCCGATTATAATCCGCAAGCACTTGAGCCGCTGGTACAAGCCGATTGGCAAACCCGTGAATCCTTTAAGGTCCCCAATACTCCAACCGGCCCTAAACGCTATATTTTATCCATGTTTCCCTATCCCTCGGGCAAACTGCATATGGGCCATGTGCGTAACTACACCATCGGTGACGTATTAAGTCGGTTTTACCGCATGCAGGGTGAAACGGTGATGCAGCCGATGGGCTGGGACGCGTTTGGTTTACCGGCTGAAAATGCAGCGATTGCGCATAAAGTAGCACCGGCCAAATGGACCTTTCAAAATATCGATTACATGCGCGCACAGTTAAAATCGTTAGGGTTGGCGATTGATTGGTCACGTGAATTTGCCACCTGTACTCCCGAATATTATCGCTGGGAACAGTGGTTATTTGTACAGCTTTATAAAAAGGGTCTGGTATACCGCAAACAGTCGACCGTTAACTGGGACCCAGTCGACCAGACGGTTTTGGCCAATGAACAGGTGATTGACGGACGCGGCTGGCGTTCGGGAGCATTGGTCGAAAAACGCGATATTCCGATGTATTATTTTCGCATTACCGATTATGCACAAGAATTACTTGATGATTTAGACAGCCTTAAAGACACCGGACAAGGCGGTTGGCCCGAGCATGTTTTAGCGATGCAGCGCAACTGGATTGGGCGCTCGTCCGGTTTGGAAATTACCTTTCCCAGTGGTCAAGACACTCAAACGCTCAGCATTACCCACAATGCCGGTTTAACGGTGTTTACCACCCGGCCCGATACCCTGATGGGCGTTAGTTATGTGGCAATTGCGGCTGAACACCCGTGGGCGATGCAATTGGCTGAACAACAAAACGCTCAAAATCGGACGCAATTGGCTGATTTTATCGAGGAATGTCGTCTGGGGTCAGTAGCAGAAGCCGACCAGGCCACCGCCGAGAAAAAAGGCATGGCAACGGGGTTATATGTGCAGCACCCTATTACGGGCGCGCAAATTCCGGTATGGATTGCCAGTTATGTGTTGATGAACTACGGTTCGGGTGCCGTTATGGCGGTGCCTGCCCACGATACGCGCGATTTTGAATTTGCCCAAAAGTACGGTTTGCCGATTCAGCCAGTGATTAGCGCGCCTGCCGATTTTGATACAAGGCGAGCCGCCTTTACAGGGGCCGGAACGTTAATCAATAGCGGAACGTTTAACGGATTGACACAAGAACAGGCGTATCAGGCCATTTTGCAACAACTGCAACAGCAGCAATACGCACAGGAAAAAGTACAATTTCGGCTACGTGACTGGGGCGTGTCGCGGCAACGCTACTGGGGTTGCCCGATTCCCATGATTAACTGTCCGGGTTGTGGCGCGGTGCCGGTGCCTGAGCATGATTTACCCGTCATTTTGCCGACCGATGTGGTCCCTGATGGCAGTGGCAATCCGTTGGTGCACTTACCCGATTTTTATGAAACGACTTGCCCGCAATGTGGACAGGCCGCACGACGCGAAACCGATACCTTTGATACCTTTGTCGAATCAAGCTGGTATTATGCCCGTTTTGCATCCCCCGAGTTTCAGGGCGGTATGGTTAAGCCACAAGCTGCATCTGCATGGTTGCCGGTCGACCAGTACGTCGGCGGCGTAGAACATGCCATTTTGCATTTATTGTATGCACGCTTTTTTCATAAATTAATGCGCGATACCGGCGTAGTGACCGGCAATGAGCCCTTTAAACGACTGTTGACGCAAGGCATGGTACTGGCCGAAACCTTTAGCCGTACTGATGAGCGCGGCCACACCGAATGGCTCAATCTAAATGAGGTCGCTTTAGAAAAAGACGAACGCGGACGCATTTTGGCCGCACATGCCAGGGCAGACGGGCAACCTGTCACCATAAGCGGCTTAACCAAAATGTCGAAATCCAAAAACAACGGCATTGACCCGCAATCAATTATTGACCAGTATGGCGCCGATACTGCCCGCGTTTTTATGATGTTTGCCGCTCCGCCCGACCAATCGCTCATTTGGTCCGATGAAGGTATGGAAGGCTCGCACCGGTTTTTAAAACGGCTCTGGAAAAGGGTGCAGCAGCATTTAGAGCAACGTGCCACCATTGACTACGCCTTAGATGTCCAAGGTTTAAGCGGCGCTGCTTTAACTATAGACTGTCAGGACGTACGCCGTAAAGTACATGAAACGTTGGGCAAGGTAGCGGGCGATATTGGTGAACGTCAATCATTTAATACGGCCATTGCCGCACTGATGGAACTGCTCAATACGCTTACCCGGTTTGAACCCCAGAGAGACCCGCAAGCATTGGCCGTGGCGGAAGAAAGTTTAATCAATATGTTGATTATGCTGGCGCCGTTTGCCCCGCATATGGCACAAAGTTTATTGAGTGCATTTAATATCGATGCTGTCACGATGCACTACCCTAAGGTAGACGCGAACGCATTAACCAAGCATACGCAAGTCATTGTCGTGCAAGTTAATGGTAAATTGCGCGCTAAAATCGATGTGAGTCTAGACATAAACGATGCTGAATTATTGGCGCAAGCGCGTCAATTGCCCGAAATTCAAAGCTTTTTAGCGCAGCCGATTAAAAAGGAAATCGTTGTTAAAGGAAAATTGGTTAATTTCGTGGTTTAAATCAGGGTTGGGCTCGTTATCACCTTGCGCGGCCCTTTATATTTATAAAACCCATAGGATAACGTGATGCCCAAAAAATTTTTATTGCCCATCCTGTGTTTAATGACGTTAACGGCTTGTGGTTTTCATTTACGCAGCGATGCCAAGTTTGCGCCGCAAATGCGACATATTGAATTAGATGGCTTTAATATAGCCAAAGCCCAACGTCTGCAAGCCCTGTTAATGGCTCAATTATCCGATTTACATATTGATGTCAGTGAACGCAATGCAGCGTCCGATGCGGTTCATGTGCGATTACTGCATTTTATTCCACAATACCACGTGCTTAATGGTCGATTAACCGAGGTTGAACTGGGCTTGATGGTGACCTTTGATGTGACCGATGCGCAAGGTCAAACATTACTCACCCCTCGAACTCTATGGGCACGGCGCAGTTATCAGCGTAATTTGGCGTCGATTAACGTTGATAGCCAGGAAGAGACGCTACTGACCGCTCAACTGTATGACGATATGGCCGGACAGATTATGCGACAATTGGGTCAAATTGGCCATTTACCCCTACAAATGCAGCCTGCGCCTTAATCCGTTATGAAACTTGACTTTAATGGCGCGTTAAAACAGATCGGGCAGCGGCATGGCGTTTGGATTTTACAAGGCGATGAACCATTATTAACCGAGCAAATTTTAAGCAAATTACGCCATTATTGGCAAAAGCAAGGTATTGAACGCTTACGGCTTGATTTAAATATAGCTGATGACTGGTTAACGGCCTTGGATTCGTTAAATAATCAATCGTTATTTGCACAAGCAACCGCCCTGGTATTACAAGGCAATGCGAAACCGACAGCTGACACGTTGCAGCAGTTAGAACAGTTTAATCAACACGCACAGCAAAACATGCTCGTGGTCGTGATGCCCAAACAAGATAGCGCTGCGCTTAAAACCAAATTTTTTAAATGGGCGCAAGATCAGGCCATTTTGGTCAATTTAGGTATTGCCAGTGAACGCGAACGCCATCAATTGATTCAGAAACTAGCCGAAACCATGCATATCGTGTTAACGCCGGACGCATGGCGAGAACTGTTTGCACAGACCCACCATAATTTATTGGCCGCGCAACAGGTTTTATTGCGTTTGACCGCGCTTTGTGATACGGCCGCGCCCATCACATTAGTTCAGTTAAAGCCTGCTTTAATTGAGCAGTCGCGCTTTAGTTCTTTTGATTTAGGGGACGCGTTATTACGCGGTCAGGCATCACATGCTATTGAAATTTTAAATTTTTTGCAAGAATCCGACGAACCCGTAGCGCTGATTTTATGGGCCATTTCACGTGAAATGAAATTATTATTGCAATTAAGCGAGCAGCCTTATGCGGCCGAACAGCTAGGCATCTGGAGTCAGCGCCAAGCCCTGTATACGCAAGCCTTACGCCGTTTGAACCCGGATATTATGGCAACCTGGCCCGATTTACTGCGCCGCACCGATGAAGCGAGTAAAGGGTTTAGCACTGAAAATCCTTGGAATTTATTATTAGAATGTGTGATGTCGGGCTGTGGGCACCCGTTGTTCTTTAACTTATCTTAAATCATTTAGAAAAACGCTATTCTTATAAAAATTATGCATATAGAAAACGCGCCTTTATCTCAAAGACGCGTTTTTATATAACCTCTAATTTAACTCAAAAGATTACATCATGCCGCCCATACCACCCATGCCGCCGCCCATATCAGGCATTGCAGGGCCTTTTTCTTCAGGCATTTCGGTAATCATGGCTTCAGTGGTCAGCATTAAACCGGCAACCGATGCAGCATTTTCCAGGGCTGAACGGGTCACTTTGGCCGGGTCCAAAATGCCCATTTCCAACATGTCGCCGTATTCGCCACTCGCTGCATTATAGCCGTAGTTGCCTGTGCCATTTTTGACGGCATTGACAACTACAGAGGCCTCTTCACCGGCATTACTTACGATTTGACGCAATGGGGATTCCATGGCACGGCGTAAAATATTGATACCCGCAGTTTGGTCATCATTGGCGCCTTTTAAATCATGTAACGCTTGTAAAGCACGCACTAAGGCAACTCCACCGCCTGCAACTACGCCTTCTTCAACCGCAGCACGAGTAGCATGTAACGCATCGTCCACACGGTCTTTTTTCTCTTTCATTTCGACTTCGGTAGCAGCACCCACTTTAATCACCGCAACACCGCCCGCCAATTTGGCCACGCGTTCTTGCAATTTTTCCTTATCGTAATCGCTGGTGGCTTCTTCGATTTGATGACGAATGGTCGCAACGCGATTGGCGATATCGTCAGCTTTACCGGCTCCATCAACAATCACGGTATTTTCTTTGCCAACAGTTACTTTACGTGCTGTACCCAAGTCTTGCAGTGTGGCCGTTTCCAGACTCATACCCACTTCTTCGCTGACGACCTGACCACCGGTTAAGGTTGCAATATCTTGTAGCATGGCTTTACGGCGATCACCAAAACCGGGTGCTTTAACCGCACATACTTTTAACACGCCGCGCATATTATTGATCACTAAAGTAGCCAGAGCCTCGCCTTCAATGTCTTCGGCAATGATTAACAAAGGCTTGCCGGTTTTTGCCACTGCTTCGAGCACGGTAATCATTTCACGGATATTGCTGATTTTTTTATCCACCAATAAAATCAACGGATTATCTAATTCAGCCGTCAACGTATCGGGTTTATTGCCAAAATACGGGCTAATGTAACCGCGGTCAAACTGCATCCCTTCGACTACGTCTAATGTATCTTCAAAGCCCGAGCCTTCTTCAACGGTAATGACGCCTTCTTTACCGACTTTGCTCATCGCTTCAGCAATCAATTTACCGATAGTGGTATCGCTGTTGGCAGAAATCGAACCCACTTGCTCAATGGCTTTATTGTCGCTTGCAGGGGTCGAAATATTCTTGATTTCGGCAACTGCACGGCGTACCGCCTGGTCAATGCCGCGTTTTAAATCCATGGGATTCATGCCGGCTGCAACGGCTTTCATGCCTTCATTTAATATTGATTGTGCCAAAACAGTAGCCGTTGTAGTGCCATCGCCTGCGATGTCAGCCGTCTTACTGGCGACTTCACGCACTAATTGCGCGCCCATATTTTCAAATTTATCTTTTAACTCAATTTCTTTAGCCACAGTCACGCCGTCTTTGGTGATGTGCGGTGAACCATACGATTTATCAATGACCACGTTACGACCTTTAGGGCCTAGCGTTACTTTGACCGCATCGGCCAATACGTTAACGCCGATGATCATTTTGGCACGGGCTGAATCGCCAAATTTTACGTCTTTAGCCATGATAAGCTCCAATTGAATTTAAATGATAGTCAGATTAAAACTAAGTTTTAAATAAACGTACTGCATTGTGAAGCGTTAAGAGGTGTGATTAACCTTCAATAATGCCCAATACGTCAGATTCTTTCATAATGAGATATTCCTCACCGTTCAGTTTAACGGTAGAGCCGGCATATTGCCCAAATAATACTTTATCACCCACTTTAATATCCAATGGGCGTACGCTGCCTTGCTCGTTGATTTGACCATTACCCACGGCTAAAACTTCACCTTGAGCAGGTTTTTCGGCCGCAGAACCGGGCAACAAAATGCCGCCTGCGGTTTTGGTTTCTTCTTCAACACGGCGAACAACAACACGATCATGTAAAGGACGAATATTCATCTATAAGGCTCCAGTTAAAAAAGGCAGACCCGTTTTATCCAGCAAACACGTTATAAACCCTCATAACGCTATTTTTGGTAAACGGCCTACACGTTGATTGTTGCTCCTTGAGTGGGGCTGTTTCGTTTGGCTTCAAGGGCAAAATGATAAAAAAAATCTCTTTTGTATAATTTTTAGGCAATTTTAAATCTTTTAAGTCAGGTTATATTGATTATCCACACGACTTAAAAACCCTGTCACGTCCTAAAATTCACCTGTCAGAACCTTAATGAATCATCAAACCAAGCTTAATTGAACCGGAACAACGCCTTGAGTCATAAATGCCATGTGTTCGGTTTTAAAATCATAACGTTCAATGGTTAAATCGGGGTGAATAACGTTTGCCATATTAGGAAAATCATGCCGTAAACGATGCGACAAACTGGTTCCCACTTGCACATCTAAGACAGGCTGCGCCACGTTTAAGCCGAACGATTGCTTTAAATCAAACACGGCTGATGCATGAAAATGCCCATGCAAAAAAAGCGTAGCACCCGCTTTGGCCCATTGTCGAACGGCTTCAGGCATATGGCGCGGCACATCATGTTTATCGCTAGGGCGGCGTATTCCAAACGGCTGGTGCGATACCACCAGTTTACATTTATCGGCCCGCGCTTGTGTCAACAGGCTGGCTGTGCGTTCAATTTGTGCAAGCGTTATAGTGCCTTGCGTATGGCGTAACGGCCGAATCGTATTAACCGTCGTAATAAAAAAATGCGATGTTTCGAGCGATGTTTCGACTTCACCAAAATATTTTTTAAAATAATAAAATGGTGAAACGGCTCGGCGTACTACATCAAATAACGGAATATCGTGATTCCCCGGCACCACAATATAAGGCACGTTTAAACTCTCTAAAAACTTACGCGCTGCTGCAAACTCTTGAGGTTTTGCACGCTGGGTCAAATCGCCACTAACCACCACTCCCTCTGGGCTTAATCGAGCACATAATTCTTGAATACCACGACAGGCTTCGGGCTGTTCAGTGCCAAAATGTAAATCAGACAGATGCAGTAACATAGGGCACCAACAGAGTTATGGCATTGGGAAGCACGCTAAAATTCAAGGGTGTTTTAAGAGTTGACACTTCCCCATCAATAGCCAGTTTGAGCCTGGCTTTATGCGTGCGGATTTGAATTTTTTCGGCACAAAAGGTTTCCACTTCAGGTGCCTGCTCAAAAGTCCCTAGCTGTAATTTTGCCAATAATGCCAGCGTAGCAAAACGACCAATCGGTTTAACCGCAACTCCGGCTAATTTACCTTGTTCTGCACAATGCGACAAACTTAAATGCATATCCTGTAGCTGTAAAGGATTATTGCCAAAAAATACAATCGGCGTTTCAAGCTGAGTATGGCGTTTAGGAATATACGTGGTGGCATTGTCATTGGGTGGTGTATGTTCATCGCCTTCAATATGCAGCGTTAAATTCAAACTCTCGTGATGACTTAACAGGGTCAATAACCCTGAAATCCATGCCGTACTGCGAAAACGTCCCAGGTATTTTTGGTCTTTTTCGCGCTCTTCAATTAAATGCGGATACAGACCAATGGACGCATTATTTAAATAAATGACCTGATTCACCTTGCCCACGTGAATGGCTTTAAGGTCGGCATTAAGAATCAGACGGCCTGCCTCTTCAGGTTCAAGCGGAATATTTAAGGCTCGCGCTACATAGTTAAAGGTTCCCATGGGAATAATGCCCATTGGACATGTGGCTTTTTTATCAATCAGAGCTTGCGCAACCGTGTTAATGGTACCATCGCCACCGGCTGCCACTACAATGCCGCCTGTCTGGTGCATATCCTGAACGGCATGTTGCGCCGCCTTTTTTAAGTGGCTGGCATGTTTTGGAAGATATAAAAACACCTGCCGGCCTGCCGCTTCCCATTGTTCTTTTAAAGTCTCTAAAATAAGCCGGGTACTGGTGCGATGATGGCCAGAGCCTGCATTGGCAACTAAAGCGATAGGAGCAATTGTACGGTTCACAGCGTTTTCTTTACGGTTTTCTGACCCTGTTACTGCCTCAGGGGCTAGGGTTTCAACAGAGGATTGGCTCATAAAATACTCAGGCGCTTGACGGCTTAGATGAAGAACATAAGTTTAAACGATTAGAACACTTGCCGATTAACGTAAGGGTCAAAAACCTTGCTAAATGGCATCGTGCGCCTAGCGTAACAGATAATGAAATCGGCTTGATGAGCTGGTCACTATTTTATAACGAAAAACAAATCATTTAAGCTGTTTAAACATTTTTTAAATAAATATTCCCTATTCAATTATAAAATAAAAGCAGTATTGTTTGACAATTTATGCTTTAATACGCGCACTTTTTAGGAACCTGCCCGCAATCCGGTCAGGTTCCATAACTTTTATGAAAGGCCTCACCATGACCCCAGTGAACGCTCCAGCTTTTGTCCGTCATACCAAACTGATTGAATGGGTAAGCCAAATTGCCGAATTAACCCAGCCTGACCATATTGAATGGTGCGATGGCAGCGACGTCGAAAATCAACGCTTACTCGATTTAATGGTCAGTAAAGGCACCCTAGTTAAACTCAATGAAGATAAACGCCCCGGCTCTTATCTAGCGCGCTCAAGCCCTTCAGATGTGGCCCGTGTTGAAGACCGCACCTATATTTGCTCAGAAACAAAAGAAGATGCAGGCGCTACCAATAACTGGGCCGAGCCTGCCGAAATGCGTCACACGTTAAACGGCTTGTTTAAAGGCTGCATGAAAGGCCGTACACTATACGTTGTGCCGTTTTCAATGGGGCCACTGGGCAGTCCGATTGCCCATATCGGTGTTGAACTCACCGATTCGCCGTATGTTGTAGTCAACATGCGCATTATGGCGCGCATGGGTAAAGCCGTTTATGATGTGCTAGGGACTGATGGCGAATTTATACCTTGTGTGCATACGGTTGCAAGCCCCCTGGCAGCAGGTCAATCAGACGTTGCCTGGCCCAGCAATGACACCAAATATATCGTCCATTTTCCGCAAACCCGTGAAATTTGGTCGTATGGTTCAGGGTACGGCGGCAATGCGTTACTGGGCAAAAAATGTTTGGCCCTACGTATTGCCTCTGCCATGGGGCGCGATCAAGGCTGGTTAGCAGAACATATGTTGATTTTAGGCGTAACTAACCCTAAAGGTGAAAAACATTATGTGGCTGCTGCGTTTCCGTCAGCCTGCGGTAAAACCAATTTTGCCATGTTGATTCCACCGGCGGGCTATGAAGGCTGGAAAGTCGAAACAGTTGGCGATGATATTGCATGGATTAAGCCAAATAAAGATGGTCGTTTATATGCCATTAATCCAGAAGCCGGTTTTTTCGGTGTAGCCCCCGGCACGTCTGAAAAAACCAATCCAAATTGTATGGCAACGCTGCATAAAGAGGTCATCTTTACCAATGTTGCGCTTACCGATGATGGCGATGTGTGGTGGGAAGGCATGAGTAAAGAGCTGCCCTCACATTTAATTGATTGGACCGGACAGGACTGGACTCCTGATTGTGGTCGTAAAGCTGCGCATCCGAATGCACGTTTCACCGTATCGGCAGCTCAATGCCCCAGTATTGATGCCGATTGGGAAAATCCGGCCGGTGTACCCATTTCTGCGTTTATTTTTGGTGGTCGCCGTGCCGATACGATGCCGCTTGTTTCAGAAGCGCCTGATTGGGTCAATGGTGTTTATAAAGCAGCCACCATGGGTAGCGAAACTACTGCAGCCGCAGCCGGGCAGCAAGGCGTTGTGCGGAGTGACCCGTTTGCGATGCTGCCATTTTGTGGTTACAACATGGGCGATTACTTTAAACATTGGTTAAAAATCGGTGAACGATTAGAAGCCGATGCTAAAGCTAACGGCATTGCTATGCCGCGTATTTTTCAGGTTAACTGGTTCCGTCGCGACGCTGATGGCAAGTTTGTTTGGCCCGGATTTGGACAAAACATGCGTGTGCTAGAATGGATGATTGACCGATGCGAAGGGCGAGCCAATGCCACGCCCAGTATTGCCGGGCTGGTTCCTGCTTATGAGGATTTGCACTGGCAAGGCCTTGACTTCACTAAGTCGCAGTTTGAAGAAGTCACCCGTTTAAATGCCCAAGAATGGCACCGCGAACTCGATTATCATCAGGCGCTGTTTGAACGTTTAGGCGACCATGTGCCGGCAGAGATTCTAGCCTGCCATGATGCGTTAGAACAATCGCTTGATCAGGCGGTTTAAGTCACTCTTCAGTAGGCCTTGTCGAAGGTTATCTAGTTCATGTGCTGTTTATCTAAAAAACCACCGTAAGCGGTGGTTTTTTATTGTCAAATCAAGTACTCTAGATGCACTATTCCTTTTTTGCACATTGGGGGACTTCCATGCCTACACCAGCCGATACAGCGTCTGCATTAACCACCGCAACCACAGCAGCGACTAGTTCTGCCATTCAGCAAACCGGTACCAATTTAAGCCATTTTAGCTGGAACTCCGATACAATCATGTCATTACTGACCGCAGGTGCAGTAAAATTACTGACTGCTATTGTGTTATGGATAGTTGGGCGTTATTTAATCAACTTTGCTGTTAATCTGCTGCGCCGTACCTTAGTCATGCGTCACATTGACCCCACGTTAACGCGCTATGGGTTATCCATTTTAAACATTACTTTAACCGTATTGCTGGTCATCGGCATTTTAGGCTTCTTTGGTATACAAACCACGACCTTTGCGGCCGTTCTAGCGGCGGCAGGTGTAGCAATTGGCATGGCTTGGTCCGGGCTACTGTCCAATTTTGCGGCAGGCGTATTTTTAATTATTTTACGGCCCTTTAAAACCGGTGATTTTATCACGGCAGGCGGCGTTACGGGTACGGTGACGGAGATTGGTCTGTTTGCGACCACTATCGATTCGCCGGATAACGTCGTTAATATTGTGGGTAATAACAAAATATTTGCCGATAATATTCAGAACTATACGACCAATCCTTTTCGCCGTGTAGAATTAAAAGCGCAATTGGCCAGTACGACTGACCCCGCCGCTGCCGCACGCTTGCTTAGTGAAGCTGTAAAACGGATACCTAACGTAATGGCAACCCCGGCCCCTGAAATTGAAATTTTAGAATTTAACCTGTTGGGTCCGGTGCTCGCTGTACGTCCCTTTGCGCACAATAACCATTATTGGCAAGTGTATTTTGATACCAATCGCGTGATTCGTGAAACTTTAATGACTGCCGGCTTTGATGCCCCTATGCCGGCGCAAGCCATTATGGTACAAGGCCCAGGTTTAACACCACCCGGCCTCTAATCTTAGCCATTTAATGATCAAAATTACTTCATTAAAACGCGTCCTAATAGAAGGCGCGTTTTTTTAGGTGTATAAGTTAACTAAGTTAATGAACGGTTTTAGCACACAAACGAACTCACCTTATTGAATATAATATCCTGCCAAGCGCCATACCCCGTCAGCATCGGCATGAAAACTGATTAATTCATAATGTATACTGGCCACATCAACGCGAGGGCCTGCAAACTGCGTCTGAAAACTAACCGAAACATACTCACCCCCTGGCGCACCCGACTTGTTGGCGGGTATCGTTTGACGCTGGATACTGCGCCACACTCTTGAGGTTGCAAGTCCTAGCGGTTGACGAGCAAGTGTTACATTTTTTACAAAAATATCTTTTGAAACCATAGGTTTAACGCTAACCGACGCACCGGCCCAAATCTCTGCAATATGCCCCTGGTCAATATTTTGAACAACCTGATTAGCCGATGTTAAAAAATTAGCAGGGTTTAAATCGTTTGGAACGGGCGCAGCATAAGCTGCCGACCCTATCATTAACGTTAACATACCCAGAATAGCTGTCTTATAAATGTTCATTGTATGCATCACAAGCCTCATATAGTTAAAAAAATTAGGGGGTGGTCAAAATCTGACCTGTTGGTCTATCCGCTTTCTAGTAATCGTAAAGCGCTAAAATAAACTAACACGTTAATTTTACGCAATACCAACCATCGATACCTTAACATGTATAATTACGCCAATCATCATAACAAAAACCGCCTATCTTAATAAGCGGTTTGGTGTTGTTTTATACTTAAGTCAAAGCGACACTAAAGAACTATTTAGCCGGAGCCGTTACATTTTCGCCAACGATACTACGAGCTGCTACCGCCCGAATTTCGACCCGTCGATTGGGGGCCAAACAAACTGTCAACTGTGAACGCGGCATGTTCATATCGCAGGCTTTCACTTGCGGTTCTTTACCCAGACCAATAGCACGCATGCGCGCTGCATCAATTCCGCGCTCAATAAAGAATTGACGCACGGTATTGGCCCGATTTTGCGAAAGCGCCAAATTATAAACATCGCTGCCCAGTAAATCGGTATAGGCCTGAATATCGATATTCTTAACCCAATCGGCTGTTTTAAGTTCCTGTGCTACTCGCTCAAGTTCAGCTCGCCCACCCGGTAACAGGTCGTTAATCCCGTACTTGTTAAAGGCAAATAAGGCATCTCCCTGTAATGTATACAGTTTTTCGCGTACTGGGGCAATGACCACCGGCGGCGCAGCAACCACAATGGGTAATGGTGCAGCGACCGGTTCAGGCAGGTTGGCCCATTCGGCACATGCGGTCGGTTTCCAGTAGAAATTTTGCGCGCGCATGTCTTTATCGTAAATAATTTTATACTGGCAGCGTTTAATCTCGTTATTCACCCGAAAATTAAACACATAATCCCATTCACGCACTCGAAAGGTACCTTCCTGATAGTGAGGTACACCAAGCAGATTATAAATCTGATCTTTAGTCAACCCACGCCCCATATTATGGAGATTATCGCGGTTAGGGAAACTGCCATCGGTAAACACGGCTTTGTTGATGTCAGGAAAAACCACTTCCGACGGATTGCCATGTTCGTCAATACCATGGCTAATATAACGGGTGCAGCCTGTCATAGCCAAGGCGACCGATCCAGCCAATACTAAACGGGGTAAGCCTTTTGTTAAATGAATGCTCATAAATTTCTCCTTTAAAGTCGGCTTACCATTGATAACCTAAACCTGCACCTACGCCAAATTCGCTGTTACTATTGCCGCTTACCTGGCCTTTATAAATCCAGCGTCCATTATCCGTAATACCCGACACCCCTACAGCAATGCCATACTGATTTTGATAACCTGCTGCACCGACTGACACCATGTTTTTACCCGGCAGGAATGGTTGAGGTAAGCTTGCCATCGCCATCGCTGACGCGGTTGCACCCCGATAGCTGTCTTTAAGTTTGCCTATCTCGCCGTTAAGATTATTAATTTGCGCATCGGTGTAGTTTTTAGACTGATTGTAAGCGTTAGCCACACCAGCGTTTAATTGGCTGACGTTAACCGCGTCTGTATTTGCGGTCCCTGCGGCCACTTGATGAATGGTCGTAGGCGCTGTGCCAGCCGGATTTAACGTTACCGAATTATAGTTAACGCTGCCATCTGCATTGGCATCATATTTAACCATTGGAGCCAATTGACTCACATTAACTGCATCCGTTGCTGCTGTACCTGCGGTCAAACCTGTAATTTTGCCTGTGCCAGCATCATTGACTGTTACATTGCCAAATTTAGGACTGGCAACCGTTGCCACAGTAAGACTATTCGGATCGGTTGCGCTACGCGTTACGGTAATATTTTGACCTTGTTGAACCGTTACCGTACCACCTGGTGCTACTTTAGAGGCCGTATCCCCATTGGCGCTTAAATTAAAGCCTGCATTAGCTACATTACTAACCGCTTGCAATTGAGACACATTGACCGCATCAGTTGGCTTAACCCCTGTTCCCACATTTTGCAGGACATTCCCCCCCATGCTGACCGTCTGATTTGGAGCAACCGTCATGCCACCGTTCATGGTAACCGGTCCGGCAAAGGTCGGATTATCCACCATATTGACTTGTAACTGATTGCCTTTCAAAACGGCAGTCGTATTAGTTCCATTCACTACATTAACGGTACTGCCCGGGGCGACCGCAGTCGTGTTACCGTTAGCCGTTAGATTCCACGGTGCAGCTGCCTGCGCCTGTGTAATAGAAAGGTTATTAATAGCCTGATTGGTCGCATATAATTGACTGCCGTTAATGGCATCGGTGCTGGTCGCACTAATTTGACCCGCCGCCACGTTCTGGACACGACGTTCTGCCCCAACCGCGCCTACACTAACGATACCTGCTGGTGTACCACCGGCATATTGATAAGTCGTACCGCGTATAGTGTCCTGTTTATACGTCGTCATACCCGCAGAGCTTGGAAATAACGCTGCATTGGCGGCTGAATTATTCCCCAAAATCACCGAATTATCGACAGTATTGGTCACATTATTTCCGACCACAAACGTATTGTTCGTTGCTACCGTATTGTTATTACCGACACTGTAACTGTTGGTACCACTCACAACGCTAGGATCGCCAAACGCACCGGAATTAACACCACTAACGATGTTGCCATTACCGATACTGATTGCGTTGGTTGCCAAGGCCTGGGCGTTTTGACCCACAGCAATAGCATTCTTCCCTAAAACGGTCAGCTCACTACCTAATGCAACCGCCTGAGTCGCTGCATTGCTGGTATTACCTACAACAATGTTATCACCCAAGGCAATAGCAGCCGTCGAACCGCTATCAATGATGGCATTAACCCCCACTGCCGTAGAACGCTCGGCACCAGCGCTGGAATCATCAGTTGCATGCGGGAAACTTCCGATACGGGTATCGGTCGAATTAGTATGGAAATATTTAATCCCTTTGCTGTTCATATTTTGTACAGTCTGCAAAATATTTTGATGGTCAGTCGTAGCCTGCTGCGCCACATTATAGGTTAAAAATGCATCTGAAAGCGGTGCATCAGCAGCAGCCGAACCGGTAATAGGCGTAGTTACATTGTTAGCGATGCTGTTGTTAACCACCTGCGTCAATTGACTGACATTGACCGCATCAGTCGCATTTTTACCAGCTGCCACATTGGTAATTACACGATTATTGGCGTTGATACCGTTACCCGTAATATAGGTATTACCGCCGACTGTTACGCCTGCATTCCCTAATATCACCTGATTTGGACCTGTACCTGCCGTCACAGTGTTAAAATTCACATCATCTGCTGTCGCTACTTTAATCCCACCGTTAGCGTCTGGCGTTAACACCATGTTTTTGCCAGTCACAAAATTGGCCGTATTGTTGCCCTGATTAATGGTTTTAACATTTTTCCCATCAATCTGAGTTTGTACTGTCTGCAATGCGCTATCCGCCTTGCCTAAACTGGTCTTCGTCGTACTACTTAAATCCAACGCATAATCGGTCGTGTTAGAAACAGAACTCGTGGTCGGTGTTAAAACCAAACCTGTTCCGGTATTACTGACACTTGCTCCATTAGCATTGACCGTGTAGATATCCTGCCCATTAGAACCTATCGTTCTTGTCACATTAGCAACGTTTGTACCACCATTCACCTGAGTTTTAGCTGCATTAGCTTGTGTTGTCAGCTGTGACACATTAACACCATCAGTCGGAGCGGTGCCCGTTGCAACATTGAGCAGTTTATTTCCCCCATTGTTCAGTCCGGCGTTGGAAAGACTGACCGGACCGTTTGCCCCGCCGGTCACGGTAACACCTGCATTGTTGAGCACGGTATTGCCTGCGGTCACACTGTCCACTTTCAGCACTTTAGCCAGATCATAATTGACAACGTTACTGCCTACAGGTTTTGAAATCACGATGTTGCCATCGGTATTTTTCATATCCATCGTTGAACCCGGTTTCACCAGACTGCCATTTTTACCCTCGGCCGTCAGGGTAAAGCCCGAATTATTCACCGCCTTAACCACGTCGCCTGCGGTCGCCAAGCTACTAGAGTTAGCAGGTGCGGTAACACTTGCTACCCCTCCTGTGCTGGTAATAGGAGCAGTAACAGCCACCACCTGACCTGCACTGTTTACTTGCGTAGTCACGCCATCAGTATTGACATTATAACCAATGTTACTGGTTGAACCGTCAGCGGCAGTAGTCACGGTCGCCGTCGTGCCCGTACCATTGACAAAATTCACCGTATCGTACGGCTTGACCAAGTCTTTGGCTACACCATTGCCTTGCAAATTCCACCCGCTGTTTAACACATCACCCACGGTCGCCGCATTGCTCTGCTGTGCAGTCGTCAATGTCGGTGCAGCCTGTGCTGTGGTCGCGTTGCTTGGCTGTCCCGCAGCAGCAGTGTTATTTTGCGTAACCGGCAACGTGCTGGCAACATTGCTTAAAGTCGTCGGCGCAGTCGTTGAGCCTGCAGCATTCTGCATGGAAGCTATAACATTAGCAGGTTGTACCTGCGTGCCTGTGCCATCAAGCGCAGTGTTAAAAGTGTTGTCAGGTTGTAGATAAACCTTGGTGCCATCTGCTTGGGTGTAAACAACAGGCAGTTGGGCGGTATTAGCTAAACCTTGAGCATTCACACTAAAGGTAAAGTCTTTACCCGCCTGGTCTATAGCAACGCCTGTACCGGCTTTGAGATTGACGGTCTGACCTGATTTAACAAACTCCGTCGTGCTCCCTGTTGTCCTTCCGCCATTAGCAGCAGAAGCAATGTTAAAGCCCGAATTATTCACCGCCTTAACCACGTCGCCTGCGGTCGCCAAGCTACTAGAGTTAGCAGGTGCGGTAACA
>JAGLBJ010000016.1:0-1842 GCA_018260315.1 Moraxellaceae bacterium | reverse complement strand
AGCAGCAGTGTTATTTTGCGTAACCGGCAACGTGCTGGCAACATTGCTTAAAGTCGTCGGCGCAGTCGTTGAGCCTGTAGGGCTATTCATTGAGGCAATGATGTCGCCGGTATAAGGCGTGCCACTGGCATCATTAAACGTGCCGTCAGGTTGTTTAAATAGTTTTGTACCATCTGCCTGGGTATAGACCACAGGTAACTGATCTAAATTACCCTTAGCCACTGCATAGAGCTGACTACCATTAATGGCATCGGTAGATGTCTGTGTGACTTGTCCTGCTGCGACATTGGTAATCTGACGCTCCTTACCCCCTGTACCTACACTTACGACGCTAGTGGGAGCAGTTCCTGCATAGTCATAGGTTACACCGTTAATCGTGGTTGAAACTGTTGGATTAGCCGCTGCTGTGACTGAGCCACTCCCCAGCGCTACATCACCTACGCTTGCAGAAGCCTGTGCCCCATTGCCCAATGCCATTGCATTATCTTTATTTGCCAGGCTATTGGTGCCAATATTAACCGTATCATTTGCTCCCAAACCAGCACCAGCACTATTTCCTAATGCAATATTATTGTTCCCTGATGAACCATTACCTGCCAGCGTACCAGAGTAAATATTATTATCTCCAGCACTACCTGTACCCGCAGCAAATCCAGTATAAACGTTTTGGGTGCCGCTTACGTTGTTACCAGCAGAATCACCAATTGCAACGTTATATCCACCAGAAATACTATCCACTAAGGCACTATTACCAATAGCAATATCGCTATTATTACTAGCTATCGCATTTTGACCAATAGCGACCGTATTAGTTCCCGTTGCCTGTGCACCAAAGCCAACTGCTGTTGCATAGTCATTTGTAGCATTCGATGCACTCCCCAGGGCAGTACTACTTAAACCACTTGCAATTGCTTTTGTTCCTACTGCTGTAGCATTTTCCTGTGTGGCAGAAGCACTAACGCCGGCTGCCAGCGCATTATTACCGGTTGCTCCACTATTGGTATAGTTGGTGTCGCTGGTAGGAGCAACAGAGTTTACGCTGTAATCATGCGTTAATCCCTGCGCAACCTGATATAACTGGCTACCGTTAATGGCATCAGTCGAGGTGGCAGAGATATTACCCGCAGCGACGTTAATTATCTGACGTTCTGCACCCACGGCCCCCACGCTTAACACACCATTGGCAGGGTTACCCACACCTGCAAAACTGCCGTAGGTTACGCCATTAATGGTGGCATTAGTTTCACTGGTGGCGGCACGGTCAGTAGAAGCGTTACCCAATACAACGCTATTGGCTTGCGTAGTGGTCACGCCATTGCCCAATACCATGGTGTTCGCTTGTGCTACCGTATTATTGGAACCCAAAATAGCAGTATTGGCGGCACTGGCAGTATTACCGAAACCAAGTGCAATACTCTGATCCGCTGTGGCCTTATTGTCATAACCGATAACTACTGCTTTCTCAGTTCCACCATCAGTGCCAGCAACACTATTGGCACCCAGTGCAATAGAACCCGCCGTGTAAGCCGTTGTACTGGTGGTTGAAGCCGCTGTATTTCCACCAAAAGCCAGTGAACCTTCACCAATCGCATTTGAATAAACGCCCAATGCAGTTGAACCATCTCCACGCGCTGTAGTACCTGCACCCATTGCCGTTGACGAAATACCTGTTGCAGCAGTGTCAGAACCCATTGCAGTCGACGCATCACCCTGTGCAACCGTATTGTATCCGGTAGCTGTTGAAGCAAAGCCTTGCGCTTGACTTGAGGAGCCCATTGCAATAGAAGCAAGACCCACTGCAATGGTAGATTGACCCGTAGCGAGGGATTGGTCACCCTGTGC
>JAGLBJ010000015.1 GCA_018260315.1 Moraxellaceae bacterium | reverse complement strand
GCTACCTGATGGAGTTTGCGCCAGGGGTTTGATGAATTTACGCGCCAGCAAGACAGTCCGCGCGCCGAAGCAGTAGCAGCCACACTAGCAGAGTTTTATCGGCAGCAAGGAAGCTGGGATATTATCCGCTATTATCCGCAGTTATGGACCAACATTTTAAGCATGGATATTCCGACCGGTCATACAGCCGATACAGATGGTGACGCGCCTTCACTTGAAAATCAAAACCCTGAAACTCATCCAAACACCTCATTTGATAGTGAACATTCAGGTATTCCGCGTACCTTACGTTCGCATTGGAGTCTGGTTGATAAACACGGGCTAGTCGTTGCGGGCAATACGCATCCTGCTAAAGAGGCGCAACGTTTTAGCATCGTTATCGGAGGCGAATATGTCGGTGAATTGGTGGTTTCGGCTCATCAACGGCATATTTCAGCCGGTGAACAGCATTTTTTGGAACAGCAATGGCGTTCAAGTGCGCTTATTATGGGCTTGTCGGCTATTGCTGCGCTGTTGACTGCCTTATTATTGGCGCGCCGTTTTTTAGCGCCTATTCGACAACTTGCACAAGGCACGCATACTCTGGCCGATGGTGATTATCAAATTCAACTGCCCATTACCCGGCGTGACGAACTGGGTCAACTTGCCGAAGATTTTAATGCCCTTGCCCGCACGCTGGACAATAACGAAAAACTGCGCCGTAATTTTATGGCCGATATATCGCATGAACTTCGTACACCGCTAGCGATTTTAAAGGGCGAAATCGAAGCCATGACCGATGGGGTACGCAAGGTTACCCCTGATGCGTTAGAATCGTTGTATCACGAAGTATCCTCACTAACGCGCCTGGTCGATGATTTATATCAACTTGCACTGTCCGATGTGGGCGGTTTGCGTTATCGCATGCAGGATTTGGACCTGGTTCATGCGGTATCGCTTAGCGTGCAAGCCATGCAAGAACGCTTTAAAGAGCATGGTTTGTCCCTGAACGTTCGTCTGCCGCCTTATGCTATCATGATTCATGCAGACCGTGAACGCTTAACACAGTTGGTGAATAATTTGCTGGAAAACAGCATACGCTATACGGACAAAGGCGGCGTGGCTCAATTAACCTTAAGCGCCGATTCGCAGCACGCGCATTTAATCCTAGAAGACAGCGAACCTGGCGTTTTACCTGAAGATTTACCCCGATTATTTGAACGGTTATATCGGGTAGAGGAATCGCGTAATCGGGCTACAGGCGGCGCAGGCTTGGGCTTGCCGTTATGTCAAACCATTGTTATTGCGCATCAGGGCACGTTAACTGCTGATGCTTCTGCTTTAGGCGGCCTTAAAATAAAGGTTGAATTACCGCGTTTAAATCCGTTATAAGTTGTTTATAAACCCTACCCTTATAACTTAAATTGATTGTATAAAGGAGTAATGATGACAACTGAAGCCAACGATAGCCGGGTGATGCGCGTACAAGTGGTCGAGGACGAACCTAAACTGGCTCAGGTCTTGATTGATTATCTGGGAGCAGCTGGCTATGAAACCACATGGGTCAATAACGGGCGCGAGGCTTTGGCGCGTTTTCAGGAATTTCAGCCCGATTTGGTCATGCTCGATTTAATGCTCCCTGGACGCGATGGTTTAGATGTTTGCCAGGATATCCGCAGAATCTCATCGGTTCCCATTATTATGGTCACTGCACGCGTTGAAGAAATTGACCGTTTGTTAGGACTGGAAATTGGCGCCGACGATTATATCTGTAAACCTTTTAGCCCGCGTGAAGTAATGGCCCGGGTTAAAGCGATTTTACGCCGTGTGCCTGCCACAACCAAGCCTGCTATTCATGATACTGGCGATTTAAAAATTGACCCGGAACGTTTTGAAGCCAGTTGGCAAGGGCATATTCTGGATTTGACCCCCGCAGAATTTCGTTTATTATTAACGTTGGCGTCTGTGCCGGGCCGTGTATTTGGCCGCGACCAGTTAATCGATCAGGTGTATGACGACCACCGCGTGGTGACAGACCGCACCATTGACAGCCATATTAAAAATTTACGTCGAAAATTGGCTGCGGTTTCTGCCGAAGAACTTATACGTTCAGTGTATGGCGTCGGTTATAAATTAGAATTATAATTTTGTATAGGCTGCTATAACGCATGGTTGGCTTTTTCAATGCGTTTAGCAAGCGGAAGGTTTAATTGATGTTTAGGGTAAGCCCCAAACTTGCCCATTCACGTCGCAGTGAGTAATCGCGCCGTAAACCATCAAAGTAAGCCGCCGGAATCGTTGCCGTTTGTGGATTAAAGCCTGCACGTAAACGGGCGTCATCTTGCTCGATATCATACAACGACTTTAAATGTCGAAGTAGAATCGTGATGTGCTCGGCTTTAGTTTGGGTAGCGTGCCAAACAGAGGCTACAGACGTTAACTGGTTGTCTAACGTTAATGGACTATCGAGACCCGCCCATTGGCAAAAGGCCTTATAAATCATAAAAGTACCCCGAGCCTTGCCTTCTAGGCTATAGCCCGCAATATGCGGCGTGACCCAATGAACGGCCTCTAGTAATGTGCTGCTTAAGGTCGGTTCATGTTCAAATACATCTAATATAACCCGACGGCCGGTCCAGTTAATATCAGCTAATAATGCCTGCTCATCAATCACCGGACCGCGTGCGGTATTAAGCAAAATCGTATCCGGCATCATCTGGTTAAATTGCGCCGCGCTAAGCATATGATACGTGGCAAAAGGGCCATGTTTAGTCAGGGGCACATGTAAACTAATCGCATGAGCAGTGGTTAAGAGCGTTGTTAAATCAGTTTGAGTGATAAAGCAATTATCTGTACCTGTCAGCGTTTTAAACGGGTCGTAGCCCAGCACCTTCCAGCCGAGCCAGTTTGCCAAGCGCACCAGCCTTAACCCTACATGACCTAGCCCTATAATTCCTAGGCAAAAATGCGGTCCTGCATGGGCCAATTCGGGCCGCAATGTTAATAACGCAGTCACCACATATTCCGCCACTGCTTGCGCATTACTGCCTGCGGCTGACGCGACCGTAACACCGGCTGCCGCAAGTCCTGCCAAATCCATATGGTCTGTGCCAATGGTTGCAGTCCCCACAAATTTAACCGGTGTACCAGCCAACAACTCGGGCGTAACAGGCGTTACCGAACGCACGGCCAAGGCATCGGTTTGCCGTAAATCAAGAGTCGTTATCTGGCGTCCAGGCAAGGCGTTAACGGGGCCCAAACTACCCAAAAAATATTCGCTCAAGCTAATATTTTCATCTGCCACCCAGCGCACCGGCTGATTTATAGGCTGTAAATCTGACATAACATATTCAAACTATTAAAATTTTATCAGTTTACGCGATTTTTAGGCTAAATACTGCTAACATTTGCGCACGTTACTGTGCTTGGCCGATTATGATGCCTCAACTTGCCACGACTTATTCTGATACCACGTTCGATACATTAAAACAACGCGCCGCCGTTTATGCCAAAATCCGGCAGTTTTTAAATGAGCGCAATATATTAGAAGTCGAAACGCCATTATTATCACAGGCAGCGACCACCGATATTCATTTAGCGTCTGTTCAGGCAAATATTCATATAAATGGTCAATTAAAATCGTATTATCTGCATACCTCGCCTGAGTTTGCCATGAAACGTTTAATCAGCCAGTTTAAACAGCCGATTTTTCAAATATGTAAAGTCTTTCGGGACTATGAAATCGGGCGTAGGCATAATATCGAATTTACCATGTTAGAATGGTATCAGCCTCATTCAACATTACCCGCGTTAATGCAACAGGTGACTGAATTATTATCATTTGTTTTTAATCGACCTTTGCAGCCTGTTGTATTAACTTATAAACAAGCGTTTTTAAATCGTCTGGACATCAATCCATTGACGGCTGATATGAGTACCCTGCGAAAAACTGCCCGGCGCATTGGTTTAAGTACAGAACTAGGCACCGACCGTTTGGCGTGGCTCGACTTATTATTTTCTCACATTATTGAGCCGACTTTAGGCTACAATGCTCCGACCTATCTAATTGATTTTCCGGCAGAAATGGCGTCGCTTGCCCGTACTCAGCCCAATGCAGAAGGTGAGCCAGTTGCCGCCCGTTTTGAGTTATATATCAACGGGTTGGAGCTAGCCAATGCCTATGACGAATTAACCGACCCTGACGAATTACGCCGACGCTTTAATGAGGATAATTGCGACCGCCAAGCGCAACATTTGCCTATCATGCCCATCGATGAACACTTGCTGGACGCTTTAAACGATTTTTTGCCCTGTGTAGGTATTGCGCTAGGTTTGGATCGCCTGATTATGCTGGTTACGCAATCAACCCGTATTGCTCAAGTCATCAGTTTTAGTACCCTTACGGCTTAAAGTTTGCGATTGTTGCGTATTATTTTTAATTTTTTTTATAACAATCAATGTTTTACGATGTCATTATTATTTCATTAAAGCGTCATTAAAAATTCAATAAAACGATGCATACTTGACCTTCCATAAGTGTTTGTATTTGACTCATGCTGTCTCCTCGGTTGCTGACATCGTCGGCTGTTAGTGCTAGTCCCCCTATTTATTCACGCGAGCCATTAAATTTTTTAATTCTGGCTGATGAGTCTTTGACGCCACAACATGCCTGGTTTGACGTGACCACTTATTTAAAACAAAATCAACATGATATTCATTGGTTTACCATGCAGCAGTTATTACCCGCCCTTGGTTTAACCGATTCAAATCTTTATTTTAAATATTATCAAACCTTAAATCATGCTTTAAAAAAGATAAAACAATTGCTTTTTTCTTTAAATATACAGGTCTTATATATTTTAAATTATCATCGATTAAGTTACTGGTTTGCCTATATTGCTAAAAATTTATCTTTAAATATTATCATTATAGCTTATTTTACACCCCGTTATATTGGTTTAACACAACGCTTAAAACAGCGTTTATATTATAAGATAATGCCAAATATTCAGGTTCCCGATATACTGGTTGAACACACTGCACAAAATGAATTAACTTATTTAACACTAAAACATCTCGATGTATTTTATCCGGGCATTGATATAAAACCTTTATCCCAACTGGAATATCTTAAAAAAAATCAGCAGTTTTTACGGTTAAATTGGTCAGCTACTTCTCAAACGACCGTTATTTTATTTGAAGGTTATCTTCATCAAATAATGTCAATTGAATATATGATTAAAGCTTTTCGTGCCTTGCAGATCGCGCAGCCGCTACGGGAATTAAAGTTAGTTATATTATTACATTCCTCTGTTAATACGTCTGCTATTGATAAAAATTTAATACATGATAATATTTATTACGAAACCAAACTCAATCTGATTAAACGGCAGGCGCTGGATATTATTATTGTAGAACAGAGTGCTCAGTTAGATTATGCACAATATTATCAAAGTGCCAATTTATATTGTCGTGCGTATATTGATTTTAATGATAACCCGGCGTTATATCGGGCATTGGCACATGCTCTACCCATTTTTATTTTTAATTTGAATCCGGCACAGGCCCATCTATTCATCTCAAGCCAAAATCATTTGGATATTAATATCGGTTGGTACTTAATCGATCAAGCTAAAACGCCTGTGGGATTAAATCAGCCCGATTATGTTATCGAAACCTTAAAACATTTACCTCGTTTAAATCAGTTGCAGGCGATGGGCTCTCTGGCTTATCAATATGCCCAGCAGTTTGATTATCGCCTGGCAGGTTTAAAATTGGAACAGGTATGCTACCGTCAATTAAATCATAAAACGCAGCCGCGCATTCATAGCGGTTTGTTATCGAATGAAGTTTAACCATAGCACTCCAAACGTTTTATGTATACAGGAAATCGCTTTAAAACAGGTCGCTGTAAGCCCGTTAAAAGCGCGTTTATAACGTTTGGATATTCAAATTCAATTACAATTTTCACTTGATTTTAGATAGACTTCACTGCATGCTTTTGTGTCATGACTTCATGTTGAAACCGTTATGCCGCTTTCTTGTCTCAAACGATTGGCCTTTTTAAAACCAGTCAGCCTGATAACGCTTTGTGTGACGCTTATGACAGCGTGTACGACCTTGCCACCGCAGCTTCCCAGCGCTCAATTAAACCCTTTGGTCACTGCAATACCGAATGTTGCGCCCATGCCGCATTCTTTTGCCTTGACAGGTAAAATCGGCATTCATACGGCCAAACAAAGTGGCAGCGCCTTTTATACGTGGACTCAACAATTAGACCATTATCAAATCGATGTTAGCGGCGCTCTGGGCATGGGTCATACGACCATTGACGGTGATGCACAACAGGTCAATTTGCAAAGCAGCAAAACCGGTTATTTAACCGCACAATCACCCGAAGATTTACTGGAAAAAACCACCGGCTGGCGGGCTCCCCTTTCGCAAGTCGGCTACTGGGTGATGGGGTTAACTCAAACGCCGCAAGCTTCGGCAAAACGCGATGTGATGGGACGCCTTACGGAAGTCACTGACCAGGATTGGCATATTGTATTTTATTATAATAATCAGGAATTAAGGCCTAATAAATTACTCATGACCCAGGCCGATAACCGTATTATGTTGACGATACAGACACGCAACGAAATCCCTTTAACCCATTAGCCTTAACGCAATAAAAAAACTTGCTTAAAAAGATGAGAGCGGATCATGTCATTGCCTACAAATCATGCCTATCCTGCCCGATTAACCTTGCCTGCACCGGCCAAATTAAATTTATTTTTGCATATAACCGGGCAACGTGCCGATGGCTATCATTTACTGCAAACCCTTTTTAGGCTGATTGATTTAGCAGATACTTTGGAATTTACCCTTGACACGACTGGAAAACTTACCTGTACCGGCCTTGATATTGCAGCCTCTGACAATTTAATTTTAAAAGCCGCGCAATTACTTAAGGTCTATAGCGGCAGTTCATTCGGTGCAGCCATTCACATGGAAAAAATATTACCTATAGGCGGCGGTATCGGGGGCGGTTCCTCTAATGCAGCGACGACCTTGCTGGGCCTAAATGCCTTGTGGAATATAGGCTTGACGCTACATGAACTTGCAAAATTAGGGCTACAGTTAGGCGCTGATGTACCCGTTTTTATTTATGGACAAAATGCCTGGGCAGAAGGAGTCGGTGAGCAATTAACGCCGGTGATTTTACCTCAAACTGATTATATTTTGCTCAAACCCGCCTGCTTTGTATCCACAAAAGCCGTTTTTATGAATAAACACTTGACAAGAACCACACAACTCTCTACATTTGCCGCCTACCAAAGTCAGCCACAGTTATTTGTCAATGATTGTGAGCCGGTTGTTTGCCGGTTGTACCCTGCGGTTGCTCAAGCCTTAAGTTATCTTAAACAGTTTGGCAGTGCACGGTTAACAGGTACAGGGGCTTGCGTGTTTTTGCCCTTGACCGACGGGCAAGATGCGTCGACTATTTTAAGTCGGGCCCCTTGTGAAGGCTGGTTATGTCACGGACTTAGTCGGTCACCTGTTCATGACTTGCTTTTTATGGCATAAAACATTACACTGGTTGACTTGCACCATAGGGGTGTCGCCAAGTTGGTAAGGCACCGGATTTTGATTCCGGCATTCGTTGGTTCGAGTCCAGCCTCCCCTACCATATTAAAACGTCACCAATATTTCAAGGATAGTGATTTTACCTTGACATATTTAATAAAAATGACTATAGTTTGCGCCGTTCCCTAGGGGTGTCGCCAAGTTGGTAAGGCACCGGATTTTGATTCCGGCATTCGTTGGTTCGAGTCCAGCCTCCCCTACCATATTTAAAGTTCCTATCATTAGCTAGCCTTCTTTCTTTAGGGTGCCTCATGCCCAATCTTGTCGTTTTTAGTGGCACTGCCCACCCTCAATTAGCCCATAAAGTCGTCAGCCACCTGCATATGCCATTGGGCGCTGCCAGTGTGAATCGGTTTTCTGATGGTGAAACGTCCATTGAAATCAATGAAAACGTACGCGGCAAAGACGTCTTTATTATTCAGCCGACCTGTTCGCCCACCAATGATAATTTGATGGAAGTGATCATTATGGCCGATGCCTTGCGCCGCTCAAGTGCAGGGCGTATTACCGCCGTTATTCCGTATTTTGGGTATGCTCGCCAGGACAGGCGGCCCCGTTCGGCACGTGTGCCAATTACCGCCAAAGTCGTGGCCGATATGTTAACGTCGGTGGGTATTGATAGGGTCTTGACTGTCGATTTGCATGCTGACCAAATTCAGGGTTTTTTTGATATTCCGGTCGACAATATTTATGGGTCGCCCGTATTATTAGCCGATTTAAAAAAGCAAAATTATGAAAATCAGCTCATCGTATCACCTGATGTCGGCGGCGTAGTGCGGGCACGTGCAGTCGCCAAGAAATTGGGCGATACCGATTTGGCCATTATTGATAAACGTCGACCTAAAGCCAATGAATCGCAAGTCATGCATATTATTGGTGAAGTCCAAAATCGTGATTGCGTGATTGTCGATGACATGGTCGATACAGCCGGAACCTTATGCAAGGCGGCCGCAGCCCTCAAGGAACATGGTGCCCGCCGTGTGGTAGCATATTGTACGCATCCGGTTTTATCGGGTCCTGCCATTGAAAACTTAAATCAATCCATGATTGATGAGCTGGTCGTTACTGATACGATTCCCCTGTCGGCGGCTGCCCAGTCGTGCTCAAGAATTCGTCAAGTCAGTTTATCGGGTATGTTGGCCGAAACAGTGCGCCGAATTAACAATGAAGAATCCATTAGTGCCATGTTTGATTTACTGTAATCGCTTATTTAAAACGTTTTATTCGCTTCAAAGAAATTACGCCCGCGCGTAACCGTTGGCTGAACTGGTCGCAAGTTTAGCCTTTTTTTAACAAAACCAACGGATATGGCTACTTTAGCCCAGATAATCCGTTATTGAGGATGTTTATGAGTACTAATTTTAATTTAAATGCGCAAAATCGTGATTTGCATGGGAAGGGTGCGAGCCGCCGCCTGCGTCACTTAGCGCAAGTGCCTGCAATCGTTTATGGCGGTACTGAGCCAGCCCAATCGATTGCGATTCCCTTTAAGGATTTGGTTAAAAGTCTAGAAAGTGAAGCGTTTTATTCCCATATTTTAACCTTAAATGTGAATGGTCAAATTCAACAAGTCATTTTAAAAGCCTTACAGCGTCACCCTGCCAAAGGCTTTCCGATGCATGCAGACTTTTTACGTGTTGATGCGACACATGCCATTACCGTACGTGTCCCGTTACATTTTATTAATCAAGAGTCTTCTATAGGCGTTAAACAGCAAGGGGGTGCGGTTTCCATTATTGTTAACGACGTGGAAATTTCAACCTTGCCGGGCAATTTACCTGAGTATTTGGAAGTGGATATGGCTAATGTCAGTATTGGCACGACGTTACATATGTCGGACATTAAATTGCCTGAAGGGGTTACCATTCCTGAATTAGGTCATGGCGATGCAGACCACAACCATGCGATTGCCAATATTCATGCGGTTATTGGTGCTGCCACAGATGAGGAAGGCCCTGCTGAAGCCTAAGACAGACTCACTATGACCGCATCGACAGCGCAATCTGTTTTAACGCCCATTACCTTATGGGTGGGACTTGGTAACCCGGTGCCTGAATATGCTAAAACACGGCATAATGCAGGTGCCTGGTTTATTGAACGATTCGCTGATGTACATAATATTCGATTAAGTTTGGAGCCACGCTTTAACGCATTGGTAGGGCGTGGTCTGGTTGAAGGTCATGATGTACGGCTGCTCTTACCGCAAACCTTTATGAATTTGTCAGGTCAAGCGGTGGTGCCTTTTATGACCTTTTATAAAATTTTGCCATCTCAAGTGCTTATTGCGCATGATGAGTTAGATTTAGCAGCAGGCTCCATTCGTCTAAAAACGGGTGGCGGTCATGGCGGTCATAATGGTTTACGTGATATTGTGCCGCATATTGGCCCTCATTTTCATCGGTTAAGGGTCGGCATTGGCCATCCGGGTCATAAAGATAAAGTAACGGGCCACGTGCTCGGCAAAGCGCCGCCTCAAGAACAGGCCCTTATTGATGAAGCGCTTCAGGAAGCGTTACGCTTAACTCCCTTGTTATTACAGGGAAATGTTGCTCAAGCGATGTCAACCTTAAATGCCTTTAAAATTGTCTAATCAGTCCCATATTGTTTCCATTGCTTTTATGTTATAACCCTGCATAGGGCTTATGCTATTTTGCCGGAGATTGTCATGCAAACCACTATGTTAAAATGTAAAATTCACCGTGCTCGCGTGACTCAAGCAGAGTTGCATTATGAAGGGTCATGTGCCATCGACGGGCATTTAATGGATTTGGCAGGTATTTTAGAATACGAGCAAATTCAAATTTATAATGTAAGCAATGGCGAGCGTTTTACGACCTACGCGATTCGGGGTGAGAACAATACAGGAATTATTTCTGTAAACGGTGCTGCAGCTCATAAAGCAGGAATTGACGATATTTTGATTATCGCTGCTTATGGCCAATATGAATCGCAAGAATTGCTAAACTTTAAACCACAATTAGTGTACTGTAATGCTGATAATACGGTCAGTCATACTGCTAACATTATTCCGGTACAGGTGGCTTAGGTTTTTAAACCTTTATTTCATTCTGTATTTAAAAGTTGTTAAAAAAATAAGGTTGCTTAAAGCAGCCTTTTTTACGGCTATGATAAACCAAGGGTATGTTAAAGTATGTTCCTGAAACTAATATGTATTTTTACTGACGCGTTGGGCCTGACCGGTGTACGGGTAAACAAATTGCCGACGACATAAAAATACTGCGACAATTGATCGATAGCCGCGCGCGATATGAGCATAGGTTGCGCGACGGTAAGGTATTTGCTTGGGACAAGCCGCCCGCCGATGGTCAACCAGGCCAGCCAATACGGTGCCGGTGCCGGTGCGGCGATACCGTATATGGAGCCAATACTTGGAACTCAATCACCAGACAAGGGAAAAGTTACAGAAGAAAAACCGACCTATTCGCAAGTGAGTTTTCAAGGGATCATTCCAAGGCCCCGTAAATTAGCCCGATTAATCGGCGAAGGAGCACGTGCACATGAGGCAAAACTTGCTGACCAATGACAGCAACATTACGGGGTCAAATTGGTTGGCTATAAAGAAGGCGTACATAAAGTATTATCGCTCAGACCTGCCGATTTAGCCCAAGTGGACGAAACGCTACCCGTAAATGAATAGCCCACGCTCGATATCATGCATACAGTGGCAGATGAAGCGAACATTGCTGCATTTAATCGCAGTTTTGTTGAGAAGAAAAGGTCATGGGCTGATGTGGAAAAGAATTTGTTTTAAGATTTCCGAGGGAAAAGCAACGTCAGATTGTGTTTTTAACGGATAAATCACTATGATTTATATTGATGATAATAATTGGGTAGGTTCCAAAACGTTTACCTATGACCTGTAGGACGCGATTTGTGATGACCTTAAAACGACGATAAAGCCAGAATCGTTTGACTATATGAAATCGGCTTTTTATCAAGTGACAATACGCTTTAATGATTTATCCGCTCCTGATTCTAACGCCGTGTTTGAGATTATTAAACATAAAACCAATCTTGATAAACGTTGGCAAGCGGCGTTACTTAGCGAAATGCAAAAGGATAAACGTTATCACGCTAAAGAGGTGAGCACTACAGCCCTTTAAATTTAATTTAACCACCAGAAACCCTACCTAGCGCGGGTTTTTTTATTGTCCAAATTTTAACAAAGGAACGCCCATGCAGTTAACGTTACGTGTAGCAATTGGCGACCTGGCGCCTTCGAAACGTATACGCACACCCAAAAGGCTACCTTGCCGCGATGCGGTTTTAGCGATTTCCCCGCAGATTCGCGAGTACCTGCCGCAAGAACTGGCCAGTGTACCCAATTTAAGGTTGCCAGTGCAATATCCATTTCACCCTCCCAGTCTTGTTTCAAATAATCAATTACCTCCGATTTATAAAGCCCATTGACGCTTTCGGCTAACACATTATCATAGGAATTGCCAGTAGTACCAACTGATGCCGCAAGCCCTGATTGTTTTAGCCGCTCGCTCTATCTGATGGATAGGTACTGGCTACCTTTATCACTATGATGGATTATGCTTTTAGGGTTTCCCCTGTGGCACAGAGCTTGGTTCAAAGCATCTGACACCATTTGGGTATTTATACGGGTAGAAACCTTCCAGCCCACGATAACACGGGCAAATACATCAATGATAAAGGCGGTATAAACCCAGCCTGTGATAGTCTTTATGTAGGTAAAGTCAGCAACCCAAAGCACATTTGGCTTCTCGGGTTTAAACTGACGTTTAACCAAGTCATTAGGGCATTGTTGGTCATCTCTCTGTTTGGTGGTGCTTTTACCTTTGCCACGCCAGACACCTTATATACCAGTTATGGTGGCTATTGTTGAATGTAATTTGCCGCATGGTGAAATCGTGAATAAGGTTGCAGACTATCTGTATTCATTATTGAGTTAATAGCAGGCTGGTCAATTTAGATGTGCTCAAAACTGGACGCATTTATTTTCAGTAGTGCCTAAAATTAGTGTATCAATCTCTTTTGAGACCTTATGATTACTAGATTCTTGACAAACCAATACGACAGATTTCGACAACACCTAGATTCTAATACTACCGAAAGGTGATACTATTCCATGCCAATGTGAATATAGATTTTTCAAAGCATTAATAAATAAAGTTGGTGATTGGACACCTAAAATTAGGTTTCCATGCTCATTCAATAAAAAACTTACCTCTACTCTATCAAGTTGTGTTTGTGAGCTTCCGTAAAGAACAACAGTTCTAATGACTGTATGGTCGGGATAATTAGGGCGTACATAACGACTTTCTATAGGGTCATAATTTCCAAGTTCATTAATTCCATTTAGCATATTTTCATATTTTTTTCCCTCAATATTAATAATTTCCTTTTTTGTGGGGTCAATTAAAATTAAATCGGGAATATGAAGCCTTTTAGCCGTGTCACCTGCTTTATAGGCGCCCTTATCTTCATACTTCTCAAGTGCGAGGTATTGTTTATCAGGAGTAACAAAATAGCTCTTTTCTGAACCAGCATGATTATCAAAAATTGAATAACCATCAGTAAAGTTTTCAACTACTAAATGAATAAATATAGTAGCTAGTTTTTCGCCATTGGTATCGTAACGCCAATAAGGTATTTCTGCTATTTCATTTGGCAGGCTTAATCCCTCAATCGTAATATCTAAAAGTTTAGCTATTCTGATAAATTTATTCTTTTTCTTTTCAACATGATTTTGCAAGAGTCCATGTAGTGTAATTTCTATTTGTCCTTGATAACCTAATACCCGTAGCGTGTAAGCAATTGAACTCAATGTCCCTATATTTGGGTCATGTGATAAACCGTTACTTTTGAATAATCTGCCAGATATTTGTATCTTATCGCCATGATTCACAATATCGATAGGTACGTTACCGACTGGGGGCTTTCTCATACGAGTTTTAAAGTCTATTAGTTCTTCTACGCTAGTAAATGGGTCAAATTCATTACGTCTTTTCCCTAATATCCTAACGCCTTGCGTAGCTAATAAGCGACTGCCGAAAACATTAGTATCACTAAGTTTTTCGTTTTCCTCGTTCCTTAGTGAATAAAGCATTATTTTAGGAGTCTTTGGATAATATGAATGAACATAAGCAAATTTGGCAGAACGCTGAGAAACGCCTGTATTTCGGCTTTCTTTATCAGTCGTTTTCGTTTCTTCTATTGCATAGATTGGCGTATCCTGTTGAGTTGGTTCGTGTTCTTGCTGAAACACTAGAAAGTCCACAAAACTTGAATAACCTGTTGCTATTTTAATAAAAATTCTATCAATAAGCGGTGTATCAAATCCTAACACTTGGTATGTAAATAAAAAATTATTATTACCGATAATGGGTATAACTTTAATATAGCCAACAAAAGGGCTGTTTCCTCTGTCCAAACAGAAGGTCTGTACTATCATTATTAGTACGTCATTTTTTGGATATTCTTCCGTTAATATCCATAAATTACTTCTCATATCTATACCTTAGTTTGAATTTCTTTTGACTATATCAAATTACTAAGATAGAATATAAGTAGGATGTAATTGGATGTTATTATGAGGTATATAGGGGGGAAATCAAAACTGTTGCAAGATATTGATAGTTTTGTCATGCACAAAATTAATCACGAAATCAAGAATAAAACGTTTCTGGATTTATTTGCAGGAACTGGAATAGTGGCAAGTCACTTTAAAAAATACTTTCAAGTGATAACCAATGATAGTCTGTATGCTTCATATATTTTGACCAAAGGCTATATAACACCCAATGAGATACCAAAATTTGAGGGCTTAAATAAAATAGGTATTATAGAACCACTAGATTATTTAAATAACCTTGAAGGAACAGTCGGATTCATTACTGATAATTATTCTACTGAAAAATCAGAACGTATGTACTTTACGACTGAAAATGCAAAAAAAATAGATGATATTCGTATTACTTTAAACCATTGGCTTAATAAAAATTATATTACCATTGATGAATTTGAGTATTTATTAGCCACATTGATTGAAGCAGTACCTTTTGTATCTAATATAGCAGGTGTTTATGGAGCTTATTTAAAACATTGGGATAAAAGGGCATTTAATAACATTATTCTTCGACACCCTATACTATTTAATAATGGTCAAGACAATAAAGCTTTCAACGAGAAAGCAGAATATCTTACCAAAAGTATTGTCGCTGACATTTGTTATATAGACCCTCCTTATAATGGAAGGCAATATACATCTAATTACCATTTGCTAGAAACTATTGCTCGATACGACAATCCAGTCATTAAGGGCGTGACGGGCATGAGAGCATATGAAGCGGAAGAAAATTCTAATTTCTGTAAAAAATCCAAAGTATATGATGCATTTAAAGAAGTTTTAACTCAAGTTAAGTGTCAACATTTATTTATCAGCTACAGTGCTGATGGTTTATTGAGTAAAGACCAGATAGAACAAATCTTATTTACTATTGGTATTTCTAGCACTTATGAGTTTAGAGGAATAGAGTATCGACTCTATAAATCAAAAATTGTGATAAAACCCAAAGTGAATGAGTACTTGTTTTATATTGAGAAAAAATAATGCGTAAAACAACTGTAAGAAATAATAATACTATTGTTGCAAGTCCTATGAATTACATTGGGGGGAAAGCCAAGTTATTACCTCAAATAATGCCTTATTTTCCTGCTTATATAGATAATTTTTATGATGTGTTTGCAGGCGGGGCAAATGTTGCAGTTAATATAGAAGCTGAACAAATTTTTATCAATGATATTAATAAGTATGTTATTGATATCATTAAGTATTTTAAAGAAAATGAACTTGATAAAATTTTAGAGGATATACATTTATATATTAAAAAATATGAGTTAAGTAAAACGAATCGAGAAGGTTTTTTAAAACTTCGTATAGATTATAATGCAGACAAAAAGCCAATAAAACTCTATACCTTAATGTGCTATTCATTTAATTATCAATTTCGATTTAATAATAACCATGAATATAATAATCCTTTTGGGACAGACCGTAGCCATTTTTCTAAAACCTTAGAAAATAAACTAATCCGCTTTGTGAGCAAATTACAAGAGAAAAATATTATTTTATCATGTCAATCCTTCGAGGAATTCTTGGATAAACAAAATTTTACGCCAAATAGCTTTTTATATTTTGACCCACCTTATTTGATTACTACAGGCAGCTATAATGATGGTAATAGAGGGTTTAAAAATTGGACAGTACCTCAAGAAAAAAAATTACTGGAGTACTTGGATTATCTAAATAGTCAGAAAGTAAGGTTTGCACTCTCTAATGTTCTGTCACATAAGGAAAAAGAAAACGAATTTTTAGTTAAATTTTCTAAAAAATATAATTTGATTGATTTAGATAAGCACTATAATAATAGTTCCTATAATACCCAAAAGGGGATTTCTAATGAAATCCTGCTGACTAATTTTTAACCCTTTCTATTTTACGATATAAACCACTTCTAACGCTTATAAAGGTGTTTGCTTCAATAATAATCACCTAATCGAAATATAAAGCTCAGTAACACAATACTATAATATCTATGACGCCAAGTCTAATTTGACTGCGCACTTATTTTTTTAGGGTATCTCCAAAAAGTTTTACAATCTATTTTTTATAGATATGCCCAAAAAGCTCGGTACTCTATTTTCCGCCCTTCCCCAAAAGTGGGTAAGGGTGTTTTTATTACTACGAAGTTTTCGTAGTGAACCCTATTTGGCCCTTGCTCAACACTGGGCAGGGCGTCCTAAAATTTGCGATACCTCTTGAATATCCCTAAAAATGGTTTTCTTACTATAAAGTTTGTGCAGTGAATAGCACTTGACTGGCAATCTGCAAAATCTAGTTTTAGATTGTGCTATGAAATCAATGAATTAGTCCGCCAGTGGCAAGCCTAAATAAATCTTGTGGTAATCTTAGGTTATTTTTTAATATTCATTCTCTAGTTTTAAGTTGATAATCCTTGCAATCTTAGGCGTTAATGGTGGTATTGGCCTACGCCATGCAGGTTATTTCAATTAAGCACATGGCGGTTTCAATCGCAAATGGAAATGCCCATGCGGTCTTTTGCATATGTAGTAATGGCGGGCTCTCGGGAGAATACTTACAGGCTGCACATATGGCCTCTATTTCAGATTGAGAAATGCGGTGTTCTCTAGGGATGGGTTTTGAGGCTTTGACATGTTCTTAAGCGGGCTATCCGTTATAATGTGTAGCTCCTGAATGGCGTACTTGAATAATCCGCCCAATATATTGATTTCACGACTAACGCTTGAACCTTTAACCATTTTTAATCGCTTATCCCTAGATCCGATAAAATCGAGCTGGTGTAACGTATCAAGCGGTTTGGCTGCCTGTATCTGGCGGTCATGGGTTAGATTGGGCCGTGCTTTGAGCGGGTCTGTTTTGGCTGCTTGAGTAGTCATAAAAGGCTGTATAAAAATATATAGACCCTTTTTGCATGGCTTGTAAATGTGTTTTATGGGGTGCTATGGTGTGTGTATTCTTAAAAAGTGAGGAATGACAAGGCTTGTAATGGTTGTTTTAATGTTGCTTAATGTGCGCTAAATGCAAAGATGGTGCCCGGGGCCGGAATCGAACCGGCACGCCCTTTCGAGCGAGGGATTTTAAATCCCTTGTGTCTACCGATTTCACCACCCGGGCAGGACACATACAGCTTAAATCACTTACTTTATAAAGCGTGATGTGGTGTTGCGTATCAGTAGTTATGAACTAACTATCAGATTATTATAGTAATCTTTACAAAAAACGTCAATCTATTTTTTAAATGAAGTCTAAAAATAATTTATCGTTTGAATAATATTACTCAAATTACCCCTAAATACATTAAACCCTGGAGGCTGAGGCCGGAATCAAACCGGCTTGGTACGGATTTGCAATCCGCTGCATAATCATTCTGCCACCCAGCCCTTCCAAGGCGTATAATAGTATAGCTTTACAACCTATTTAGCAAGGTTTTTTCAACGTATTTGCCTAAAACGGGTTTACGATTAAAACTACATCTCAATTTTTAACCCGTTAATACATAAATGAACATCAATAAAGCATTTTTTATAGCGTGCAGCCATTGACACAACGTTTATTATCTAACCTCGCCTTCTCGCATATCAATATAGGCCTGAGAGCGCAATTCACGTAGCCAATTATCCGATTCTTGCTCAAACTTACGGTCAAATAATACCTGCCGAGCCCGTTGCCGTTTGGCTAAATCGGTGACGTCCTGGTCGCGTTGATTATCGATTTTTAAAATGTGCCAACCAAATTGACTTTGAAAAGGCTGACTAAAATCGCCGGTCGTGGTCTGAGTCATCATACGCTCAAACTCCGGTACCATTTCGCCGGTTGCGACCCAGCCTAACAAGCCTCCATTGCGTGCTGAACCTACATCAGCCGAATAAGTCTTGGCTAAATCGGCAAAACTGGCGCCGCTTTGTAAACGTTTATAAATCTCTTCAATACGCGCTTGAGCATCGGTTGCACTGAGCGTAGCCGTTGGACTGACTAAAATGTGTCGTACTTGCCATTGATGCACAATTGTCTTATTATCGGCATTGCGTTTATCTAGCAAACGTATGACGTGCACGCCTTCCGGCATCACCATCGGTCCGGTACTCTGCCCTATAGTTAGCTTATCGATATTATCCTTAAAACGCGCCGGCAACTCTTGTAGCGTCCGCCAGCCCATATCTCCGCCATCTAAGGTAAGGCCACTTTTTTGATTAAACTGAGTGACGATACTATCGGGCGCCTGACCTGCCAACAATGCCGCATCGACTTTTTGGGCTACAGCAAGCGCTTTTTGTTGACTATTTTTAGTTATTGGGTCGGGATACTTGACCATAATATGCGCAATATGCAGCGCATTGGTTTGTAATATCTGACTGGCAGGCGATGCTAAAAATCCATCAATTTCACGTTCAGAAATCGAAATGCGTGAGCTGACCAGCTGTTGACGCATACGCGATACCGCTAAATCATCTTGCAATTGTTCGCGCAAACGGGCATAGGCGCCGGGTTGACGCGCATCAACGGACTGCTGAAAGGCTGCAAGCGACGGCGCGCCCTGTTTTTGGGCAAACTCTGTCAAGGCATTATTTAACGTACTTTCATCAACGGTTACGCCTAGTTTATGCGCTTCATCTAGCTGTACCTGTCGCATAATCAATTGGCGAATAATGTCCTGACGCAGCACATCGTAAGGAGGAACGGTTTTATTTTGCGCCGCAATGCTCAATTTGGCCTGTGCAATGGCCCGCTCTACATCACTATTTAAACTAGCATGGTCATTGACAACGACCACAACCCGGTCTAACAGTTGACCATTGACCGGTAAACTTAATGGCGGCAAAGGCGCCAAGCTTGCATTAACAGGCGCCACTTGAGTCGTTTCAGAAGGTGCCGGCTTAGCTGGTTTATGCGGCCAAGCCGCATAGCTTAAAGATGCCGCAGTAGCCATTAAAAGACTAAATGCAAGCGTACCGAGCCGTAATGAACCGCTTAATATTAACGATTTTTCCAAGATGAATCCGCCTGTGTATATCCAAAAATATTTTGTTGCAACAGTTTAGACAAGTTGCCCGATAAGCCTGCAAGGCCCTTTAACGAAAATTCTGCCATAATCAGTCGATGTACCTTGCTGTTGCTGACTTCGTCCAGCGGGTTGTAATAACGCCGCGCATATAACGCCATGCGCCAGCAACAGCCCTCATAGTCTACACCTAAAAGCAGGTCGCGGCTCACCTGCTGATTAAAATCATATTGTACCAGCCCAAGCGCGCGCCATTGGCCCCTTAACGGCTGAATCATGCCAAAAGTGGCCTGTTGATACGCCGCCTGATTTTGGCTTGCCACCTCTGCACGGTGAATGTAACCGACCTGGTACATTTGCCCTACTGAATTATTATACATCAGTTGGGTATTACTCTGCGCCAGGCTGCCACTGGGTTGCCACAAGGTATTGGTTTCGATGCGCCAATTGGGTTTAAACTGACTACTTACCATTAGGGCTAGGCCTGATGTCCTGGCGGTATTGATGGGGTCAGAAGCTTGCAGGCGCACTTTACGGTCTTGTAAATAAAACGCACTGCCAACACTGGCCCGTAAAAGCTCTAAGCCATCTTGCCCAAACAATCGATGCGTAAGCCCTAAACTAAGCGTGTTGTTATCTTCAATGCGGTCATGGCCGACAAACCGGTAAGGTGTAAATAACTGGTCAAAATTCAATGAAGTGCCGACGGTTTCAAAATTGGTAAAGGCACTTTGGTCGCGATAAGGGGCATAAGTATAAAATATGCGCGGCTCAAGGGTTTGTAAAAAGCTGCCCTGTTTTTCAAGGGTAAGCCCACTGTCTAGGGTAAATTGTGGCACATTAACCACGTGACTGGCCTGGCTTGAACTCAAATGTTGTGCAACTTGCGTAGCCCTGTCAAATGAATTAACCAGCGTCCGCAAACTGAACTCAGGCGTTACAAAAGCATAGGGGTTTTTCCATTGATAACGTGCGCTCATCTGGTTATAAAACCGCCCGCCACTGCTTTCAACTGCCGAACCATCACTAATGGACTTTTTGAAATAAGCCGCGTCGCTATCGACTGTATATTGCCAGCCCTTTATTTTATCGGTGACATAGGCGACTTTTAACTGGGGTAAGCGCGAATAAGGCCGGTTGGCATCGGGAGTAGACGGGTCTACATTTTGAAAGGTTTGGGCCTGTAAAGTCGCGGTTAATCCTTTAATCCCATTGGCATAATTTAAGGCAAACGTACGTGGCTGATATAACGGATTAAACAGGGCACCGCTATAAGTTGACAAGGGGTCAGTGCCTAAATCGGTATAATAATTTTTATCTGACAAATAATTTAAATCGATATGCGATGATAACTGTGGCGTAATTTTAGCATCATGCACCAGTTCAAATTGCTTGCGGTCAGCAGCATTATTGAGAGAATCATGCGGCAAATAGCCCCCACTCACAGTGGCCTGACCATAGCGCGCATCTAAAAACCGTGCCTGACCTTCTAGCATTAAACGTGCATGACTGAGTAAACGCGGCGTTAATGTGGCATCATAATTAGGCGCCAAATTAAAATAATACGGCACTGACAGCATCAGCCCGCCATCGTTGGTATACCCCCCCGACGGCACCAAAAATCCGCTCATGCGCCGGTCATCAATCGGAAATCGAAACCATGGCACGCTTAACACCGGAATATCTTTAATATAGAGCGTACTTTTTTTAGCCGTTCCTTGCCCGGTCGTGGGGTTAAGCAACAAATCATGCGTGCGCAGTTGCCACACCTGATGAGCCGGTTCACAGGTGGAATACTGCACATCAACCATATGCGTCATACCGTCATCTGTACGGCTGAGTTCGCCTGCCGTACCATGCGCTTGCAGGGCCTCACTGATAAACTGGCTTTGCCCAAAACTGCCCGTTTGGGTTTGCAAATTATAATGTAAGGTTTCGCCTTCTGACCATAATCCGTTTTGCGCTAAACGCACATGACCGGTCGCATGTGCAATCGTTTGCGTGCCGTCTAATGCTATTTTATCGGCATAAATCAAACGTTCAGGCTGCGCTATGCGCACACTACCGCTTAACTCTGAACCATAGGTTGGGTGATAATAGCCATAATCAGCCGTGATCACTGTAGATTCTTGAGTCGGGTCTTGCCGATTTTGGGCCGCCATCGGCGCAAACGGCGTATACCAAATGCCCCGGCACGCAGCAGGAATAGGTTTTTGCCGGGCTTTGGGCAATTTGGCCATGTCTGCCCGTTCGATAAATCCGACCGGTAACGCATTAAAGGTGTCTGGTGCGGCCCATGCGGGCAGTTCACCGACTGATGCAGCCGTAGCTATCGAGTCTAGTGCATTTAAATCGGCTTGTGCATAAACCCCGGTTGTAACCGTTAAGCCTGCTGCACCACACAAACCCAGCCATAGCAACCGCAACGCCTTATACCCGGATTGGTTAAAACGGACCGCAACCTTATAAAATAAGGCAGATTTCAAGTGCCATTCTGGAGCAAACAGTGAGTGACGTCGGGGGATTGCAAAAGGCAAAAAGACAGGCATCTATATAATCGATATAAAGGCTAAAAATTTAGTCCATCATAGAGAAAAAACGCGTCTACCGCTAGTGGCTTAGCGCCGACATTATGGTTTTTTATCTTAAAATTTATCAGCAGGCTAAAAAAGGCACCATTCAGAAACTTTTCCAAACGTCTCATTATCTTGTATTCAGTGTTAAAATTTACCGCGTCATGACCTAAAAATACAGTAACATACCGCTTTATCTTTTTATTTTTTGTTAAAAAATGACTCTACCTTCCAAGGCTAACACTAAACCGGACGATTTAGACAGTGCAGTAGATGCAACGTCTACAGCCCAGCCCATCGCTGCGCCTCAAACCACCCCGATGATGCAACAATATTTTAAATTAAAGCAGGAATACCCCAACGCCTTATTATTTTACCGTATGGGTGATTTTTACGAGTTGTTTTTTGACGATGCCAAACGTGCCAGCGCCCTTTTGGGCCTGACGTTAACCCAGCGCGGAAAATCTGACGGCGAACCCATACCCATGGCGGGCGTACCGGTGCATACCTTAGAAGGCTATTTGGCAAAACTGGTGCAATTGGGCGAAACCATTGCCATTGGTGAACAAGTAGGCGAAGTTACCGGTAAGGGCCCGGTTGATCGGCAGGTCGTGCGGGTCATTACGGCGGGAACGTTAACCGATGAAGCATTGCTGACCACTAAAAAAACCGTTCGTCTGGTCGCGCTGCATGGCGGCAAAAACAAGCAGGGCGCACGCGTCGGGATTGCAACGTTAGAGCTAGCCTCAGGCATGCTGACCGTGCAAGATATGCCGTTCGATTTAGAGCGCGTAGGCATCGAACTGGCCCGATTAAATCCTGCCGAAATTTTACTTGATGAAAACAGCCAGCCAGATGTTCTTAAAAATTATATCACCTGCCCCATTACATTACGTCCCAATGTGGATTTTGCCCCGAGCAGCGCCCATGTCACCCTATGCCAGCAGTTTGGCGTTACGACACTGGCCGGTTTTGGTATAGAGCACTTACCATTGGTGCAATCGGCAGCAGCCGCTTTATTGCATTATGCCAAGGAAACCCAAAAAACAGCATTGCCGCATATTCAAAATATATGCATAGAATCGGCTGAGCAATTTATTGCACTCGACCAGGCCACGCGCCGGCATTTAGAACTCATAGAGCCCCTATATGAACATGGCACGTCTTTATTAAAATTTGTCGATGATTGCAAAACAGCTATGGGCAGTCGATTACTGGCGCAGCATTTAATGCAGCCATTGAGCCAAACCGATATTTTACAGCAACGTTTGGACGCTACCGAACGGTTAATGGCGCAGCATCACTGTGAAGCCATACGCATTGCGCTACAACAAATTGGTGATATTGAACGGGTTTTGGGCCGGGTTGCGTTGCGAAGTGCTCGCCCGCGCGATTTGGTCCTGATTCGCCAGACCTGTGCGCAACTGCCAATTGTTTTGCACAGTCTAAAACCGGTTTTACACGGTACCGACTGGGAAAATCAGGCTACCCGCAGCCTTTTAGACCCTATTGCCGCAGCCCTGGGCGCCCAGTCCGCCCTGGATGCTAGCGCCGCTATAACTGAAACGCCGTTTAATCAGGTCTATCAATTATTGACCCAGGCGATAGTAGAAATGCCGCCGGTGCTATTGCGTGAAGGGGGCATTATTGCAAGTGGCTTTGATGCCGAACTGGACGAACTGCGCACGATTCGCGACCATGCGGGTCAGTTATTACTCGATATGGAACAGCGCGAACGTGAGTTAACGGGTATTGCGGGCTTAAAAATTGGCTATAACCGCGTGAGTGGCTATTTTATTGAATTAACGCGCACTCAAGCCGAGAATGCTCCAGCGCATTTTATCCGCCGGCAAACGCTTAAAAATGCTGAACGCTATATCACGCCAGAATTAAAACAGTTTGAAGATAAAATTTTATCAAGTGACAGCCGCGCCCTGCAACGCGAAAAATGGTTGTATGAGCAGCTTTTGACCCAGTTGCAGACTTATTTAACCCCATTACAGCAGCTAGCGCATGCCCTGGCTGATTTAGACGTGTTATGTAACTGGGCTGCATTGGCCAATAAAAACATGTGGCAGCGTCCCAGCTTTGTCGCCGAACCTTGTATTCATATTGAAGCCGGGCGCCATCCCATTGTAGAACACCTGATTTCAACCAATTTTGTGGACAACGATACACATTTAGATGCACAAACCTGCTTATGGCTGGTCACCGGGCCTAATATGGGCGGCAAATCGACGTTTATGCGTCAAACGGCACTGATTACCATTCTGGCGCATTGTGGCAGTTTTGTTCCAGCGCAACAGGCAACCTTTGGACCGATTGATCGTATTTTTACCCGCATCGGTTCGGCTGACGATTTATCGACCGGTAAATCAACCTTTATGGTCGAAATGACCGAAACTGCACAGATTTTACGCCATGCAACGCCCTATTCTTTGGTGTTAATGGATGAAGTGGGCCGCGGTACCAGCACCTATGATGGCTTATCTTTAGCCTGGGCCTGCGTTTTACAATTGGCTGAAAAAATAGGCTGTTTGTGTTTATTTGCAACCCATTATTTTGAACTGACCGAATTAGGTCATAAACCGCATATTGCCAATGTGCATGTAGCTGCGCGCGAAATCAATGGCGAACTTATTTTATTACATCATGTTGAAGCGGGGCCTGCCAGTCAAAGTTTTGGTTTACAAGTGGCAAAATTGGCCGGTATTCCAGCGCCTGTATTAAAAATTGCTCGCCAAAAACTTAAACAACTCGAACAAGGCCAGGTCATACAGCATGATTTATTTGGGTCGTTTAGCACTGAATCTGCCCTGTTAGATGAATCATTGCCAGATACTGCTCCAGCGCCTGACAATGCGCCGCGGTTATTTAATGATAACGTTTTTAATGATGCGTTAACGGATTCATCGGTGCAAACTCTGCTAGACGCTCTGCACGAACTTAACCCCGACACACTGACGCCGCGCGATGCGTTGGCCGAACTGTATCGCCTTAAAGCGTTTAGAGATGCGGTTAATTCTTGAGCGTTAGAGGGTCTAAAAAGTGGCTATTCCAGAGCGTTTTTAAGCCATTTTTAACAATAACATGGCAAAAATAACGCAAAACAACTGGAGTCTTTGCTTAAAAAAGCCTACACTATGCGGCTATTGAATGACTCCTAACCTAGGTAGGCAATTATGACCTTTGTTGTAACTGAAAACTGCATTAAATGTAAATATCAGGATTGCGTTGAAGTGTGTCCGGTCGATTGTTTTTATGAGGGCCCTAATTTTTTAGTCATTAACCCCGATGAATGTATCGATTGTGCGTTATGTGAGCCTGAGTGTCCGGCCAACGCCATTTTTTCGGAAGATGAAGTGCCCAAGGGTCAGGAAAATTTTATTAAACTCAATGCTGAACTTGCCGATAAATGGCCCAATATTACCCAGGTCGGTGAACGCCCGGCCGACGCCAAGGAGTGGGATGGCAAACCGAATAAATTACAGTATCTTGAGCGCTAAACGGGCTAAGTAAATTAGTAAGTTGTTTTTCTGTTAAATTAACTATCATTTTAGAACATTAAAAACATGAGTTAAAGACCTGCTTTAGCTCATGTTTTTTTATTAATTAACTTTAAACCGGCTTAAAACTGTCCTTTAAGTCTAAAATCCGGTTGATGATTAGTTTAGGCGAATCGCCCGCCGCCGTTGGGCTTATTTCATCGACAATAAAATACCCTTCGCGTTCAAATTGAAAGCGTTCGCCTGCTTGTGCCTGTCCTAGGGACTGTTCAAGTTTGGCCTGTACGATTTTAAGCGAATCCGGATTTAGATTTTGCATAAAATCATCGCCTTGTTCAGGGTCTATCTTATTAAACAGTCGCTCAAATAAACGCACCTCTGCCGAAATAGCGGTATTGGCATCAACCCAATGAATCACCCCTTTGACTTTACGACCTTCGGGGTTTTTGCCCAAGGTGTCCAAATCGACGGAACAACGCAGCTCGATAACAGCGCCATTTGCATCTTTAATTACCTCATCGCAGCGCACTACATAGGCGTGCCGGAGCCGCACCTCACCACCCGGCACCAGACGCTTAAAACCTTTGGGTGGATTTTCAGAAAAGTCTGCATGGTCGATATAGATCAGGTGACTTAACGGAATATCGCGCACGCCTAAATCAAGCTGTGGGTGACGTGCATGGCTTAACCGTTGCGATGCAGGCAGAGTGGTTAACGTAACTTTTAACGGATTTAACACGGCCATGGCACGCGGGGCACTGTTCTCCAGGGATTGCCGAATACAAAACTCAAGCAGTCCTACATCAACGACGCCATCTTGTTTACTAACGCCAACACGCTTGCAAAAATCACGCAGCCCGTCCGGGGTAAAGCCGCGCCGACGCATTCCGGCAATCGTAGGCATGCGCGGATCGTCCCAGCCTTGCACAACGCCTTCCTCAACCAGGCGTTTCAATTTGCGCTTACTGGTTAGGGTATATTCAACATTAAGCCGCGAAAACTCAATCTGACGAGGCGGCAAATCAAACCCGATTTTTTCAATTAGCCAGTCATAAAGCGGCCGATGGTCTTCAAATTCTAGGGTACACAATGAATGCGTAATGCCCTCAATCGCATCGGACAACGGGTGGGCATAATCGTACATCGGATAAATATTCCACGTATCGCCCGTCTGATGATGCTCAGCATGTAAAATCCGATAGAGCACGGGGTCGCGCATATGCACATTACTATGCGCCATATCGATTTTGGCACGCAACACGGCTGCACCCGGGGCAAAATGGCCCTGCTGCATTTGCTTAAAGCGCGTTAGATTGTCGTCCATGCTGGCATCACGATACGGCGAGTCAACCCCGGGCGTATAAAAATTACCACGATTTAATTTAATCTCTTCAGGGCGTTGCAAATCAACATACGCATCGCCTTGCTGAATAAGTTTGATGGCCCAGTCAAATAACGTTTGAAAATAATGCGAGGCATACCGCGCTTCGCCACTCCATTTAAAGCCTAGCCAGGTGACATCTTTTTGAATATTATCAATATAATCCTGATTTTCGGCCGTGGGGTTCGTATCGTCAAACCGTAAATTACACAATCCGGCAAATTCATCAGCAACGCCAAAATTTAAGCAAATTGATTTAACATGCCCTAAATGCAGGTAGCCGTTCGGTTCAGGAGGAAAACGCGTGATAATTTTTTGATGTTTACCCGTGGCTAAATCGTCGGTAATAATATGGCGAATAAAATCGAGGGGCACAGCATCATTGACCGCTGCATTTGAAACCGCCTCCGCCGGCTGCTGTATGTGCTGCGGGTTTTGAAGCGCAAGCGACAACGTGACAGACCGTTCGGATTCATTGGGGTTCATCAAATACACTCCATTTGGCAAAGTACTGCTGAACAGTACGAAAAGGGTAATTTTAGCTTATTTACTGCATAAAAACACAGGTTTTTCCAGTCGATTATATTTTACCCCGGCACACCTTCTAGGGTTTAAGCATTGCCAAACTTGTCACGCTCGCTCAAATTTGTCACCTTAACATAACAAATTGCAGCAAAAAAACCGTATGAATTTTAAAGCCAGCCTTGTTCAATAGGCGCAGCTTCAGGGTACATTGAGCCTGAACTTTTTAAACTGCAACATAACGGAGAATATTATGGATATGCCACACGTTGCCCTAGATACCACGATGGGTCGTATCGTGATCGAATTAAATCAGGAAAAAGCTCCTAAAACGGTTAAAAATTTTTTGGATTACGTGCAAAGCGGCCACTATAACGGTACGATTTTTCATCGGGTGATTTCAAATTTTATGATTCAAGGCGGTGGTTTTGATACCGAAATGCATCAAAAACCAAC
>JAGLBJ010000155.1 GCA_018260315.1 Moraxellaceae bacterium | reverse complement strand
AACGACTTATTGAAGAGAAAGTAAAAACAGTGACCGCTACTTAAGGCCATGGTCTGCCAATTGCTGATTTTGCTATTGACGAATTTCCACAGATTTCCAATCTCTTTTCTCGTCATCATCAGCAGCAACAGCAACAGTGGCAATATTTCTATATCGAAACACGATTCTATCGCATGGAACAAAATAAATCGGTTCATTTTAGCCTCCCCCCACATTTGCCTGAATTGAAAAATGAAAAGAAAAAAAAAAGAAGAAAAAAATTATATCGTTACATGACCTCAATAAAAGGAATTGTTCGTCGCCAGATTTCAAGCAAGTGATACAAATTTACAGTCAGAAATGAAAGACAAGAAGAAGAAAAATTATTTTTAAAGAAATAAAATTGAAACTCCAAAAAGTTTCTTTTCGGAAACGCCCAAAAGCTGGATTTCATTGTTTTCGACAATTTTTTTTGTTTTTTTTTTGGTTGAGGAAATCCAACATGTCAAAAGTGAAAGAGATC
>JAGLBJ010000154.1 GCA_018260315.1 Moraxellaceae bacterium | reverse complement strand
AAATATTGTCGTCGCAATAATATTAAGCAAATAATAATTATTTAAGAGCTGATAAATAATGAAATCTTCATTTAAATAATTTACAAAATAAATTCGTAATTCCTGTTTAGAAAACCAATTATTAATTTAAATAATAATTGGTAGTTATAAATAATTAATAAAATAATAGTTAATACTTAATTCAACCTTAAAAGCCAAAAATCGTAAGTGTTTTGTACACAGTTATTTAAATTGTGATCAAAACTTAAGTCGTGAAAAATATTTTTTTTACATTGAAAAAAGTTTTGAAAGACAAATCACACAATCTTCAAATTCATTTTTAAATTTAATTTATTAATTATTTATTTTACTTTATTAACGATTTTATGAATATTCTTACTGTTTCTCCCCTTGTTTTTTCACTGCCACAAAATTTCAATTCTCATTCTGGCAATCTTTCTAGATCTTTTTCTAGCGCTTTTTCTCCATTACAGATATTAATTGCCACCTTTTTCTTTCTGCC
>JAGLBJ010000153.1 GCA_018260315.1 Moraxellaceae bacterium | reverse complement strand
TTACTCCACTTATTGCTGTTATTGTTCTTCTTCTCCTTCTTCTTATTACTCCTCTTCTTGTAGTTAATTTTATTATTATTATTGAAGATGAGGTTAAAAATTACTCCACTTATTGCTGTTCTTGTTGTTCCTGTTCTTCTTTTTCTTATTACTCCTCTTGTTGTAATTAATTTTATAATAATAATTATTATTATTGCTATTGTTGTAGTACTTCTTCTTATTATTAATATTTGCATTGTTATAGTACTTATTATTACTGTTGTTCTTGTGTTTCTTCTTTTCTTTTTCTTATTATTGCTGTTGTTGTAGTATTTATTATTATTATTATTATTGTTGTTGTTGTTTTTATTGTTTATTTTTGTTATTTTTGTTATTTTTATTATTTTTATCAAGTTATTATTTTCGGCATTAAAAAAGCCTTTTAAACGAAGCCGGCCGCTGTTAAGCTGGCGAAACGTTTGGTGATTTTTTGCCATTCTTCGGTCAATTCTTCTAAGCTGGG
>JAGLBJ010000152.1 GCA_018260315.1 Moraxellaceae bacterium | reverse complement strand
TTTCATTTCCGTTTTCCATTTACTTGATTTTTATTTTTTATTTATTTAATTACTAGTTCCTATTTATTTAATTTCTATTTTCCATTTACTTAATTTTTATTTTTTATTTATTTAATTTTTATTTTATACTTAAACTATTTCTATTTTCTACTTGTTTAATATCCATTTCTAATTTATTTATTTATTTTTTTCATTCAATTTTTTTTTTCAATTTACTTAATTATTATTTAACTTCTATTTTCTATTTATTTAACTTCTATTTTCTATTTATTTAATTTCTATTTTCTATTTATTTAATTTCCATTTTCCATTTCCTTAATTTTTATTTTTTATTTATTTAATTTTGTTTTATACTTAAACTATTTCTATTTTCTACTTATTTAATTTCGATTTCTAATTTATTTATTTATTTTTTTCATTTAATTTTTTTTTCAATTTACTTAATTATTATTTAACTTCTATTTTCTATTTATTTAATTTCTATTTTCTATTTATTTAATTT
>JAGLBJ010000151.1 GCA_018260315.1 Moraxellaceae bacterium | reverse complement strand
CGATACACTGTTCAACACCGACAACGCCATCACCGGCCTGTCCACCGGCTACACCGACCTCGATGGCATGACCAGCGGCTTGCAGCCGTCTGACTTGATCATCGTCGCCGGTCGTCCATCGATGGGTAAAACCACCTTTGCGATGAACCTGGTTGAAAACGCAGTATTGCGCAGCGAAAAAGCGGTACTGGTTTACTCCCTCGAGATGCCAGGCGAATCGCTGATCATGCGTATGCTGTCGTCCCTGGGGCGCAGACCAAGGTCCGTGCCGGTCGACTGGAAGACGATGACTGGCCGCGCCTGACCTCGGCGGTCAACCTGCTCAACGACCGCAAGCTGTTCATCGATGACACGGCCGGTATCAGCCCGTCGGAAATGCGCGCCCGTACCCGGCGCCTGGTACGTGAACACGGTGAGATCGGTCTGATCATGATCGACTACCTGCAACTGATGCAGATCCCCGGTTCGGGCGGTGACAACCGCACCAACGAAATCTCCGAGATTTCCC
>JAGLBJ010000150.1 GCA_018260315.1 Moraxellaceae bacterium | reverse complement strand
GTTCCGTTCCACCTTTCACATTTTGAGGATATCCGCTTTTTTTCCGTTTCCGCTTTTTTCCATTACCGCTTTTTTCCGTTTCCGTTTACGTCCGCCGAAAAAAGTCCGGCGTTAATTCCACGTCGATTTCGCTGCCTTCTTTAAACGATTCTCTTCTCCCGTGCCATGCCTACTGTCCCTGTCCCGCTCCACCTTTCACATTTTGAGGATTTCCGCTTTTTTTCCGTTTCCGTTTACGTCCGCCGAAAAAAGTCCGGCGTTAATTCCACGTCGATTTCGCTGCCTTCTTTAAACGTTTCTCTTCTCCCGTGCCATGCCTGCTGTTCCTGTCTCCTTCTACCTTTCACATTTTGACGATTTTCGCTTTTTTTCCATGTCCCCTTTTTTTCGTTTCCGCTTTTTTCCATTTCTGCTTTTTCCGTTTCCGTATCCGTCCGCCGAAAAAAGTCCGCCGTTAATTCCACGTCGATTTCGCTGCCTTCTTTAAACGTTTCTCTTCTCCCGTGCCATG
>JAGLBJ010000014.1 GCA_018260315.1 Moraxellaceae bacterium | reverse complement strand
AAAAGTAAAAACGTTTTAAAGAGCTTGGGCCGTTTTTTGGCGACTTGATAGACCATTTGCTGAAAGGCAATATTTCGCGTACGCACCACTTGATAAGCCAGTGGTTTGGGCAGCCACTTTTGTAAGAACACATAACTGTTATCTTTCGAGGGAACGCTTGCCATATAGGTTGGCGAACGTTGCAGCATAGTCACTTCAGCCGCTTTTTTGGCCAATGCCGGTATTAACGTAATGGCTGTGGCGCCACTTCCAATCACTACGACTTTTTTATCGGTATAGTTTAAATCTTTTGGCCAGTGTTGCGGGTGTACCACTATACCTTTGAATTGCTCCAGCCCTTTAAATCCCGGGGTAAAACCTTGCGTATAATCATAATAACCGGTTGCAAAAATCAAGAATTTACAGGTATAGACAAACGGTTTGCCTTGGGCGCCGTAACCGTTTAAAGTCCAAAGCCGGGTTTGGGTCGACCAGTGGCAGGTTTCAATGGAGTGTTCATAACAAATATGAGCGTCCAAATCGTTTTCTTGAACGGTTTCTGTTAAATAATTCAAAATATCGGCACCGTTCGCCAGCGTGTTACCTTGAGTCCACGGTTTAAAATAAAAACCGAACGTTGCCATATCCGAGTCTGAACGCACGCCCGGATAACGAAATAAATCCCATGTACCGCCTAATTGAGCGCGTTTTTCCAAGATTAAAAACGAGTGATTTTCAGCAAATTTTTTTAAGTGCCAGGCTGCGCTAATGCCAGATATTCCAGCGCCTATAATGATGGTATCGGTATGTTTTTTGTGCATGAGAATATCCTAACCTCAATAAAAATTATGCGATAATGGAACAAGCCTAAGATAGCGCAACGCGTATTTCTGTGCCAGTTTTTTAAGCCAATTATGCATAAAGCGTACAATATTCGGGCAGGTTTCTAAGCGAAAACCTAAAAGCTCGGTAATTTTTAGTCGCTTGTCTTATACTAGGCTTTGCGATAGCGAATGTTTTTTTTGAGGATATCTTGTGCATACGTTGTTTAATCAACTCCAACAAGAAAGCAAGCACTTAGGTTTATCGTTATCGCCGGCTACGCTTGAGCGATTGCTGGCCTATCAAGATATGCTGTTATTGTGGAATACTGCGTATAATTTAACCGCTATTCGTGAGCCTCAACAGGTGTTGGTTCGGCATATTCTTGATTGTTTAGTCATTTTGCCGCATTTGCCGGAAGGACGCCTGCTTGATGTGGGCACGGGTGGGGGGCTGCCGGGCATGATTATTGCGCTGTGTCAACCTGAACGTCAATGTGTGTTGCTTGATTCCAATGGCAAAAAAATCCGTTTTTTACGTCAAGTCGCTGCCGATTTAAACGTGACCAATGCCATGCCGGTTCAGGTTCGGGTAGAAGACACGCAGGCTCAGGCGCAATTGGGCCGGTTTAAGGTCGTGACCAGTCGCGCGTTTGCTTCTTTGCAGGATATTGTAAAAGGTTGCTTGCCGTATTGTGCCCCTGATGGCGTGCTGGCCTGCATGAAGGCTGCCGTATTGCCTGAAGAATGGGCGCCCGTCGGTGAACTGGCGACGTTACAGGTTGAGTTGATTCCATTAAGCGTGCCGCAGCTAGATGAAGCACGAAATTTAGTTTTGTTAAGACGATTGAGCCAATATTAACTTTCATCACGGTCAATCTTAATAGTGTGGATTTCAATGCGTTACACGATGACGACAGACTATAAAAACTTTTAAGAGTAATACGGTTATGAGCGATATTATTGCAGTTGCCAACCAAAAAGGCGGCGTAGGTAAAACCACGACCACGGTGAATTTGGCGGCCTCGTTGGCGGCTTTAAAAAAGCGCGTGTTGCTGATTGATTTAGACCCGCAGGGCAATGCCACCATGGGTAGCGGCCTGCAAAAAAATCAGCTAGTCTACAGCGTAGCCGACGTGTTGCTACAAGATGCGCCGATTGAAGCGGCTATTTTACCCAGTGAAGGTGGTTTTGCGGTGCTGGGAGCAAATCGTGAACTGGCCGGCATTGAGCTGTCTTTAGTGGATAAACCGAAACGTGAATTTATTTTAAAAGACGCCTTAGCGCGGGTTTTGTCTCAATATGATTATGTATTGATTGATTGTGCGCCGAGCTTAAATTTATTAACGATTAATGCGTTATGTGCCGCTCATGATGTGTTGATACCGATGCAGTGCGAATATTATGCGCTTGAGGGCTTGGCCGATTTATCCGATACTTTAGAGCGTATACGGCAAACGTTAAATCCTCAATTGGCGATTTGCGGCGTGTTGCGTACCATGTTTGATGCTCGAAACACCTTAACCAATGACGTATCGAACGAACTAGAAACCCATTTTGGCGATAAACTTTTAGAAACCACGATTCCGCGTAACATTCGCCTAGCTGAAGCACCGGCACACGGTATGCCAGCTTTATTTTTCGAAAAAACCTCACGCGGTGCTTTGGCCTATTTGAATTTAGCGGCTGAGTTAATCCGTGAGCAAAAAAAACGTAAAGGAAAAAGCGCATGACTCGCAAACGGGGACTGGCACAAGGGCGCGGTTTAGATGCTTTACTGGGGTCGATTCGGCAGGCGCGCGATGACGTGACTACCAGTCAAACGACGGCTAATGGCGCAAGTTTAGCCGATATTCCGCTCGGCCAGTTGCAGCGCGGCATGTATCAACCACGGCGTGATATTGCCCCAGATGCCTTGAACGATCTGGCCGAATCGATTAAACGTCATGGCGTCATGCAGCCCATCGTGGTGCGCGTGCTTAAAGACGATCCCGGTCGTTATGAAATTGTGGCCGGTGAACGGCGGTGGCGGGCTGCGGCGATTGCGGGCTTAACCCATATTCCGGCCATTATTCGCGAGTTGCCTGACGAGTTAGCCATTGCGCTGGCCCTGATTGAAAATATTCAACGTGAAGATTTGTCACCCCTTGAACAGGCGTATGCATTGCAACGGTTCCATGATGAATTTGGCATGAGTCATCAGGAAATTGCCGATGCAGTGGGCAAGGCACGCGCTACCGTGTCCAATTTACTGCGGTTGTTGAGTTTGGAAGATGAGGTAAAAACCTTGCTGGAACATGGCGATATAGACATGGGCCATGCGCGCGCCTTGCTTGGTGCGCCCGTCACTGAACAGGTTAATTTGGCGCGGCATGTGGTCGCTAAGGGCTTGTCGGTGCGACAAACTGAGCAGTTGGTGCGTGAACATTTACAGCCCGTGCCTAAAATGAAGACCACGCAACCTGACGGCGATATTGCACGCTTAATGCAGCAGTTGTCTGAATGCTTAGGCGCGAAAGTGACCATTGAAGAAAGTGCTAAAGCGGGACAGGGCAGAATGATTATTCACTATTATTCCTTAGAGGAGTTAAGCGGTATTTTAAGCGCGTTTAAGCTGGATCATTGAGGTTAAATCAAAAGGTTTATGCAATGGAAAACAGTGATTTTAAACAACTCATCAAATGACGATATTATAAGAAAACCAGAGGGATAAAGCGTATGTGGGAACTGGTAAAAGCAGGCGGCTGGTTAATGGCGCCGCTAGTGATTTGTTCGATTATCAGCCTCGGTATTATGTTGGAACGACTGTTAAAACTACGTCAAAACGTCGTGGCACCGCGCGGCCTGGCCTTAACCTTAATTGAGCAATTACGTGCCAGGACGTTAACGCCCGCCGCCTTGCAACAGGTTAAAGCTGCTACACCGTTGGGAGATGTGTTGGGTAGCGGCATTGAACACGCGCAAAACGGTCTTGATTATATGACGCTTCAAATGCAGGGCCGCGCGAGCGTGCAAATTCATCGTTTGGGTCGTTACTTAACATTGCTTGGCACGATTGGCAGCATTGCGCCGTTGTTGGGACTGTTGGGTACAGTGGTCGGTATTATCGAGTCCTTTTTGGCGGTCAGCAGCAGTGGCCTGACCGACCCGGCTTTGATGACGACCGGTATTTCGCAGGCCCTCATTGCTACGGCGGCAGGCATGGTGGTGGCTATACCGGCGATGGTGGCGCATCGGTATTTTCAGCATCGCGTAGTCGATTTGGCCGTCGATATGGAAGAAGAGGCCACGATATTAACGCAGTATTTTTATGGTAAACAGGCCTTAACTTATCAAGCGCCCAGTTTGCATGCGCCTGAATTAAATAACCTTCAAGAGAGTTCTGAAGGTGTGGTGCCATGAAATTTCGCAAACCTGTGTTGGAACCGGTTGAAATCAATTTAACCCCGATGATTGACTGTTTGCTGTTTTTGGTGGTGTTCTTGTTGTTGTCGACCACGTTTAACAAATACAGCCGCCTGAATATTGTGTTGCCGCAGGCAGAAGGCGTGCCATTAGCCAAACAGGCCAAAAAAGTTGAGGTTGCCGTGGCCGAAGATGGTACTTACCGCGTCAATAATAAGCCTGTGAGCGGCACAACGGCTAACGAACTGATGACCGCAATTAAACAAGAGGTAGGCGATGCGCGCGATTTGCCGATGGTTATTGCTGCCGACAGCAAAACCACTCATCAGGCGGTGGTGCGGGTGATGGACGTGGCGGGCCGTTTGGGATTTGTCAATTTAAATATCAGTACCCGTCAGCCTGCACAAGACCGCAATCATTAACCTAATCGCTGTTTTTTAGCTAGATTTTAACAAAAGCATACCCTGCTTTTCAGTAAATTTTGCCCTGTGTTTAAAATAACTTAAATCGCACAAAAACCTGAAAACCCTCGGCCAGCCTTCTTAAATTCAGGTAAAATCGGCATCTTGACATTTTAACGGTTCCTGTATGCCTGCCATTGCTTCCAGCCTTGCCACTTATCGCCGCTTACTGAGCTATTTAAAGCCGTATTGGTGGGCTTTGTTGCTGGTGGTGGTGGGTTTTGCCCTAAATGCAGGCACGGAAGTTGGTGTTGCCAGGTTAATGCAATATATTATTGACGCGATTAATCAACACAACCGCGAACGTATGAACTTATTTCCAGTGCTGATTGTGGGATTGTTTGCGGTGCGCGGGCTGGCAACGTTTTTGGGCAATTATTACAGTGCGTTGATGGCGCGCCAGTTGGTCTATCGGTTGCGCATTCAGGTATTTGAACGATTATTGACGTTGCCGGCCGCGTTTTTTATGCAAAATGCCAGTGGCCATCTATCCTCCAAGTTAATTTTTGATGTCGAACAGGTTACCTCTGCTGCAACCGAGGCGCTTAAAACCGTGATACGTGACGGACTGGTGGTGGTGTCGTTATTAGGCTATTTATTCTACAGTAACTGGCGCTTGTCATTGACGTTGGTGGTGGTTATTCCTTTGATTGGAGTGTTGGTGCGCCAGGCCAGTCGGCGCTTTAAATTGTTGTCGCGTTCGGTACAGGATTCTATGGGTGAAGTCAGCCATATTGTCACCGAAGTGATTAACGGTTATAGCGTGGTAAAAAGTTATGGCGGGCAGGCGACCGAGTTCGAGCGATTTCGGCGCGCCTCATGGCAGAATTTACAAGATGGGCTTAAAATTGTCATCACCAACAGTATCAATACGCCACTGGTGCAGTTGTTGATGGCCAGCGCCATGGCTGTGGTCGTTTGGCTGGCGCTACGGCCCGAGATTTTGGGCGGTGTAACGGCCGGGCAATTTATCGCCTTTATTGGAGCGGCTGGTTTGTTGAGTAAACCCGTGCGCTCTTTAACCGAAGTCAATGAAAAAATTCAACGTGGGCTTACGGCGGCAGAATCCGTGTTTGCTTTAATTGATGCACCGCCTGAACCCGATTTTGGTACATTAACGCCTGTTTTAATGGGGGCTTTAACCTTTCAAAAGGTTAGTTTACGGTATGACGAGGGCTCGCCGGCCCTGAAAAACATTTATTTGGATATTAAAGCTGGTGAAACGGTTGCACTGGTTGGCCGTAGCGGTGCGGGTAAAACCAGTCTGGTCAATTTGCTCTTGCGTTTAAACGAACCCACGACCGGACAAATTTTAGCCGATGGCATACCCTTGCCTGATATTAAACTTCAGCATTTGCGTGCCCATATTGCCAGTGTGGGTCAACAGGTGATTTTATTTGATGGCACCGTCCGCGACAATATCGCCTATGGGCAACTGGGTCATGCCAGCGATTTGGCCGTTAAACAGGCGGCGATTTCTGCTTATGCCGATGATTTTATTCAACATTTGCCGGAACAGTATAATACGATGATTGGGCCAAACGGGTTGAGTTTATCGGGAGGACAGCGCCAACGGTTGGCCATTGCGCGGGCTTTGCTTAAACAAGCGCCCATTTTAGTGCTCGATGAAGCCACTAGCGCACTAGATAATGAATCCGAGCACTTTATCCAACAGGCGTTAAGTCAGGCTATGCAGCAGCGCACCACGGTAGTAATTGCCCATCGTCTATCGACCATTGAACAGGCCGACCGTATTGTGGTGATGGACGGCGGGCGCATTGTCGAGGTGGGCAGTCATACCGAATTATTGGCCAAAAACGGGTTGTATACTCAGCTACATAACCGTCAGTTTTCGACAGATTAACCTGTGCCATGTTTGATTTGAAGTTGAGTCTACCGCGCGCTTGGCAGCAGCAAAGGCGCTGGCTGATGTTATTGTTGCCATTGTCATGGCTGTATACGCTGGTGACTATCTTTCAAAAGAAAATGTATCAATACGGGCTTAAAAAAATCTATCGGGCGCCGCGTCCTGTCATGGTCATTGGGAATATTCAAACCGGTGGCACGGGTAAAACGCCGTTAATTGCCACGTTAAGCCGCTATTTGTTTGAACGCTATGGGCTTAAAATTGGTATTGTCAGTCGGGGGTATGGCGGTTCGGGGCCTTTTCCGGTTGAAGTATACTGCACGTCTGACCCTGCACAGGTAGGCGATGAACCGGCATTGCTGGCGCAGGAATTAGCCTCGTTGGGACGGGTGCACATTGCGGTGGCACCAAAACGTCAGGCCGCGATTGAATTATTATTGCAGCAGTATCCTGACTTGGACCTGATTTTAAGTGATGATGGCCTGCAACATTGGGCTATGGCGCGCGATATTGAATGGATTGTCATTGATGCCCAGCGCGGTCTGGGGAGCGGCTGGTTATTGCCGGCGGGCGGCTTGCGTGAGTCCGTTAAACGGTTGCAGGGTGCTACAGTCATTTGGCATGGCGATGCAAACAAGCCGTTGCATATGCAGTTAAAATCGGACGAATTACGGCCCTTTACCTTGCAAAATAATGTTAAACCTGTAGCGACTACCCAGGTTTGGGCGATTGCCGGTATTGGACATCCGGCGCGGTTTTTTAACAGCGTGCGTCAACTTGGTTTTGAGGTGATTGAGCAGTCATTTCCCGACCATTATGCCTATACGGCTAAAGATTTTATCAAATTTCAACATGATCCCTTGAGCTTGCCGATGATCACGACGGCTAAAGATGCCGTTAAATGGCATATGCTGATGCCGCCAGACTTGCAACAACGTACCTGGATTTTACCGGTAACCGCCGAACTCTGTCCGTCTTGTTGGGACGTGTTGCATGCACAATTACGCCAATTAAACCTAGTGGATTAAAGCGGTTTTCTGATTATTTTAGCTAAGCCACTATCTTAAAAGGAACCCTTCATGCAGCGTCATATTGTAATTCCGGCGCGTTTTGCCAGTAGCCGCCTGCCCGGCAAACCATTGCTTGATTTGCATGGACACCCTATGATTTTGCATACCGTTAGGCAAGCGCAAAAGGTGCAAAATGTAGACGATATTTGCGTCGCGACCGATGATGAGCGTATTGCCAAGGTATGTATGCAAGCCGGCGTAACCGTCGTGATGACCTCTGCTGCCCATGTTTCGGGAACTGACCGACTGGCAGAGGTGGCACAGATGCGCGGCTGGGCTGAAGCAGACATTGTGGTCAATATTCAGGGCGATGAGCCGTTATTGCCGCCGCAGTTGGTTCAGCAGGTCATGCAGTTATTAGAGCAGCAGCCCTTGTGCGATATGGCGACGTTATGCGAACCGTTGCAGGATTGGGCACAGTTTCAATCGGCCTCCATTGTCAAATTGGTCAAAAATACAGCAGGACACGCCTTATATTTTAGCCGTGCGCCTATTCCGGTGGAACGATCTTTGCAGTTGGTCGGCGCGCAGCATGTACCCGGTACGGCGCGCCGTCATTTGGGACTATATGCTTACCGGGTGCGCGGCTTGCAGCAGTTTGTAAGTTGGCCGCAGGGTATCCTTGAACAGTTGGAAAGTCTGGAACAGTTAAGGGTTTTAGAACACGGTGGCAAAATTGCGATTGCCGATGCCGAAGTATCGCTGCCGGCGGGCGTTGATACATTGGAAGATTTGGAACGGTTGCGCGCCTTGCCGCATCTGTTTTTGGAGGAGTGATAGGTTTAAATGATATAAACGTCAAACTTTTAGACAGGGCATGTTAAACTAAAAGCTTGAGAAGCTGTATATGGCTAGACTGTTGCCGGAGTTTTGTGGTGATGCATTTGATTAAAACCCATTGTTCCCTAGTGATAATGCCTAAACCCTTTAGATTTAAAATAGGCGTTAGCTTGTGCGTCCTGGTGATGCTTGGTTCAAGCGGCTGTGCGTCGTTTATGGCTTCACGGAGTACACCTGCTGCCGGGGTTGCAGGCGGAGATCGAACCATTCCGCAACGGTTGCAAGACCGTGGTATTATGCGTACGGCATCGCTTAATTTATATAAACTTGACCCACGGTTTAAATTATCACGCATTAATATTGATAGTTTTCATAGTGTTGTTTTATTGACCGGACAGGTGCCCGACCTTTATTTAAGTCAATTAGCCGAGCAAAACGTACGCGCTATGCCCGATGTGCGCGGGGTACAAAATTTTTTAACCGTGGGCGATAAAATCGATTATAAAACCATTATGCAAGATAGCGCGACCACGGCCAGCATTATACGGCGATTGTCGGTCGACCGTGACGTGAAACCGAGCCGCGTGCATGTTGTGACTGAGGCTGGCGTGGTGTATTTAATGGGACGATTATGGCCGACTGAGCTACAGGCCGTTTTGGCTGATGTTCAGCAAGGGCAAGACGTGCAAAAAATTGTATCCCTGGTCGATATACTGGGCGGTGGTAGTCGTGAACAAATCCTGCGGTCGGGCATGCTCGAAGCGCAACCGGCGGTTTATTTGCCCGGCGCTAACAATGCCTCTACTCCTTAACCAGCGTATGCGCTACCGTTTTTAAGTCATTAGAACGGCTGCAACTTTATCAAATCCACTCGTTTTTTAATCGTTTGCCCCCATATTATTAAAATCTCAACTGAGGAAACAAACATGTCCGAATTGTCCAGTCATTCAGAGGTTAATCTGCGCATTACGCCAAGTGCGCAGGTCTATTTAAAAGAGTTATTGTCTAAGCAAAACACCCCCGGTATTGGTGTACGTATTTTTGTTGAAAACCCGGGTACGCCACGGGCCGAATGCTGCATGGCCTACAGTACCCCTGAGGAAGTGGTGCCTACCGATATGCAATTGACGCTGGACGGGTTTAACGCGTATTTAGATGCGCCATCGTTGCCGTATCTGGTCGATGCCGTGGTCGATTACAACAAGGACCGTTTTGGCGGTCAGCTTACCTTTAAGGCTCCAAATTCCAAAGTCGCGCGGGTAGGGCCCGATGCTTCTTTAGAAGAACGGATTGGTTATATTTTGCAAGCCGAAATCAATCCGAGCTTGGCGGCGCACGGTGGACATGTGGCTTTGGTTGAATTGTACGATGACCCTGACGCAGGTAAAACCGCCGTTCTACAATTTGGCGGCGGCTGTCAAGGCTGTTCGGCGATTGATTTAACCTTAAAACAAGGTGTTGAAACCACGCTAAAAGCCAGCATCCCTGAACTGGCGCGCGTGATTGATAAAACTGACCACACGCAAAAATCCGCAGCGTATATGTAAACGAGCTGTAGGCAAATCGACCTGCGGAGCTTTAATGTAGCCCGTTTTAAAGTGTGGTTAAAACGGGTTTTTATGCGGCATTTAGTGAACTTTATGGTTAACCAGCATCACAGTCGGCAGCTTGGCAGCGTCTTCTGGGTGTTCGGCTTCAAAAATAATTTGCGCTAAATCGTTGTCTTCATTTAAGCCTTTATACAGGGCGTTAAAATATAACTGCATGGTGTGAAAATTACTAAATAGCAAGTTGCGTATGGCAGTTGAGGTTAATTCAAGACCTTCAACGTCCATAGAGGTTTTAAAACGTAATTCGCCATCTTGCAAATCCATTTCAAAATTACCAAGCAGCAGTCCAAAATTAATATTCGTCAATAACAAACAAAATCGGGGTCTAAGCGCTGGAGGCACCGCTTCTGGAAATAAACTGTAGATCATGACGCGCTCGGTGCGATTAAAAACCCGTACAATCACATTCCATTCCAAAAAATCTTGCTCAGGCGCTTCAGTCAAGGACGCGTTGGGCTCTGCATTCATTTTAAATTGAATCGTCATTTTATAGGTAAAAATCCCTTCATGGTGTACTTCCGTAAACTCAGAACCATGCCCGGTATTTTCAATGACTTCATGCGTCAAGTCGTTGGCGTTTTCACTTAAGGCGGCAAGCGGTTCAGGTTTTAGATGTTCGGCTTTGAGTAAAGCCAAAATACGTTCATTTAATGGGTCAAGCGTGCGGGGGTTTTTAGCCATTATGTTGTACCTTTATGTTTTGTTGCCATGATAATGCTGTAACGTATTTGAGCATGATTCATATTTCTTGACAATTAAAGTTTCATTAAAAATATAATCAATTCATCGGGTTATAAACATGGATAGCGTATAAATCATGACCAGTATAAAATAAATCATGCTGTAAAATATGTAAAGTTATGGCAGTATTGCTGTAAGTATAAGCATAAATCTGAACGAGTACCCTTTAAAATCGTCTATAATCCAAATGTTTTAATTTTTAATCCCTTAAGGTTTTATATTGCCTAATGCATATGCTTTGATGATGTTTTCATGCCGCAACCTTTCTTAAATCCGGTCTATGCAACGTGGCTGGCGCAGCCTGTCAGGTTACAACAGGTATTGATTAAACGAGGGACGCGCCAGCTCTGTCAGCCTGTCAACGGCGTCCTTAATGCAGGCGATGTATGGCATATTCAAGGCGAAAATGGACGCGGCAAAAGTACCTTTTTAGCTATGCTGGCGGGCCTGTTACCTACATTAAATCATTCACTTATCTGGTCTGAACGGTCAAATCATGCACAGCTCGTGCCTCCTTCACAGTGGCCAGTGTTATTTTTAGGTCATTTACCGGCTATTAATCCAGGTTTAACGGTGCAGGCCAATTTACAGTTTTTAGCCCTGTTAAATGCCCATCAGGTGACTGAAGAGGCATTATGGCTTGCGTTAGCGGCAGTGGGATTAAGCGGTTATGAGCAAACGTTGGTGAATCGTCTGTCGTCAGGGCAACGCCGACGGGTTGGTTTGGCGCGATTATTTTTACCCAATCAACCCCCGTTATGGCTGCTAGACGAGCCGTTAACCGCACTTGATATAGCCATGATTGAGCGTTTAGGTAAGCATATTGCAGCCTATGCGCAGGCCGGCGGACGTGTGGTATTAACCAGTCATCAACCGATTTACGGGGTGACACACTGCCAAATGTTGGAATCTGTAGATTTAGCAGAGGTCGATTAGTCTATGTCATTAATTAATACTAAATTTATTAAATTAAACATGACTATCAAAAAATGAGGCATTCTATTTGGTCTGCGTTATGGCAGCGTGAATGGCAGCTTAAATGGCGCAATGCGGGCGGCTGGCTACAACCATTAGTATTTTTTATTATGGTACTGGTGCTGTTTCCGCTCGCTGCCGGTGCCAATATGGGATTATTGACCAAAATCGGCGTAGCGGCGGTCTGGATTGCAGCATTATTGTCGGTATTACTGGGGTTAGAAAGTTTATTTCGTAGTGACTTGGATGATGGCACTTTAGAGCAAATCATTACCGCACGTCGCTCGCTGGCCTTATGGGCATTATTAAAAATTGCTTTGCATTGGCTGACGGGAGGCTTTATTTTAACGGGGTTGTCGGTTTTATCGATGCCGCTTTTTAATTTAACGGCAGCAGAAGAAGGGATTTTAAGTCTGAGTTTATTGTTAGGAACGCCTATTTTAACGTTACTCGGCGCAGTAGCCGCAGCGTTAACGGTTTCGCTGCGCGGTCATAACCTGTTAATCCCGTTAATTGCTTTGCCCTTGCAATTACCTATTCTTATTTTTGCGTGCGGTGCCGTCGATTTGATGCGTACTGGGGGTAATCCATATCCTGTTTTAATCTTACTGCTGGGGTTGCTGATTTTAGCGTTAGTCTTTATTCCCTTTGCATTGGCTGCGGCTTTACGATTGGCGGTACAACATTAAAAAATGTATGGCTCTAGACTAGCAGAAGTTCGAGGAATCACTTAATAAGGAACCCTGGTTCACGTAGTAAATCATCACAATCACGATTCCAACGCCACTCGCATTCTTTTAAATGAAGTTCAAAGTTTTAGTAACACCGTTAAATCTGGCTAATCGTCTTTTTGTAAAAATCCAAAATGGTTCTATCCCGTTAACCCTTTAATATGGCATTTATCATGAGCAAATTCGTTTTTACTGTGATTTACTCTAAAATGTTTGGCATAGCCTACATCGACTAAACCATTGTAGCCCCGCCAACCATTAGAGTAAATAATGCTTTCGGAGCAACCTTACCCAGTATAATGCCTTGCAGGGACTGAGTAGTACAATCGGGAATGATTTCGCTATATACCCTGCAGTCTCGTTCAAAGATGCCAAAGACAGGCTGTTTTAGTTTAGTTTATCACGCCCTCTTTTTAGTTTACCGTGATACCCTCTTCGGCGTTTTGCACCAAAGTAAGATTCATCAACTTCGATAGCACCATAAAGTTGGTTTTTTTGATTGGTTGATAAGCATAAATTTCTTGTCTAAAAATACCGTAGCAACGGTTAATAGTATTACGATTTATCCCTAAAAGCTTGGCTGTTTGGGTCGCATCAATGTCTATGCAAAAACATCGAATAATTTTTTTTGACTTTATAGTCGCTTAACTTACTATTATATCTCAACTTACTGTTATATCTCAACTTACTGTTATATCTCATGTTTCTAGTCTACCAGGTTATTCCTGCTAGTCCAGAGCTAACGTATTAAGGGGCCAGCATCTTATGGCCCTGTAATTTTAGAAAAATAACTGAACGGATTTACTCGTGTAAGTTTTCAAATTTAAATTATCATCAAATCAATATGTCATCGCCATGTCATACCGCACCCCTAAGCTATTCATCATTCAATTAATACCGTTAATCAGATTTTTTGGTCATTCGTTAAGGGCTTGATGAGTTTAAGTGGCTCGTCATGTTGGTCATTAAACCGATTCTTTATTATGATGCTGCGGGGTAGGGTATGCGCGTTTTTAAGGTATTGTTGATTTGTGCAGATAACGCGGTTTTAAGTAGCATGGCTCAAGTGCTGATGTATGAACTGGGCGCGGGGCGGTTTAAGGTGCAAGGTGCAGCGTTACAACCGGCACTAGAAGTTCATCCGTTAGCGGTGGTCACGTTGCAGGCCAACAAGCATTTTAGTCAGGTGACCAACCCCTGTGCGTTAAGCGATTTTACCGAACAGGCGTTAACACAATTTGATTTTATCTTTTATTTAGCGCCTAAAAATAATGCGCCAAAACTGCCTATGCATGTAAAACCCACTGCTCAGTGGCGTTTTGATAATCCGGCCGAGGTAATCGGTACGGCGACAGAGCAATATCGCGCATTTTATACGACCTATATGCAACTTCGTCGCCGTATCCAGATTTTTCAAAATTTACCGGTGCAAAAATTAGAGCGTTTAGCCCATAAACCTCCGATGGCTGAACCAGCCAAGGTTAATGCTTATGCCAGTTAATGACGTAAACATCAGCTTGCTAAGCATTTATAAAAACTCTAAACAGAAACTTTAAATCGCTAAAACAATAAAAATAGCGATTCCCTATTATACTATGGGCTAGGAACAGGTTTATATTTTGCATTTTAGGCGTAAATCCGTCACACTAGTCCTTAACTTTAATGACCGTTTAAAGAGAGCTATCTTGACTACTCAGGCCTTCAGGCGTGCCGTATCGTTGGGCGTTTTGGTCATGTTGTTCAGCACGCTATTAAGCGCCTGCGGCCAAAAAGGCCCGTTGGTATTGCCTGCATCGCAGCGACACATGACCTCATCAACATTGCTTAAACCAGCGATGAAGCCAGATACGGCGAACGAAACCACTCCCATGCCCTTAACGCACTAGCTCTAATCATGGCCATTTATAAATTTTTAGCAATTGAATACTAGAGGCTACCGTGACTGATCTACCGCAACATGACCCGATTTATCAACTCAATTATCAATGGTTTATTGAACAATTATCATTTAAACAATTAGCTGAGCAATATGGCACACCGTTATATGTGTATTCACGTGCGGCCTTAACCCGGCATTATCAACAATTTGATGAAGCGTTTGGTTTTATCGATCATCAGGTGTGTTTTTCGGTCAAATCAAATTCAAACCTGGCGGTTTTAAATGTTTTGGCGCGATTGGGGGCCGGGTTTGATATTGTCAGTGGTGGAGAATTGGCGCGGGTCCTGGCGGCAGGCGGTGCGGCAGAAAAAATCGTATTTTCAGGACTGGGCAAAACCGAGCAAGAAATTGAGCATGCTTTAACGGTGGGCATTGCCTGCTTTAACGTCGAATCGGCGGCAGAACTTGAGCGTATTAATACGGTTGCGGCGCGCTTAAACGTGCGTGCACCGGTTTCGCTGCGGGTTAATCCTGATGTTGACGCTAAAACGCATCCGTATATTTCGACCGGATTAAAAGATAACAAATTTGGTATACCGGCCGAAACCGTGTTTGACACGTATGCGCGTGCGGCCGAGTTGTCGCATATTGAAATCATAGGCATTGATTGTCATATTGGCTCGCAATTGACTGAAAGTACGCAGCCCTTTGTTGATGCACTGATTAAAATAAAAGAGATGATTTTAACGTTACAACAACGCGGTATTACGTTAAAACATATTGATATTGGCGGTGGTTTAGGCGTGCGGTATTACGATGAAACACCACCGACTCCGGCTGAATATGCGGCTGCGTTAAAACCGTTGCTGCTCGAACTGGGCCTAAAGGTTTATATGGAACCCGGGCGTGCCATCAGTGCCAATGCCGGTGTGTTGTTGACGACGGTGGATTTATTAAAGCCAACGGTGCATAAGAATTTTGCCATTGTTGATGCTGCGATGAACGATTTCATTCGGCCTGCGCTTTATGGGGCCTGCATGAGTATTGTACGGGTAGAGGCTGCACCTCACGATTTGGCGCCTAAAACATGGGATATTGTGGGAGCGGTGTGTGAAAGTGCCGATTTTTTGGGCAAAGACCGCGATTTGGCTTTGCAGCAGGGCGACGTATTGGCGGTATTGGGGGCAGGCGCGTACGGTTTTGTGATGAGCAGCCAATATAATACCCGACCGCGAGCGGCTGAAATCATGGTTGACCAGGCCGGTAGCACAGTGGTCAGGCAGCGCGAAACGTTAGCCAGTTTATGGGAACTAGAAACGCTGTTGCCTTAAACGCCGTTACCTTAAAAATGGTAAAATGCTGCTATATACGAAAATCAGCTTAAAATACATTACGATATTAGAAGGACTATTTAGCAATGCAGGTACACTTTAGCAAAATGCACGGCTTGGGCAACGATTTTATGGTGCTTGATTTAGTCAGTCAGCGTGTGCCGTTAACGACCGAACTTATTCAACAGTTGGCGCATCGTCATACGGGCATCGGCTTTAATCAGTTATTGATTGTTGAAGCACCGACTCAGCCGGACGTGGATTTTAGTTATCGTATTTTTAATGCTGACGGTAGCGAGGTCGAACAGTGTGGCAATGGTGTGCGGTGTTTTGCACGTTTTGTGCATGAACGGCATTTAACCAAAAAACGGCGCTTGCGGGTTGCTACGACGAGCGGCATTGTCGAGCCGGAACTTGGTGAACATGGTTGGGTACGGGTCAATATGGGACTGCCCCAGACCAGCCCCGAGCGTATTCCGTTTAAGCCATCGACTGCGCAACCGGTGCAGCAATCGGCCACGGGGTCTTCGCTATATCCGGTTCATGTAAATGGCGAAACCGTGTTGCTAGACGTGGTTAATATGGGCAATCCACATGCGGTGTTGGTCGTGGACGCTGTAGATAAAGCACCTGTTGGAACCCTAGGTGCAGCCTTGGAATCCCATGAGCAATTTCCGGCGCGAGTCAATGTCGGATTTATGCAGGTTATCACTGCGCAATCTATAAAACTGCGTGTGTTTGAACGTGGCACGGGGGAAACCTTAGCTTGCGGAACGGGCGCTTGTGCCGCTGTGGTGAGTGGAGTACGGCAAGGGCTGCTGACGGCAGGGGTTGATATTCAGGTACAGTTACCGGGCGGTGTGTTGTATATTCGTTGGCAAGAAGGCGATGTGGTGTGGATGACCGGCCCAACTGAAACAGTGTTTGAAGGTACGCTGCATTTAGATGAACATTTTTTTCCAGTGCATACGTTGACCACACAGCCTTAATGTTGAAGAGTATTGAACAGAAAATAGTTTTGATTTAAATTTTTTAAGGTTTTAGTCTTAGGGAGCTTAATCCAGTTTGCGCTCTTCCACTATAAAATACACGGTTAATAGCCCTAACATAAATCCCTAATCTATAAGTGTGGGCATGTCATAAAGGCCGCCTGCCGTCCCCGGGGTTTAGCTGGCCAAATAAGCGCAAGCTATGCCCTGCGTCCCGACTTAAACCGTGCTGGGTCAAAAATAGAATCGCTTGCGCCAGCTAATACCGGGTGGGGTCGCTGTCAGGCTGTAACTGAACGCGTAAATTATCATGGTAGGTCATGGTTGCATTTTTTAGTGAAACCGCCGATAGCACCGAGGCAAATCGTACTGCAATTTGCCACATAAAATTTTTACTTTGCGTCCCATGCGTAAAGCGATCAATAGGGGTTAATGGACTAAACATTAAACCTGCAACAGGCAAAATCAGTATCACCCCGGCAATCAGCCGCATACTTGACCATGCTGACTGCATCTTTACTAAGGCTAAGGACGTAGGCTAAGCTGCGCATAGTAAGCCTATTTTTTTAACCGCAGCCTAATGTTTTAAAAGCTTAAAGCAGTCCTAGTCCCGCGTTTTAAAAATCGGTACTAAAGCGTTGTGCATTCTCAATAATGTCTGTTCGGTTGTGGGCCAGTCAATGCAGGCATCGGTAACGGACTGCCCATAAACCAGTTGGCTTAAATCGTCAGGAATATCTTGGCGTCCGCCTACAATATTGCTTTCAATCATGACTCCAACGATGGATTCGTTCCCTTCAGCGATTTGGGTGGTAATATTATCGAGAACCATCGGCTGTAAATTATGGTCTTTATTACTGTTGGCGTGGCTGGCATCAATCATGATTTTACCGCTTACCTTAGCTTTGTCCAGTGCTTCTTCAGCTTTAGTCACCGAGGTTTTGTCATAGTTAGGCTTGCCACCGCCGCCACGTAACACCACATGCGCATATGGATTGCCTTTGGTGCGTATCACAGACACACGGCCATCGTTATCAAGGCCTAAAAAACTGTGACCCGATTGGACAGCCTGCATAGCATTGACGGCGACGGTAAAGCCGCCATCGGTTCCATTTTTAAAGCCAACAGGCGACGATAATCCTGATGACATTTCACGGTGGGTTTGGCTTTCGGTGGTGCGCGCACCAATAGCAGACCAACTGATTAAATCTTGTAGGTATTGCGGCGAATTGGGGTCGAGCGCTTCGGTGGCACACGGCAAGCCCATTTCGTTTAAATCAATGAGTAATTGCCGGCCTAAACGCAAGCCCTTTTCTATATCGAATGAATCATTCATATCGGGGTCGTTAATTAAGCCTTTCCAGCCGACTGTGGTACGAGGCTTTTCAAAATAAACACGCATCACTAAAAATAAACTGTCTTTTACCTGTTCTTTAAGCTGTTTTAACCGGCTGGCATAATCCAGGGCAGCTTTAGGGTCATGAATAGAACATGGACCAATAACCACCAGCAAACGATGGTCTTTACCGTCCAAAATATCACGCACCGTTTGGCGACCTTCAAGCACAGTCTGCTTGGCTTGCTCAGATAGGGGGATCGCTGCTTTAAGTTGAGCAGGCGTAATTAAAGGTGAAATCAATTCGATATTGACATCTTCAACCGAATTAATGGGACTGTTTACCGTGTGAGCAGTCACAGATGAGCTCCTAAGCTTGAATGTGTTTTAGCGCATAATTATAGCCCATTAAGCCGGATAACGTAAGTCTTTAAACATAACGCACGGTTTAATTGCGTGCGTGGTTGGTCTGTTCAAACGTCGCCACGGAAGGCGTAGCAATGGTAGCAGGTTTGTCTTTGGTCGGGTGAATGATAAAATTAATTCCCAGTAGTAGAAGGGTCACGCCTAATATTCGCCGAATTGCCCGCTCTGGTAAACGGCTAGACAGTAACGTTCCAGCGATAATAGCCGGAATCGAACCGGCTAATAACAATAACAATAAATGTAAATCGACATTGCCTGCTTTTAAATGTCCTAAACCTGCGACCAGCGTCAGTAGTACTGCGTGAGCCACGTCCGAGCCGATAATGCGAATCATAGGCAACCGGGGAAAGAGTAACACCAGGGCCATCACCCCAAAAGCGCCAGCCCCGACTGATGACAATGTGACCAGTATACCTAAGACAATGCCCATTAGTAAAATCAATGGTTTATTAGGCGTAACGGGTGTTTTATTATCATCTGTTAATAAATTCCCTAAGGAAGCTTGCCTCACTTGGGCTTGTATAGCCCGACGTTTTTGAAAAAATCGCTCAATTTGCGCTCTTAGTAAAATGGCCAAACTGGTTACGATGAGCATGCCGCCCAAGACCAATGTTAATATTTTTTTATAGTTTTTGGCCCCACTTAATATGTGTTCAATTAACCAGGTCGTGCCAAGCGATGCAGGAACGCTTCCTAACGCTAACCATAATACAATCGGCCAAACAATATTGAGTTTACGGGCATGCACCATTGAGCCGCAAAATTTTGAAATCGCCGCATACAATAAATCGGTACCGATGGCGATATGAGGTTCGATGCGTAATAAACTGATTAAAATGGGCGTCATTAACGAGCCACCGCCAACGCCCGTAACGCCTACTGAAAACCCGACCACGATGCCCGCTAAAATAAAATAAAGTTCATTCATATCGATGCCTAGCCTTTATAAAATCATTGAAGGGGGCTAGTGTACGGGTTTTTAAACGTAGGAAATGACTTTAAACTGCATTGCAATGCAGAAAAAATGCATTAGGATTTTTAGAAAACTTTTAAATTAAATGAGCTAAAGGAAGCGAAACTTAATCTTAGTGCTTGATCTTAACGCCTAGCTGATGGCATTTCTAACCGTTGTAAACGCTCAATCGCTTTGGTATATTGTTGATTCGTCTGCGTATATTGTTGATTGAGGTCTGCCAAATGCGTATGGATACTGTTTATTTCCGCTTGCAACTGATTAAGGCGCTGCTGCTCGGCTGGAGCAAGTGTTCCATGATTACGGCTTTGGGTTTGTTGTAATATAACAAGTTGTTGTTGTGAGGTGGTAAGCTGTTTTTGCAAAAAGACCATTTGACTTTGCAAGTCGTTTAGAACACGGGTTTTTTGCATTTGTGCTTGTACCCCGGACCCATACATAGCCTTTAATTTTTGGTCAGCTTGCTGTTGTTCTAACTGTTTTATGCGTTTTTGTTTATTAATCCCTTCAGAACGGGTACTAAATGGCGGAACATGTTGAATAAGCTGCATATTTGGTCTTAAAATGTCATAGCCATTTTGCAGATGTTGCTCTGAAATCGTATTGCTTAAAACCGGCGTACTCTGCACCATCGTGCGGTATAACGGCTGACCATAAGCTCCATTAAAGCAGGCTATGGCTATAAGTCCATTGAATATAAGACTTTTTAACAACCGGCTTCTTAAAGAAAAGCCTCTTGAAAACAAGCCGTCTAAGGAAAAGTTACCTAAAAAACCGTTGTCTTTAAGCTGCATTAATATATGTTTAGGGTTCACCATCATATAATAAGACCTTAACTGTTTGGCTTGACGAGTATTAGGGTGTAGAAGCGATTTAACGTCATCTGTATTTAAAATCGGGTATCGAATTGCGGTTATCATGCCAATTTTTCCACACTTGTACCTTAACAATCAGATAAAGGGTTTAAAATAGGGGGTTGATGAAATGAATCAGCCACATGCTCTGAGAAAATCACTTAAAGCGCTTAAAATAATAGTGGTTTTTTATTAAACACTATGCAATATTGTGCATACTACAGACATACCAATAAATGGTTATGATTGGAATGCGCTAGAATGCTCAACTTGAGTATAAAACGTGTTATAACGTCAAATACAGATACGGTTTATCCGGTTAAATGGCCTAAACGCGTAAAAAATTACAGTGAAGAGGATGCAAGCAATGGAAGACCAATTTAACGGCTTAAAAGTAATGATTATTGATGATTCAAAAACCATTCGTCGTACTGCTGAAACGCTACTCGAGAAGGCAGGCTGTCAGGTGTTTTCTGCGGTTGATGGCTTTGATGCTCTGGCTAAAATTGCTGATTCACGCCCCGATATTATTTTTGTCGATATTATGATGCCGCGTTTAGATGGTTATCAAACCTGTGCATTGATTAAAAATAATCCGACTTTCCAATCGACTCCTGTCATCATGCTGTCGTCAAAAGATGGTTTATTTGACCGTGCTAAAGGCCGTGTTGTAGGCTCTGATGAATACTTAACCAAGCCGTTTAGCAAGGAAGAACTGTTTAATGCTATTCATCAGTATGTACCGTCGCAGCCTGCGGTTTAAGGCGCTTTGTTTTAATGTTTTCATTAAATTAAATGAGGCTACCAAGTTAAGGAACTAACGTTAAGTCGCTAAATTCAAGTAGCGAAGGTTAATTAGCTAACTAAGACCTGGTTAAAACATGGGAACATAAGTAAGCCGCGTTTCGGGCGTGTACAAACCAAGCACACTTAACCAGAGTCTGAAGGCATGACCGTTTTTCATGTTCTGCCCCCTTTATAGGCAGGCTGACGACATGACTTAATGGGTTTTAGCCTAATGAAGGGGAGCAAAGCAAGATGGCAAGAATTTTAGTCGTTGATGATTCACCCACAGAAACCTTTAGATTTCGTGAAATTTTACAGCGTAATGGTCATGAAGTATTAGAAGCCAGTAATGGGGCCGATGGCATTGCACTAGCACGTGCCGAGTGTCCAGATTTAGTGTTGATGGACGTGGTGATGCCCGGTATGAATGGCTTTCAGGCCACCCGTCAACTAACCCGAGGTGAAGGCACATCGCATATTCCGGTGGTGATTGTAAGCACCAAGGACCAGCAAGCTGACCAGGTATGGGGCAAGCGGCAGGGCGCCAAGGAATATTTAACCAAGCCTATCGAAGAAGGGGCGTTATTATTGGTGGTTAATAAAATGCTGGCGGTGCAGTAGTCATGGCAGCACGCGGCCTTATTGAACTGTTACGCTTGGCTGATGTAGCTTCACGTCGCCAGCAAGCGGGCGATACACAGCTGACCAGCCGGTGGTCGGGCGTGGCATTTATCCTTAATCGACAATATTATATTGCACCTCTAGGTGAAATTGCTGAGGTAATGCCAGTGCCTGAAAGTACACCGGTACCCCGTGCGGCTAACTGGTTAACGGGTATTGCCAATGTACGCGGTCGTTTGTTACCGTTAACCGATTTAGCGGCCTTTTTAGGCCAGCGCCAGCCACGTGCAGAAGCAACTGCTAAGGTGCTCATTATTGACCAGCCGAGCCTGTTTTCGGGTTTAATCGTCGATGATGTTTTAGGGATTCAACATTTTGACCCTTCAACTTATAAAGTCGATGATGTTCATTTACCGACTCATCAAAAAGTCAGTGACACCATGGCCCCTTTCGTACAAGGTTATTTTGAGCAGCAAGAACATGCATGGCACGTATTTTTACCCAGCCGTTTAGTTATAGAGCAGCGTTTTTTACATGCGGCGGCTAGCTAGTTTAAATGGCCGCAACCTGGTCAAAGTAACGGTTAATGCAGTCTGGAATCAAAAACGGCAGGCGTAAAAGCGCTGTCAATGACGTACACACTCAAGTGAAACGTTATTTAAATGAGCATTGATGTATTTATTGTAACTTTTTGTAGTACACTTTACAGGTTACAGGACGGCAAGCAACAGGACATAAGGACGGCTTATTCATAAGCTGGGCGTTATTGCAGTCATAACGAGGCATAACTGCCTAAAAATATAAGTAAGTAGTGCGCACATTAAACGACTTTTTATACGACTTTAGAGGAACAAGCAACGTGGCCGAGATAAAACAACCCCCGCACGACACTGTGCAGTCCCCCCTAAGTGCCTACTGGCAACGTACAAGTGAAACCTTTGGTGTGCCGGAGCGTGCTAAACCTCTCATGATGTTGGGGGCGATTTCGCTATTATTGTCGTTATTAAGTTTGGCATATTTATTGTATAGCGTTCCAAAACGTAACGCGTTAATTCATAATGTGGCAGAGTTGCGTATCTTATCTCAACAGTTGTCAACCGGCGCCAGTCAGGCCAGTGTAGTCACTAATCCTCAGGCGTTTGCAAGTTTGCAAAATCTAAGAAATCAATTTAATGAACGTTTAGCCGAAGTGCACGATCAATATAGCGGCTCTGAGCTTGATACTATCGATAAACAATGGACTAGTGTTGATGCAAGTATTGGTACGATTTTAAAAAATCAGGCGTTAGTTAAAGATATTCATGACCAAGGGACGATCCTCATCGACACCATTCCCGAAATTCAAGCGGAATATAACTCTATTGTTGATGGAATGGTACGTCAAAATTTGCCTCCGAGTCAGGTTGCCACGGCGAAAAATCAAGTTTTATTGGCAGAGCGCATCTTGCGTTCGGTTAGTACGATCCTGAGTTCGGATTCGGGCACTGCGAGTGCTAACGATTTTGGGGCAGACGTTGAGGATTTTGGACGAGTCCTAAACGGTCAGTTAAATGGCGATTCGACCCTAGGGGTTCAAAAGTTAACCGCTGCGGATCAGCGTAGCGCGTTACAAACCATTAAGGCAAACTATGACAAAGAAATCAAAGATGTTGCCAACAAGATTTTGACGGGTTCGCCTCAAATTTATCAGGTGCGCGAAGCATCTGCTAAGGCCAGTCAAGAGGTAAACAACATGATTCAACCTCTAGGTGAGCTAAATTCGAGTGCGGGTAAAAGCTGGCATTCGCTTGTTCCCGGCTTCATTTTACTGTTAAGTTTAGGCAGTCTGTTTTACAGCGCCTATCGTTTATTGCAAATGCGTAATAATATTGAACAGGAACGCGCTTTAATTGAAGTAAAGCGTCAGCGTGAAGAAGCTGAAAAAGAGGCCATTCGGTCGCGCGAAGTGCAAGCCATTAACGAACGTAACCAAATGGCGATTTTGCGGTTGCTTGATGAATTAGGTGACCTGGCGGACGGGGATTTAACCGTTAATGCGACGGTATCGGAAGATTTCACCGGTGCAATTGCCGATTCGGTAAACTTTGCGATTGACCAATTACGTCAATTGGTATCGGCCATTAATACTACTGCGGTACAGGTTGAAGCTTCATCACAGGACACGCAGTCTACGGCCATGCAGTTGGCAGAAGCCTCTGAGCATCAGGCGCAGGAAATTGCGGGAGCATCGGCAGCCGTTAACGAAATGGCGGTATCAATTGACCAAGTATCGGCTAACGCGATGGAATCGGCCTCGGTTGCAAATCGGTCGGTTGCTATTGCGCATAATGGCGGTGCGGTGGTACAGCGTTCTATCGAAGGTATGGATACGATTCGTGACCAGATTCAAGAAACCGCTAAACGGATTAAACGTTTGGGTGAATCGTCACAAGAAATTGGAGACATTGTTTCGTTGATTAACGATATTGCGGATCAAACCAATATTTTGGCGTTAAATGCGGCGATTCAGGCATCGATGGCGGGTGAAGCAGGGCGCGGGTTTGCGGTTGTTGCCGATGAGGTACAACGGCTTGCGGAACGTTCTGCGGGTGCGACCAAACAGATTGAAGGGCTGGTTAAAACCATTCAAACCGATACGAATGAAGCGGTTATTTCCATGGAGCAAACCACGGCTGAAGTTGTACGCGGTGCGAATTTGGCAAAAGATGCGGGTGTGGCGCTTGATGAAATTCAAAGTGTATCGAAAAGCTTGGCTGAGCTCATTCAAAGCATTTCGAATGCTGCACGTCAACAGGCTGCGTCGGCGGGTCATATTTCGCATACCATGAATATTATTCAGCAAATTACGACTCAAACCACGACAGGAACCATGGCAACGGCACGTTCTGTTGGACATTTGGCAGAAATGGCTTCAGAACTGCGCTCTTCAGTATCTGACTTTAAACTTCCTGAAGATTCTATGGCTTAATGTATGCAGTCAGATGCGGTGGAAACTAATCATACGGCAGTGTTTAGCATTACTCCCGAGCAATCGTCGGTGCTGCGTAGTTGGATTGAACAGCAGATTGGCATGGTATTGCCTGCGCGTCAGATTACCTTACTTGATGAACGGGTAAAACATCGTTTGCGGCATACCGGGCTTGACCTGGTCAGTTATTTGCGTTTGATTCAGCAAGATGCGGTCGAGTTACAGCAATTAACGGACCATTTGGTCATCAATGAAACCGCATTTTTTCGTCACCCACCGTCTTATGACTATGTGCGGCAGTATCTGGTTAAACGTCAAAAACCGGCGCGTTTGTGGAGTGTAGGCTGTTCAACTGGTGAAGAAACCTGGTCACTTGCAATGCTTGCGCATGCTGCATGGCCGCATGGCAACCAGATTTTAGGGACCGATATCAGTCAGCAAGCGTTAAAAGTTGCGCAATCAGGCCGGTATGCTGCACGCCAGGCGGAGGCAATTCCGGTCGATTTACGTGAACCGTATGTGCAATGGCTGCCGTCTGCGTCGCGTTTTAAACAAGAATGGCAGGTGGCAGATAGCTTGCGGCCTAGCGTACAGTTTCAAAAGTTTAATTTAGTTGAAATTGCCAAAGCTCCTTTTCGAGAATTAGATGTGATTTTTTGCCAAAATGTTTTAATTTATTTTCGGCAATTTGATCGACGCGATATTTTAGATGCGCTTGCTCAACGATTAACGATAGGCGGCGTGCTGGTGCTGGGTGTAGGTGAGTTGTCGAATTGGCAACATGACAAGATGCGCCGTATCAATCAGACCGATATTTTAGCTTATGAGCGTATTTGAACGCCTTAAATGCATTTCATTGAGATATAACGATTATGAATCAACAAACATACTTAGCGCTAGATTGGGTTAAAACGGCCATTGATGAAAATTTAACCAATATTTTGCAGCACTTATCGACCACTCTACCTAAGGTGCCCCAGGGTGCCCAAGCCACTTTAATGCAACAGTGGCTGCACGAGGTCACCGGCGCTTTACAGATGACCGGTTTAACAGCGCCGACGTTTTTGGCTGAAGCCCTTGAGCTCATGGCACAAAAATTGACCAGTGGTGCTTTGCCGCCTGTCTATATCGATGATTTAATTCGAGGTTTAAAGGTTTTACAGCATGCCTTAGATGTCATTCAGCAGCATAAACGTCCATATTCTTTACCGGTTTATAAAACGTTACAGCATATTGCTCAATTATTGCAAACCGAGCGTTTGGCGTCCGCATTACATATTGATGTCAATCAAGTTATGGCAATTGTTCAGCCCCAAGCGCCCTTAACAGGTTCAGCCCGTGAAATGTTGCAACGTGCGTTACGTTTTTATTTGTTGCGGGTATCTAAGCCGCAAGCGAATGCTGAAGATTGGGTTGCTTTACAGCGTATTAGTCGTTATCTGTCGCAGGGAGCCGCAAGCGTTGAAGAAGCGGCCCTTTGGCATGTGGTGCAAGTCTGGTTAGGGGAGGTAGCGCAGGCAAATGCGCCTATTACTCCCGAACGTGAGGCTTGGTTAGCGCGCTTAGCGGTGGCAGTGCAGCAGCCTATTGTTGAACAGGCCTTTTTGCAAAGTGTCATGAGCGATTTTGATACGTTGCAGCCCTTTCATACCGCGGACGCTGAACAATTATTTGCGCGTCTGGGCTGGACATTAAGCCTTGAACAACAACAGGTACCTGTAGGGCAACGCCGCGCGCTTGAGCGGGTGATTGAACTGATTAAACAGGCTAAAAATAATTGGGTCAGAACGGGTCAAGCCTCTACAGATGTTGTAGCCTGCTTACAAGATGCCTCGTATTTATTAGACGTTACGGGCTGGCAAAACTATGCCAAGCAAGTAGGCGCTTTAAAAACGCAACTTGAAAAAGGTCAAGAAGCTTTAGCCATTTCAGGTCAATTTGATGAGTTACTACAGGAATTAACTCAAACCAGCCAGGCGGTCGTCAGTCAAAACATGACAAATGCTGAGGCATCTGGCGATGTTTTGGCCAATGCGCGGCGTGCGGCGTTACGTGAAACCCGCGTTGCGCTTGAAATGATTAAAACCCAGTTAAGCCAATTATCCGTGCATTCGGCGGCTAACTCTTTAGAACCTGCGCCTTATGCCAGCGACATTCCAGTGGCTCTTCATACCGTGCAAGGCGCTTTTGCCATGTTGGGCTTGACCGAAGCTGCACAGGTAATGGTTAAAATTGCGGCTCTGGTCCCGAATGTGGTAGCTATAGAAAGGCTGCATTGGCAACAGATTCAATCCTTGGCCGATATGGTATCTGGCGTTGAGTATTTTTTAGACCAGCTCGTTCATCAATATAATGACAATACCGTTTTACAGCATATTGAAGCGTTACTGGCTAAATATAATCAATTAACACTGATTCCCATGCCAGTCCAGGTGGGCGGGGCTAAAATTTATCATGATGAAGGCGATACAGAAACGGCCAAGGCTTTGGTTTCCTCGCCTGTTGTTGCAGACCCTGTTACCGCTCCCGTTAAAGTACCTAAAAGCGCGCCAAGCGTTGCGTCATTACCTCTGGTGCCGGTTAATGTACCTCCGCCTATTGTATCGCGCGAAGCAGCTTTAGGTGCAGATATTGTCTTGCCAGAAGATGATTTTGCCCAAGACCAAGATATTCAAGAAATATTCGTCGAAGAAGTGCAAGAAGTATTAGAAAGTATCAACGAGCTTATGCTGGTATGGTCGGCTGATATTGAAGATTTAACACCTTTAAAAGATATTCGTCGTGGTTTTCATACGCTTAAAGGCTCAGGCCGTATGGTGGGCGCGCGCGTCCTGGGTGAAATGGCATGGTCGATTGAAAGTTTATTTAACCGTGTTTTAGACGGCACCATTAAGCCAATGCCCGATATGGTAACGCTGGTCGAAGCGGTGTTGGGTGCCGTGCCCGCTATGTTAGAGGATTATGCAGCCAATCGTCCGACGACGACCGACCCGCGCGAATGGATGGCCAAAGCGCAGTTATTAACCAAAGGTCAAGCATTACCTACGACGCAAGTTGCGCCTCAAGAAATCTTAACGCCTGTTATACCGGTCGTAGAAACGCCTAAGCCGGAAATTGCAGAGCCTGTAATACCCAAGCCTGCGCCTGTTGCTGAAGCGGTTGATGGTTTGCCTGCCTGGTTAAATCCTGCCATTACCATTGAGCCTGCCATTACCTTGCCAGAGGATTCGACTGAGCCTGACCCTGAAATTAAAGAAATCTTTTTAGAAGAAGCCACTGAAGTTTTACAAGAAATTGACCAGCATTTTCCGATATGGTCAAAAGATTTTTCAAATACTGGTGCCTTAAAAGAATTCCGCAGGGGCTTTCATACCTTAAAAGGGTCGGGTCGTATGGTGGGCGCGCGAGTGCTGGGTGAAATGGCGTGGTCGATTGAAAATATGTTAAATCGCGTACTTGATAACAGCGTCAAACCCGATGAGCATATGGTGCAAGTGATTGAAATTGTTTTGTCTGAAGTACCTGACTTATTGGAAGATTTTGCAGCGCACCGTCCACCGCGTTATGATGTCAAGCCAATTATTCAAGCGGCCAATCGCATGTCGCGTGGTGAAAACTTACTGCATTAAGGCATTTCGTTTTTTTTGAAAGTGCCTCTAGTATGCTAAAAAACGCCTATCCATGATGACAGGTGTATTTGATGAAACCTGATATTTTTCAACACCTTAATTTGTTGAGCCTGATCATGACTGACCCGCACACGCCTTTACCAGAAGAGTCCCGCATGGATATGGATCCGCAATTGCAAGAAATTTTTATTTCTGAAACCGAAAGCTATTTGGCGGTGCTCCAAAAGGCGGTCGCTGAGTATCCTCAAGGTCTTGAAATCACTGATCAACTTATCAGGGCGCTGCATACTTTACGCGGTAGTGCTGGCATGGTAGGCGTTGAAGGCATTTATGAAGTCGCGATGGCGATGGAGAATGAAGCCAAGCGTTTAATGAGGGTGCATGAGCCTGCTAGTGCTGAGCATATGCAATGTCTGGCAAAAGTCCAGGAACATATTGAAGCTCACTTAAAGGCATTGCGTCAGCATAAACGATTATTAGGTGTACAGCCTGAAGATGCGCGATTAATTGAACGTATCCATGCGCTTGAAACGGCGGGTTTAATGCCCCATGCGGCAAGTGCTGAGCCTATTAATATTAGTGGGTTAGTAAATGATTTAATGTCTTTAGATATTGAACATGTACTTGAAGCCGAATGGACGCTGGCAACATCGTTAGCAAGCGATGATTCGACTACCTATATTAAACAATTAACCTATGAATTAACCATTTTAGCTAATGCCAGTGAACATTTGCCGGTTCCAGTTTTACATAGTTTATGCCAAAAGTTACAGACCGTTTATGCAGCTCTGTTGGAGTGGCCTCAGTTATTAAGCTTGCATGACCCGATTGACATATTATTGAGTGCGCATACGACGTTAATTGAATTATTTGATGCGATGGCAGGAAGCCAAAAATTACCCAGTGCCGAACATGTAATGCAAGCGTTAGATGAATGGCTAGACCGGGCACGGCAAATTCAGTTGGACTTAAGCGATATGGTGAAGCAGAGGGCTGTAGGTACTTTGCCTCAAGTCAATGAACAATCTGCTGCTGGACTGTTAGCGGACCAGCCGCCGCGTGAGCCTTCTGCTGATATTTTACAGGTAGCGTTGCCGGAGACTGCACCCGTATCATCGACTGATAGTGACCATAGTATGACTGCCCCTGAACCTTCGGTTAGTAGTTTAGTTGTGCCAAAAAGTGCTGATCGTCAGATCGATAATCAATATGATGAAGAGCTGCTGGATATTTTCTTGCCTGAAGCTGAAGAAATTATGGCAGATATTGAGCCCGTTTTTAGCCAATGGTCTGAAAATACCGAAAACACTGCGCCATTATTGATTTTGCAGCGGCATTTGCATACCCTAAAAGGCGGCGCACGAATGGCGCGCGTCAGCAGTTTAGGCGATTTAACCCATGAATTAGAAAGTATTTATGATTTAATCGTGGCAAAACGCTTAACGGTTACTCCAATTTTGCTTAAATTTATGCGGCATAATCAGGATTTGGTCGCCCAGCAAGTCGAACAATTGAGCAGTCAGCGCACCTCATTTTATTGTCCAACAGAATTAGCCACCTTACATGCGTTTTTGGTTGCGCATGACATGAATATTTTGGCCGATTATTTTGGCGAAACCTTACCTGCACAATCAGATGTCGATATTAAGTCAGTAGAAACCCAAGATATTAAAACTGCCCCTTTAAATGAAACCGTTGCCGATATGAAGCCTGTGCCGGTGTTGGCTAATCTACCGACGCAAGGCTTGCGTGGTCAATTACATGTGCTGGCG
>JAGLBJ010000149.1 GCA_018260315.1 Moraxellaceae bacterium | reverse complement strand
TTTGTTTCTGAAATTATTGATTGTTAAAAATTGATTCAAAAATTAATTCTAAAAATGAATCTGAAAATTGATTCTAAAATTATTGATTCTAAAAATTGGTATTAAAATTTCATTCTAAAATTGTGGATTCTAAAAAATAATTTAAAATTATTTAAAAACTAAAATTATTTCTAAAAAATGAATATTAAATTGATTGTAAAATTATTGATTCTAAAAATTGGCATTAAAAATTGATTCTACTATTATTGATCCTAATTATTAATTTATTTTAAAATTTTAAAGTAAAATTTGAAAAAAAAAGTTAAAATTGAAACGTACTCGATCCTCTCAAAAAAAAAAAATAAATGAAAAATAAAATAAAAAAACAGACTCATGATTTTTAAAAATTTTTTTAATAAGGAAATAAGTTTTTTAATAAAAAACTTGTTACAGCTTTATATGCAGTCTTTGAAACCTTAGCTGCAAAATGCCTTCAGTAGAGGGAAAATTAGTTTTATAAACAGCAATTCCTTACTGC
>JAGLBJ010000148.1 GCA_018260315.1 Moraxellaceae bacterium | reverse complement strand
ATGAACAGAAGTAGTTTGGAAAATCTGGGTATAATTTGCTGGCAGCAATGTAAAACCGATCGCATTTCGTTTGCATAGTGTGGAGTGAACCGAGTTTATTTTTATTTTTTATTTAAATATTTTAAATTAAAAGAAGATGACATGTCGCAGGACCAGAACGCTTTGTCATAGAAATTCCATTTCCATCAACGCTAAGTCGAGGCATTATTGCACGATTATCAGACCAGAAGCCTTGTATGCGGCAGAATGTCTCACCTTAAAGGGAAAGGGTCTAGTTGAAAAGTCAGTTCTGAAAGAAAAATTCTCAGAAAAATCCTGGGTCAAATAAAAGAGAACAATGAATTCAATTAGCGTCACCACAAATAACTGCATGCCCCTGATTCCAAAATTAATGTTTGTCGCATGCAACAGAAGGATTGCTCTTTACGGACGTGCACACGAATGAACCAGGACGGGTAGACCAACAGGATCATTACATTCCTCCTCCAAAAGAAAAAACCCAAAAATGAACTCGGGACTTCA
>JAGLBJ010000147.1 GCA_018260315.1 Moraxellaceae bacterium | reverse complement strand
GACTCAAAAAAATAAAGAAATTCAAAATTATTATATTTTATGCAATACTATACAATTAGTAAATGAACACTAAATAAATAAACACTAAATGCTCTCTTACATAATAATAAAAATAATAAAATAAATACCAAAAGGATCTTTTTTATTCCTCCTTGGGTTTGGTTCTCTGAAATTGAAAAAGATGCCCCCCCAGCAACTGGGGATAAGCCAAGATTTTTCAAAAAGCAGGGCGCGTTCATGAAACCTTGTTTCACAGACAAACAAAAAAGAAAGACAGGTGCAAAGTTTTCAGAAGAATAAAAGCAATAACATAGCATACTAGATGAAGGAATACCGGTGAAATTATTCGAAATCACAAGATCCATAGCTGGCCGAAACGGACTAAAAAAAAATTAGGAATTTTAATTTCAAAAATATTTTACTTCCATTTCGTACGAAATTAATTTAAAATTTTGATTTTATTCGGTCTTGAACCAAAATGCGAGAATTCTCTCTCATTCAAAATTTTACAAGTATTTTATAT
>JAGLBJ010000146.1 GCA_018260315.1 Moraxellaceae bacterium | reverse complement strand
CTTTTTTTTTCTTAATTAGACTTCGTCAAAATCATTTTATTAATTTATTCTTATCATCATAATTATTATTATTACTGTTATCATCATTATTTGATAAAATGGCAGTCAACGATTCGTCTTGGCTCATTTTTAATTTTATTTAAAAAAAAAATGTATCAAACGTGAATTTTCAATTGCTTATCATTTTGCTTGACTTGCGCACTTTGATCATGTTCAACATTCAGAGAGAGAGAGAGAAACAGTATGATGCAGAGAGAGATGTAAAGAGAGAGAAAGAGAGAAAGAAGGAAATAGAGAGAGGGGAAAAAACGAGAGAGAGAGAATAAAATAAAAAAATGAGCAGATTAAATCTACGGCGCTTACGCGAAAACTCATTTTAAAATTAAAAATAAAAATGGAATAAATATAAATTTTGGGGGGCAGACCCAAAAGAAATTTGAAATTTGCCAAGTTTCGAACGAATAAAGAAAAAATAAAAATTAAACGTGGAGGAGAAGATGTGAAAAGCCTAAATCCAACAAGGACCA
>JAGLBJ010000145.1 GCA_018260315.1 Moraxellaceae bacterium | reverse complement strand
TAAAATTAGAAAGCAAAAAAGGGCTCAATCCTAGATGGTCAAATTTGGATAAAAAAATACAAAATTTAACTTGAATCAATCCCATTTCCTCTTGTAATTTTGTAGAAAAAATTTAATTTTATTTAAAAATATAATTTTATCAGAATGTTTTTATTTTTTTATTTACTGTATGTTCGTTTTAAATTTCACGACTAAATGCACTGGTGAAAATTTTCAAAATAATCATTTCGTTAAAAGAAAAAAAAAGAAAAAATTTTGAAATAAAATCAATACAAGTATAAACGCTTGGGCTTTTTATTTAAATGATTTAATAAAAAAAAATTAAATAAAAATAAAAGAAACGTCACGAACGAAATTTTGTCTTCATTAAATTGAAAATTTAATTGAGGGTTTGACGGCGATTGCATTAAATACGTAAAACACTTAAACGCTTATAAGAAATTTCGATTCCCGTCAATTTATTTTCACATAAACACCAATTAAAAGAGAAATCATTCAAAAATTCAATATCGCATTCATTAAAATTTTCGTCG
>JAGLBJ010000143.1 GCA_018260315.1 Moraxellaceae bacterium | reverse complement strand
CGTGCCTATCACTTCAACGCCGCATAGGCGATTTAGAAAACTTTGACGAGCAGTTTAAAACCGCAGGTAAGCTTCAACGCCGCATAGGCGATTTAGAAAAGCTTTAGCCAGCCGTATAAACTGGTTTGCAGCTTCAACGCCGCATAGGCGATTTAGAAAAGCACTCTAAAACTTTCGCCGTTGTCTTTATTCTTCAACGCCGCATAGGCGATTTAGAAAAATTGCTGAATTATTTTAAAAGCGTGAAGTCTCTTCAACGCCGCATAGGCGATTTAGAAATGAATATGGTGATTTACGAAGAACAGGTTTTTCTTCAACGCCGCATAGGCGATTTAGAAAACCGATAATATTGTTCGGGAGTTTTCCATAATCTTCAACGCCGCATAGGCGATTTAGAAATACGCGAACTTAAACGCGGTGGACATGTTGATCTTCAACGCCGCATAGGCGATTTAGAAAAAATTGGGTATTCGATAATGTCATGCCGTTATCTTCAACGCCGCATAGGCGATTTAGAAATCACTTTGACGATCGTTTTA
>JAGLBJ010000142.1:288-543 GCA_018260315.1 Moraxellaceae bacterium | reverse complement strand
CCTTTCTAGAGTTTGCACGAATCAGTAATGATTCACGCATCAAATGTTCACACTTATCGGCTGTTTAATTAAGAAGAAACAGTAGTCGTAGTAGTTCCGCGTTGGGGCTGTAGCTCAGCTGGTTAGAGCACCGTGTTGATAACGCGGGGGTCGTTGGTTCGAGTCCAACCAGCCCTACCAGTAAAAACAAACCCGGGGGTAAGGTGGACACTAGTCCAGCCAGACCTACCAGCATGTAACACACCCAGGGGGATT
>JAGLBJ010000142.1:0-278 GCA_018260315.1 Moraxellaceae bacterium | reverse complement strand
GTAAAAAGCGAATCGATGGGTAATGATTGTATGTATCAACAAACAAGCAACAACGTTGTACTTTCTTATCCCTGTAGCGCTCTTTCATCATGCAAATGATGAGAGGCTAACGTTATAGGGACAAGCGAATAAGTGCACATGGTGGATGCCTTGGCGATTACAGGCGATGAAGGACGTAGTAGCTTGCGATAAGCTGCGGGGAGTGAGCAAACACACTTTGATCCGCAGATTTCCGAATGGGGCAACCCACCCTTTTAGGGTATTGCATACTGAATACA
>JAGLBJ010000141.1 GCA_018260315.1 Moraxellaceae bacterium | reverse complement strand
TCTAATGGGATATACAAACAATCCCATCTCCAGCTTCAACAAGCTTCAATAATTTAACACCAGATCCAAAAGACTTCATTGGACTTGAAATATTTGGATCCAAAAAAAAAAAAATTTTTAAATAAATTGTTTTTTAAAAAAATTAAATTTCCTTTCGAGTTCTACCAATAGTTTTAGGGTCGTTTCTGGGCGCGATCGTTCAACACTCGATTAAAAAATGATTGATTCGATTCGATTGATTGATTCACTTACCAAAAATTTGTTTGAATTGTCGCCCCCCGCAAAAAAAAAAGAAAAACCAAAAAAATAAAAAAAAATAAAATCCAAAATCGATTTTCTTTTCCACCGCCATTTTCCATCCCATTAAAATTATCCGATTCTTTTAATCCCACTAAAAGAATCTCGGGTTTTTAAGGTTAGCGTTTTTTAGGTTAATCGCTTCCCCGTAACTTGCACACGAGATGATGTGCGACTAACAAGAAACCAGAAAATTTAACTTTCCGGTCACATTCCAAAGCCGACCAGACCGACCAAACCAGGTTGGC
>JAGLBJ010000140.1 GCA_018260315.1 Moraxellaceae bacterium | reverse complement strand
CAATTTTTTTTCCTCCTCTGGCGAAACGTTCGAGTTCTGTCCGGGCGTGAAATTCGACCAAACTTCCGGCTCTGGAAGATTCCCGACCGCAAATTTGCGGCTCTCGAGAAAAGCGCCAGCCATTCTTCTTCTTCCTCATCATCATCTCCTTCTTCTTCTTCTTCATCATCATCATCATCATCATCTTTTTCTTCTTCTTCTTCATCATCATTATCACCATCTTCTTCTTCTTCTTCTTCTTCATCATCATCATCATCATCTTCTTCTTCTTCTTCCTCATCATCATCATCTTCTTCTTCTTCTTCCTCATCATCATCATCTCCTTCTTCTTCTTCATCATCATCATCTCCTTCTTCTTCTTCATCATCATCATCATCTTCTTCTTCTTCTTCATCATTATCATCATCTTCTTCTTCTTCTTCCTCATCATCATCATCATCATCATCATCATCATCTTCTTCTTCTTCATCATCATCATCTTCTTCATCATCATTATCATCTTTTTCTTCTTCTTCTTCATCATCTTCTTCTTCTTCATGATTATCA
>JAGLBJ010000013.1 GCA_018260315.1 Moraxellaceae bacterium | reverse complement strand
CAGCTACCATGGATGGAGCGGATTCAAAACTATTGGCTCAAACTTTAAATAGTATTATTAATGAATATTTAAAGCAGAATGTAATCCAAAAAGCGACGGAATCGCATGCAACCCTTGAATTTTTGGATAAGCAATTACCTGAACTAAAACGTCAACTGGAGCAATCCGAGATTACCTTTAATAATTTTCGGCGCGCTAATAATACTGTCGATATTGGTCAGGAAGCCACTTTATTGCTCAAGCAAAATGTCGATTTAAAAACTAAGCGAATTGAGTTACAGCAGCAGCGCGCCGAGTTACAGGCTAAATATACTGACCAATTTCCAGTAGTTAGCGCATTAACAGCTCAAATCAATGCGCTCGATAACCAAACAAAGCTTGCCGATAAACGTCTTAACAGCCTGCCTGAAATTCAGCGCCAATATTTACAGTTAAGTCGTGATGTTCAGGTGAATACTACGTTATATACTAATTTATTAAACAGCTACCAGCAATTAAAGATTGTCAATGCAAGCCAGGTCGGTAATGTTCGAGTAGTTGATTATGCGTTGCCTACCTTAAAACCCGTTAAACCAGTCCCGCTTATGGTTCTATTGCTTTCTTTGGTCAGTGGAGCAATCTTGGGCGCTATTTTAGCCTTATTGCGCAGCCTGGTTTACTCAGGAATCAAAGATAGTCAAAAAATCGAAACTCAATTGGGTATGGCTATCTTGGCCACTATTCCACGCTCATTACCCCAGCATCGCTTAATTAGCAAGTTTAACCAACGTCGAAATAAAGGCTATTTACTGGCAGTGGCCGATTCTGATGATATGGCTGTAGAAAGTTTAAGAAGTTTACGTACCGGTATTCACTTTACCTTAGGTGAGAAAACCTCGAATCGCTTACTGATTACAGGTCCTGCTCCAGGAATTGGTAAATCCTTTGTTTCAGCCAATTTTGCCGCTGTTATGGCTCAAATTGGCAAGCGTGTTATCCTTATTGATGGTGATATGCGTCGTGGTCACTTAAGAGATTATTTTGGTTTGGGTAAAATTACAGGTTTGGCTGACTATTTGCTTAATCCTGCGTTACTTGCCGTCGATGTCATTCAAACCACCAGCGTACCCACGTTAGACTTTATCAGTAATGGAACCACGCCGCGTAACCCTGCTGAACTATTACTGTCTGCGCGCTTTAATGAACTGCTTGAAAGTTTATCACAGCATTATGATGTGGTTATTATCGATTCCCCGCCTGTTTTGGCAGCCACCGATGCCGAGATTATCGCGCGCAAAGTCGGTAGCACATTAATTGTAGCCCGTTATGGCGTTACCCAATTACGTGAGTTAGAAATCACCGCTCAACGCCTGGAACATGATGATATTTATGTAGATGGTGTTATTTTTAATGATATTCAGCGTGATAATAAAAACTATGGCTATCAATATAATTATGATTATAAAAGCATTAAGTAAGACCGGCTTGCTCTAACGTCAGGTAAAGAGATTGTTTTTAAATACGCCTGACGCTTTAGATTTTTTAAGATTCCCGATTGGGTTTAATGCTGATTATTTATATAAAATACGGAGGCATGAGTTCACCTCAGCCAGTCATAAAGATAATCAACGGCTTAAATCGGTGCAGACCTCAACCCTGATCAAAACACTTCTACTTCATTACTTAAAGTCTAAAAATAATTTAACAGCCGAAGAAGAACAGCTTTATTATCAGCTTAAAGACCCTAACTATCCCCTAAACCATAATAAGCAAGGTGCGCGGCTATGGCCGTTAAACTTTTCTGGCTCAGTGAGTCACGGTGAGGGCTTAATATTAGCGGTTGTCAGTCAGCAGGTTAAGCATTTGGCTGTTGATATTGAAGCATTTTTTACCCATACGATTGCGCAGGAACTTATCAATATCGTAGCCGATTTAACTGAAATAAATATTTTAAACAACTATTTTACGGATTCTATTTTACCTCTTATTCACCATTCTTTAGATAATCAAAATAATATAATGTTAAATATGGCTGGACCTACCTTAGCCATGACTGGTATTTTTAGCGCGAAAGAGTGTTTATTTAAGTTATTATCGCATAGTGTTGATACTAAAATGCCGTTTAACGCGGCACGTTTAATGCGGGTTTTAGACCATCAATATATTAATCAAAGTCTAATGTTACGGTTAGAATTACTAATCACGCAGCCATGGGGACATTATGCAACAGGTGAACGGTTTATTATTCAACAATGGCCTTTATATATTAATAAACATCAAACAGGTATATTAAGTTTTGCCGCATTAGCGCGCTAGATTATCTAATAATCTGTTATGCTAACACGCTCAAATCATATTAAAACATAATGGGAGTTTTTAATGATGCCGCCCCTTTTAAAAGCACCTACTCTCACATCTGGCTTCACGGTTAATTCACCCGCACAAGTCTTATTTGCCAGTTTAATCGGTACAACCATCGAATTTTTTGATTTTTACATTTATGCAACGGCTGCCGTATTGGTATTTCCCAAATTATTTTTTCCTTCAGCTGATGCTAGCACGGGCTTACTTCAGTCATTTGCAACGTTTGCTCTAGCTTTTATAGCCCGTCCGCTTGGTTCAGCATTATTTGGGCATTTTGGCGACCGAAGGGGTCGTAAGGCTACATTAGTCGCCGCTTTACTGACCATGGGCATTTCGACAGTATTGATCGGCTTATTGCCGACCTATAGCAGTATCGGTGTATTTGCGCCGCTTTTATTGGCTTTATGCCGCTTTGGGCAAGGGCTCGGCTTAGGGGGTGAATGGGGTGGTGCAGTATTGTTAGCCACCGAAAATGCCCCACCTCATAAACGTGCCTGGTATGGCATGTTTCCGCAGTTAGGCGCGCCCCTGGGATTTTTATGCTCTGCGGGGCTATTTTTAGGCCTTGGACACGTCCTTACCGATGCACAATTTTTAAGTTTTGGCTGGCGCATTCCCTTTATAGGCAGCAGTTTACTGGTCTTGGTAGGGTTATATGTAAGGCTGACTTTGACTGAAACACCTGAATTTCAAAAACTCATTGAATCCAAACAGCAAGTCGATATTCCCTTAAAACAGGTTTTGACGCGACATTATAAGCCAGTTATTTTAGGTACTTTAATTGCCATGATTAATTTTGTCATTTTTTATTTAATGACTGTTTTTACGCTGGGCTATGCCACGACGACTTTACATTACAGCCGTAGCGATTTTCTACTCTTACAAATGGGAGGTGTATTATTTTTTGGGCTCGGCATTCCTGTTTCAGCGTATTTCGCTGATCGGTTTAATATTCGCTTAATCCTGGTGATTGCAACGGTTGCTACAATCTTATTTGGCCTCAACTTTGCATCTTTATTTACCGCAGGCCAGCCTTTGCAAACGTTAGTATTTTTGGCCCTAGGATTAGGCTTAATGGGGCTGATGTACGGCCCGATTGGTACGGCTTTAGCGGGCTTATTTCCTACTGCGGTCCGCTACACCGGATCCTCACTGGCCTTTAATCTAGCTGGTATTTTGGGCGCATCGCTAGCACCAACGATTGCCACAAGCTTAGCTCAGCATTACGGTATTGCAGCCGTTGGCTATTATTTATCGGTTGCTGCCCTTGTTAGTTTGGCTGCACTTTGGATTTATAAGCCGGAACAGATAGCCTAGATTTAAGGCTGCCATGCAAGACATCATTCATTGATATGATACGGAGTAATAATGGAACTTACGCCAGCTGAAAAAGATAAAATGCTGATTTTTACCGCGGGTTTGGTCGCTGAACGACGTAAAGCACGGGGTTTAAAATTAAATTATCCCGAAGCGGTTGCTTACATTTCGGCGGCCTTACTTGAAGGTGCACGCGATGGACGAACGGTGGCTGAATTAATGCATTACGGCACCACCTTACTGACGCGCGACGATGTCATGGATGGAATTGCCGATATGATTGATAATGTGCAGGTCGAAGCCACTTTTCCAGACGGCACCAAATTGGTAACCGTCCATCAACCTATTATTTAAACTATTACAGAATTTTATAACGGGTATGAACCATGCCAACACCATCAGATAACGCAATGAAAATCGGTGAAATTTTACCCTTAAATGAAGGGGAAATTGCCTTAAATCTTCAGCGCCCTACTCAAACGGTAAACGTCATCAATACAGGTGACCGGCCCATTCAAATTGGCTCGCACTATCATTTTTATGAAGTGAATGACGCGCTGACCTTTAACCGAGAACCGACGCGAGGGTATCGATTAAATATTCCTTCCGGCACAGCTACGCGGTTTGAGCCGGGTCAAAGCCGTCAAGTGCAACTGGTAGAAGTGGGCGGGCTGAAACAGATTTATGGTTTTGCAGGACGTGTGATGGGGCTGGTTTAAGGTATTTAAGAGAATATTTTTTAAATATAGATGCACCAATAGGCATTATTTTATTACGAAAGTCAGCCCTCTATGACTACCTATTTAGCCCAAGACCTAAGGCGATTACGTATCAAATGCAAAAGCAAAAAACATAAATCCTTAATATAATTATGAAATTTCAAAAACCTATAAATATATATTTATATATATACATAACAAAATGATATGATAACATCATTTCTGTATTACGAGCTAGCATTGGGTCACTTACAAGAAATCAGACTATCATTTAAAAGGGTCCAGCCACTTAATCACCTTAAAGTGTTTAAATCGCTACCATACCTCGCACGTCCCGTGCTGCCATTTCTGCACCCAAGCCCTCAGAAATCACTTCACCGCGCGACATCACGACGTATTGGTCGGCTAATTCTTCGGCAAAGTCATAAAATTGTTCTACCAGCACGATAGCCATATCGCCTCCATCGGCCAGTTTACGAATAACACGACCAATCTCTTTAATAATAGATGGTTGAATGCCCTCCGTGGGTTCGTCCAAAATCAAGACGCGTGGCTCGGCTGCCAATGCACGCGCAATGGCTAATTGCTGTTGCTGGCCACCAGATAAGTCGCCCCCGCGTCGCTGTTTCATTTCTTGCAATACCGGAAAAAGTTCATATAAATGCGAGGGTACACGGCGCGTTTTGGGGCCGCTAAACCGTGCCATGCCAATCAAAATATTTTCTTCAACGGTCAACATCGAAAAAATTTCTCGGCCCTGTGGCACATACGCCAAGCCTTGCCGCACGCGTTGCTCAGGCGACAAATGACTGATATTTTTACCATCTAGTAAAACTTGGCCACTTTTAATGGGTAATAGCCCCATCAGGCATTTTAACAAGGTCGTTTTACCCACCCCATTACGTCCTAGGATCACGGTACAACCTCCAATCGGCGCAGTTACACTTACATTGCGTAAAATATGACTGCCGCCATAATATTGATTCAACCCTTCAATGTACAGCATAGTGTTAGCGTCCTAAATATTTTTCTATAACGTCTTCATTAGCCTGAACTTCAGCCAATGTACCTTCTGCCAATACTTGTCCCTGAGCCAATACGGTTACTTTTTGACTGATAGCTGCAATAAAACTCATATCATGTTCAACAACAATCAATGTATGGTCTTTTTTGAGCTCCAGACACAGCTCGGCTGTTCGTTCCGTTTCATAGTCAGTCATGCCTGCGACCGGTTCGTCCAGCAAAATCAAGGTCGGTTTTTGCATTAATAACATGCCGATTTCCAGCCATTGTTTCTGGCCATGCGACAATAACCCTGCCAGACGATACGTATGCTCAACCAAATTAATGCGTCGCAAAATATAATCGAGCCGATCAAGCGTGGCTCCGTCCAGTTTAGGGCTTAAGCTAAAACGAACCGATTTTTGGGTTGGAGCGGCCAGCAGTAAATTTTCCAGGACGGTGAAGTGCTCAAAAATGGTTGGTTTTTGAAATTTTCGACCAATGCCCGCCTCAGCAATTTGCTCAGTGCTCATGTGGGCTAAATTATAATTTTGTCCAAAAAACGCGGTTCCAGTGGTCGGGCGCGTTTTACCGGTAATAACGTCCATCAGGGTCGTTTTTCCCGCACCATTGGGCCCGATAATACAGCGCAACTCACCTGCATCAATGTACAGTGATAACTCATTTAAAGCGCGAAATGATTCAAACCACACGCTCACATTTTCCAAATATAAGGCAATGCCATGGGTAAAATCGGCCTTTTGTGGCCCAGAATGAGGTTCTTTTATCATCGTAGCGAGCGGTAAAACCGGTTGTGTAGACGCATGAGGCTCGGTCAACATTACACAGGCTCCTCAGATTGTAGCGTTTGAGTCGTAGTTGATGGGGCGGCTTTGGTGATGCGTCGCTGTTGCACACGTTTAACGAGTCCAATTAATCCATCAGGTAAAAATAAAGTGACGACGACAAATAGTGCGCCTAAAATCAGCAACCATACTTCTGGAAAGGCGACAGTAAAATAACTTTTAGCAGCATTGACTACGCCAGCGCCTAAAATAGGTCCCAGTAACGTTCCACGCCCACCCGTTGCTACCCAAACCGCCATTTCAATCGAATTCACCGTGCCCATTTCAGTTGGATTTAAAATACCCACTTGCGGCACATACAGCGCGCCCGCAATGCCTGCCAAAACTGCCGATAATACCCAGGCCGCCAGCTTATACCACAGCGTGCGGTAGCCTAGGTATTGCAGCCGATTTTCACTGTCACGCACTGCACCCAGCACTCGTCCAAACGGTAGCGACATTAATTTGCGTAACCCGATATAACTAAACGCCAATACAATCGCTGTTGTCATACATAAAGCTACACGAGTACTTGCCGCAGTAATATCAGCCCCTAAAATGTGCGTAAAGCCAGTAAAGCCGTTATTGCCGCCAAAACCGGTTTCATTTCTAAAAAATAACAGTGCGGCCGCATAGGTCATGGCCTGGGTAATAATGGAAAAATACACGCCTTTAATTTTTGACCGAAAGGCAAAATAGCCAAAAATAAATGCCACCGTAGCTGGTACCGCACAGACTAAAAATAAGGCCCAGGCAAAATGTTGCGTACCACTCCAGAACCAGGGATATTGATGCCAATCTAAAAACACCATAAAATCAGGTAATTTAGAGACATCATGCGCTGGATTTTGCCGCATTAAATACATGCCAAACGCATAACCGCCTAACGCAAAATATAAACCGTGCCCCAAACTCAAAATGCCCGCATAGCCCCACACTAAATCGAGCGCTAACGCCACCAGGGCATAACACATGATTTTGCCCATCAGTCCAACCCAATACGCTGACAAATACAACGCAGAGCCCGCCGGTAATAAATGCAGTAATGGCGCTATGATTAAGGCTAAAAACATGAATCCCACCAAAGCGGCGCTCAAGGGTTTATCGGCCAGTAATTGATAAGTAGCAGGCTTACGAGTTAAATAATCAGCAACGGGCTGCAACATGCTTAAATCCTCATGATTTTTAAAAATTGGTTATTCGACAAAACGACCTTTTACGGCAAATAAACCTTGTGGGCGTTTTTGAATGAACAAAATAATCAATCCCAAAAGCAGGATTTTTGCCAATACCGGCCCCATGCCAATTTCTAAAAATTTACCGCCAACGCCTAATCCAAAGGCCGCCAGGGTTGCCCCCATCAATTGCCCAACGCCACCGACGACTACGACCAAAAACGCATCAATAATATAATTTTGGCCTAAATCGGGTCCTACGTTACCTACTTGTGACAAGGCACAGCCTGCAAGACCAGCAAGGCCAGAGCCTAAACCAAAGGCTAACATATCAGTTTGAGCCGAGCGCACGCCAATGGCCCGCGCCATTTGCCGGTTTTGCGTGACAGCCCGTACAAATAATCCAAAGCGCGTTCCAGATACGATATATTTCACCAACGCCAGCACCGCCAATGTAAATCCAATGATGGCAATCCGGCTAAATGGCAGCGTTAACGATGGCGTTAAGGCGATACCGCCGCTCATAAAACCAGGATTAGCGACTTCGACGTTAGAGGCACCAAATAACATGCGCACGCTTTGCATTAAAATCAGCGATACACCAAACGTGGCCAGCAGCGTTTCAAGTTGCCGACCATAGAGCGGGCGAATCACCACACGCTCAATCACCATACCAACCAGCGCACTGACCAAAAATGCCGCCGGAATTGCTGCCAGTAAATACCAGTCACTAAACGATTTTGCATAGTGATTCATCACATTTTGCACAACATAAGTGGTATAGGCGCCAATCATGATGAGTTCACCATGCGCCATATTAATCACGCCAAGTAACCCGTACGTAATCGCCAGTCCCAAAGCAGCCAACAGTAAAATACTGGCCATCGATAAACCCGTAAATAAATGCCCAGTCCATTCACTTAACGTCAAACGCCACTGCACCGCATCGCGGGCGCTTTCCAGATTTTTTTTAAGGTCGGCGTTTAAATTGGGCTGCATGAGTTTGTCTTTAAGCAAGGCTAACACTTCAGGATTATTGCTACTTGCTAAGGCTTTGGCGCCTGCTAATTGTCGATAAAGTTCGGGCGCTTCCAAATCCTGCTGGGCTTTGATGCGTTGTAAAATGGCTAAAATATCCGGTTCTTTTTCAGTATTCAGGCTGGTCGTCAATAAAGCAGTGTCAACCGTTAAGGAATTTTGCGCCAGGGTCGTCGCTGCGGCTAAACGGGTGGTTTTGTCAGGCGCATTTAACTGGCGGGCAGCCAGTACACTATTAACCACGCTACGCAAATTATTGTTTAACGTCACCTGCTCTAAAGAATCAGGCGCAGGAGACACGATTTTATGACTCATAAAATCGGTTAACGTACCGTTGCCTGCTGTGCCATCGCCTTCTAAACGATAGGCATGACCGCTAGCATCTGTATATAATTCGCCCTTTTGCAGGCTGTTTAATAAACGCTCAAATTCGGACGATGTACCTGGCCAATGCGTTAATAAATCCTGACGTTTGTCAAAATCTCCTTGTACAAATTGCTCAACAGAACTTAAATTTTGACTCGTCTGAGCAGCAGTCCGGGTGCTTATCTGTGCTTTTCCGTCTGCCAACGCCGCAGCCATAATGGGGTCAACATCGGCTCTAACATCTGTTGTGGTCAAACCGGCCGTCAACAGGCAAGCAGCCAATAAAACACGGTGGGAACGGGGCGTGCTAAGATAGGGCATTCGACACCTCAAAAGACAACACATTAAGCAACGTAACAAAATTAATTCATGACTCATTAAGCTAGCAAATATATAAATATATATTTATATAAAGCGCTTTAACATTAAAGCGCCTTACAGTTAAATGACCATTAGATTAAAGACTATCCCTAGAACGTTGAATAGTGGCATCAATGCGGAATATATGGGCTCCAAGGTTGCGCAGGAATCGTTACCGGGGTCTTATAGACCACGTTAAATTGACCATCGGCGCGCACTTCACCAATCATGACCGGTTTATGTAAATGATGATTGGTTGCGTCCATGGTTAATGTATACCCACTCGGCGCCACAAAACTTTGTCCGGCCATTGCAGTACGCACTGCATTTACATTGGTCGAACCGGCTTTTTTGACTGCCTGCGCCCACATGTTAATACCTACGTAGGTGGCTTCCATCGGGTCATTGGTCACGACAGTGCCCGCATTTGGAACATTATGGCTGACCGCCCACTGCCGATACTTTTGAATAAACGCTGTATTGGCAGGATTTTTAACCGACATAAAATAATTCCATGCCGCCAACTGACCCACCAATGGCTTTTTATCGATCCCGCGCAATTCTTCTTCGCCTACCGAAAATGCCATGACCGGCACCTGTGCAGCATTCAAGCCTTGATTACCTAATTCTTTATAAAACGGTACGTTTGAATCTCCATTGATGGTCGAAATCACCGCCGTTTTTTTACCGCCCGCTGCAAACTTTTTAATATTACCTACAATGGTCTGATAATCACTAAATCCAAAGGGGGTGTAGACTTCCATGATGTCGGCATCGGCCACGCCCTTAGTTTTTAAATAGGCGCGTAAAATTTTATTGGTGGTACGCGGGTAAACGTAGTCTGTTCCAAGTAAAAAGAAACGTTGCGCGCCGCCGCCCTGTTTGCTCATTAGATACTGCACTGCTGGAATAGCCTGTTGATTTGGTGCAGCACCCGTGTAAAACACATTGGGCGATAACTCTTGGCCTTCATATTGCACCGGATAAAATAACAAGCCGTTCAACTCTTGCACCACAGGCAATACCGATTTACGTGAAACCGAGGTCCAGCAGCCAAAAATCACGTCGACTTTATCTTTGGTAATCAATTGGCGCGCTTTTTCAGCAAATAGCGGCCAGTTTGAAGCCGGGTCTACAACGACAGGTTCAAGTTTTTTGCCCAATAATCCGCCACGTGCATTGATTTCATCAATCGCCATCAGTGCAGTATTTTTAAGTGACGTTTCCGAAATCGCCATAGTGCCCGACAATGAATGCAATACCCCCACTTTAATGGTATCTGCGGCACTGGCGGGCAAACTTAACACACTGCCGGCTGCCAGTAACATGCCAATCCGAATGGCATTTTTTAACCCTTGACGACGATTTAACATACAATTTTCCTTAAAAAAACAATGGACATCAACTAATAGACCCACAACATCAAACATTACGATAAAAAACTCAACTTACTTACAACCCATTCATTAAATTCATATATAAATCTATATATATTTATATACATATAGATTTATATATACATATGGATTTAAAGTTAACTTGATGAATAGTTTTTAAATTTCTGCCCCAAAACAACTAAAGCATAAATCTAATGGTCAAAATTAAGAAAAATTATCAGATAGCCAATTAAGTTACAGGTGTATTGTCTAAAGTACATTCTGCCTTTTAAACAGAATGCACTTTAGGATTTTAAATCGAGTTATACGTCATACGATTAGAACGTTAACGTAACCGTACCTACTAACGCATTATCTTGTTTTAGCCCATAACGGTTATCCCCGCCAATGATATATTGCAGGCCCCAGGTCGCGCCCGTTGCTGCCAATGGGTGGCTAACTCCGATGGTTGCATGACGAAACGCCGCGCTTTTACCTTCCGCTATCAGATTGCCTGAGGCATCTTTAACATATTGACCAATGAATTTGCCGTCTTTTTTATACATATAGGCACCTAGTTGACCGGTCAAGGTAAAATCTCGGGGCATTTTGGTAGAGTAGGCTAATAAAAAGTAGGTATCGCCTTTATTGCCGTACGTCACATCATTAAGCAATGTTTGAGCGGTTAAGGTTAAATCCTGATAGGTTAAGCCAAGTTTAGTTTCAAAACCCAATGATTCCCAGCCCGGTTGATAGTAATAAATCGTACCGCCTAAAATATAGCCAAAATCGCCATATTTGCCGTTATAGCCAGCATAAAAATCATTTTCTACTGAATTAGTATGTGGCTTGGTATTCTTAGGGTTTAAATCGGCATAAGAATACCTGATGTTAGAAAACCAATACCCGGCATAAAAACCATCTTTAGTCGTGTAGTCAAGCCCGCCTTGTACGGCAGGTCCGGTGGTTTCCGGGCCGCTTTTATCGTAGGTGGCGTTATAGGTTTGCGAAATACCACGTAAAATATATTGAGACGCTACACCGATATTGCCAGTTAACGTGCCGCCCATCGCGTCGGTTGCTGCCTGTGCGGCATTTGCGCCTAAGCTCAAGGCCGTAATCATGGCTAAATTCAAACTTACTTTTAACATATTAATTCCCCTATGCTGGTTGGCATGTTGTCTGTAAACAATGTAAAAACCTGGCTTAATACTTAATAGATGAATAATGAAGTCATATTTTGACCATTTATCGAATAGACTAGTAACTATTCACCTATTTATCGAATCATGTCCATCACATTGCTTGCCCTAATTTGTTATATACAAATTCTGTGCCAAAATGCACAAAACCCCTTATATAATTTTCAAAACCCCTTAATATGTAGAGGTTTAGCGGTTTTAGCAGTGTTCTTGCCTATTTCCTCCATAAAATTTACATGATTCTTATATATCAGTTTATGACGTTTAATACCAAAATTTAGTTCAGTTATTTAAAATACACAGGAATCGTTAAAGTGAGAATCACTTTTTTAGAAACAATGCATTTTTTTGGTGCAGAATTATTTAAACGCTTTAATGTGCTCCGTTATCGTAGGAATTATTGACAAGGTAGTTAATTGATAAAATTGATTCCCTTTGAGTCTCTTTAAGGCAGATCCGCCTAAGTGCGGTCAGCTCCTCTACATGAATGTAATATACTCAAATCAGCTCATCACTTTGCGCTTCTTCTTATGATTCCTTAAGGGTATGCTCGAGGTCATGCTTAATATTTTTATCAACGACAATTGACCGAGCTCATTTATCTCAAGGTATTTAAAAACAGCCATAAAACATATGCCCTAAAAGTTGAAAAAGCAGCGATTTTTTGACCATTTACACCGATTTTAAGGCACAATAAGGCCGCAATTTCTCAAGCATAGAGCATGCGTCTTTATAAAGTGTTATGTATTTAGGTGAATCAATTTTTAGTCGCCTGTCGCCCCTTATTGGTGCATTAAATCGTTAATGTTTGATTTTTTGTTAATACTACAGTGTTTAAATCCTTAAAATGTTTAAGAAGGTTCATTATGTCTGAACAACCCGCTACACCCTCCTCATTACCCCCTGTCAGCGCGTCAATGCTTGAACATTTAGCCCCTATAAAAGACGGTGCCATTGTTCGTGGTCCATACCGCCCCGAGTTCATGCAGGCTGAAGTGCTGGCCCAATTATTTGAAGACACTGCAGCCCGCACGCCTCAGCAACCTGCCTTAATTTTTAACGATATAACCTTAACCTATGGCCAGTTAAATCAAGCGGCTGAACATATTGCCCAGTGTTTGTTAGCCCGTGGGATTCATGCAGGGCAAATTGTGGGGCTATGGCTACCGCGTGGTTTAGAATTACTGATTGCTCAACTAGGCATTGCAAAATCGGGCGCGGCGTGGCTTCCTTTTGATGCCGATACCCCACCCGACCGTATACAGGTATGCTTGGACGATGCACAGGCCAGTGGCTTAATCACTATTCAAGACCAGCTAGCTGTTCTTGCGGGCATCACGGTTCCAGTGTTACCCATTGAGCAGTTATTTGCCGAAGAAATAACCCAACCTGTTACACGTCCGCCTATTTCCGCCGACCAGCCCGCGTATGTCATTTATACGTCAGGTTCTACCGGTAAGCCTAAAGGCATTTGCATTAATCAGGGTAGTATTTGCCATTTTTTGCGCAGTGAAAATGCGGTGCTTGGCGTGAAAGCGTCCGATAAAGTCTATCAGGGCTTTTCGGTGGCGTTTGATATGTCGTTTGAAGAAATCTGGATTTCCTATTTGGTCGGTGCAACACTCTGGATTGCGCCGCGTGCCATTGTTAGCGACCCTGACGCGCTGACGACAGCCCTTAAAGCTCATCACATCACCGTGTTACATGCCGTGCCGACCTTATTGGCGTTATTCCCTGAAGATGTGCCCAATTTGCGCATTATCAACCTGGGGGGTGAAATGTGCCCCGATTCGCTGGTTGACCGTTGGGCTTTACCGCATCATCAAATGTTTAATACCTATGGCCCCACAGAAGCCACAGTATCGGCAAGTCTAGCTCAATTACAGCGCGGCGAACCGGTTAATATTGGTAAACCCTTACCCAACTATGGCCTGCTGGTCATTAATGAACAATTGCAACTGCTGCCAGTGGGTGCCACTGGTGAACTGTGTATTTTTGGGCCGGGCGTCGCGGCCGGTTATCTGGGCAGGCCCGATTTAACGGCCGAAAAATTTATTCATAACCCGTGGGCCGAGCGCCCTGACGAAACGCGCTTATATAAAACCGGAGACCTGGCATTTTTAGATGAACATGGACAAATCCACTGTTTAGGCCGAGCTGATGACCAAATTAAAATTCGTGGTTTTCGGGTTGAACTCGGTGAAATTGAAGCGGCCTTATGTGACATCGAAGGCGTCGGCACAGCCGCGGTTGTGGTACGTCAAGAAGACGGCATGGACCAGTTGGTGGCATTTATTGTGCCTGAAGAAGGTCAACATACCGTTATCACCAGTCAACATTTACGCCAGATCTTACGGCAACGTTTGCCGCCGTATATGGTGCCGACGCGCTTTGAAGTGGTCGGTGAAGTGCCGCGCTTGTTGTCGGGTAAAATAGACCGTAAAGCCCTGCGTGTGCTGCCGCTATCGGTTACTAACGAAGTGTTGGAAGAAGATACACCCGAATCGGCTGCCGAAATGGCCTTATTTGCGGTGCTTAAACAGTTATTTCCCAATGTGCCCATTCATTTAAATGATGATTTTTTTGATGATTTGGGCGGGCATTCGTTACTGGCAGCGCGCTTGGTATCGGGTATCCGTAAAACGCAGGCCTATGAAAGCATTACGATTAATGACGTTTATCAAGGGCGGCGGGTCGGTTTAATTGCCGCTCAAATGGACGCTTTGGCGACCCGCATACAGGATACCACCGGGGACACCTGGAACCCGAACCCCTTACCCAATCGTAATACAGCGCGCATTTTATGTGGCATTGCCCAAACGTTAATGCTGCCTTTATTGATTAGCCTGTTTATCTTGCAGTGGTTAGCTCCGTTTTTTACCTATCACTTTTTGACGGGTAGCCCAAACGATAAGCTTTCGGTCGCCATTGTGTCGGCTCTGGGCGTCTTTTTGGCGGCCCAAACGCTGGGCTTTATCATTTCAATGCTGGGTCATCGCTTGCTGGTACATGGCCTTAAAGCCGGCCGCTACCCATTATGGGGTACGGTTTATTTTCGGTGGTGGCTTTCAGACCGGTTAAGTCAATTGGCACCGGTTTACTTACTGTCGGGGTCATCGCTGCTGAATTTATATTTACGTGGTATGGGCGCCAAAATCGGGCATGATGTGCAAATCGGCTCAGCCATTGTGCGTATGCCCTCGCTCGTAACCATTGGTGATGGCGTAAGCATCGGCAATGCGGTCAATTTTGAAAATGCGCATGTCGAACGTGGCGAGCTGGTTATCGGGCCCATCAGCATTGCCGAAGATGGCTATGTGGGCTCTTATTGTGTCCTTGAAAATGATGTGCATATCGCCAAACACGCGCGCCTAGAAGGGTTATCAGCCTTACCGGCGTTTCATCAAATGGCAGAAGGTGAGCTATGGAATGGTTCACCCGCCCATAAAATCGGCATGGTCGATTTAAACGCGTTACCAGCGCGGGCGCCGTTGTCTGCCACCCGTCAGATGACTGAATACTTTGGCTATGCGTTTGGCGCGGCGCTGGTTTCCTGTTTATTTTTCCTGCCGATTTTCCCGACGTTTATCATGGTGGACTGGCTGGACGGCTATTTGTTTAACACGCCTGATGATAACGTGCTGACTTTTCAGCTGACCATGCATTATTTTTTGCTGGCCATTCCAGCAAGTGTGGTCATGATTGTGTTAACCGCATTATTATGTGCGTTAATTCGCTGGACAATTTTACCGCGTTTAAAGCCGGGGCTGTTTGCGGTGCATAGCGGCGTGTATTATCGCAAATGGTTTACCAATCAAATTCAGGAAGCCAGTTTACAAATTTTGCACGGTGTATATGCCACCGTTTATGCACCGTCATGGTATCGGCTGCTGGGCGCAAAAATTGGTAAGAATGCCGAAATTTCAACCGCCATGGGGGTCGTGCCCGATATGCTGACGTTGGGCGATGAAAGTTTTATTGCCGATGCAGTCATGCTGGGCGATGAGGAAATCGTGCGCGGCTGGATGACGCTCGAATATACCGTGATTGGCGAGCGTTCGTTTGTGGGCAATGGCGCGTACATTCCCGATGGTTCTAAAATTCCCGACGGCGTATTAATTGGCGTACAGTCACAAATGCCGGCTCATGCTATCAACGAAGGCGAAACCTGGTTTGGTTCACCGCCGATACGGTTACCCGCACGCGAATCAGCCAAAAATTTTGGCGAAAAAATGACCTTTAGCCCGCCAGTCAGTCGCCGCATCATGCGCGGTTTAATTGAAGGGTTACGCATTGTATTACCCTTGGCCTTAACAATTGGCGTCGGCTATGCGTTGGTGTTACGGGTTATTAACGTGCAGGACGAAAGCGGCTGGCAAACGGCGCTTATGAGTTTAGGGCTTTATGGTTTATATTATGGACTAGGCTGTTTTATCTTTATTTTGCTATTAAAATGGACACTGATTCGTCGCTATAGACCGCGTGCCGTACCCATGTGGAGCCTGTTTGTCTGGCTCAGTGAAGCCGTGACCAGCCTGTATGAAGCCATTGCCGTGCCTAATTTTATGAATTATTTACGGGGTACGCCGATGTTGCCGTGGATGTTCCGGTTACTAGGCGCCCATATTGGCAAACGGGCTTATTTAGATACCACCGATATGACCGAGTTTGACTGTGTGCATATTGGTGATGATGTTGAAATGAATGGCGTATCGGGGCCGCAAACGCATTTGTTTGAAGACCGGATTATGAAAATTGGCCAAGTGGTGATTGGCGACCGGGTAACCATTAGCGCACGCACCATTATTTTATATGATGCTGCGGTGGGTACCGATAGCTATCTGGGCCCATTAACGTTGGTGATGAAAGGTGAGCAGTTGCCTGAGCGTTCGGCTTGGTGCGGTTCGCCTGCCGTGCCTTGGCGCCCGCGTAAACAGAGTGTGAATGAATAATCCTAAACGATAAACCAAACATGGGTTGACAAAGGTCAGCCTATTTTTTTGGACAGGTTACGGCAAAGAGATTAAGCCAGTGCCTGATAATGGCTCACGGAATTAAGGCGGACTGCTCATTAGTTATCAGGATTTCATCGCTTTCATCTTTTAGCTGTACGCCGGTCAATTGGCGCTTAAAAGCTTGATCGATCATCCAATTGAGTTTAAAGGCGGCCAGGACATAATTTAATCCTTCAGGTCGTACGTTGGATATGCAATTGCGTTCGGCGTCCTGCTTGCCCATTTGTGGTGCATACGTAATGTAAATCCCTAAGGAATCGGGTGAGGATAAGCCGGGACGTTCACCAATCAGCATCACCACCAATTTGGCATTGAGATGCTGACCGATTGCGTCTCCCAACGCCACGCGCGCCTGAGTCGCCACCACAATAGGCGCAAGCGTCAAACCCGGATTAAGCAATACTTTTAAATGGGCTAATAATGGCACCGCATGTCGCTGCACCGCTAAGGACGACAACCCGTCCCCAATCACGATGGCAATATCATAAGTCGGCATTAAATTAACGCCATCAGCCTGCCACTGACTGACTACATGGTTAGCCAGAACACGCCCTAAATCGGGGCGGCGCAAATAATCAGTCCGGTGCGCAACCTGACTTTGGGTGTGTAATACTTGCCAGCCATCTTGTTGTAACGCTTTCTGTAAAGCGTCAGTATCCAAGGGGGTATGAATGGCATCGCGTGCCTGAGCATGGGCTAAACCAAAATTTAAGACTTCTGTCGTCGGTAATGCGGCACCTGCACGCCCTAACGCTATACGGGCCTGAGTAAAACCGCGCCAGTGCTGCCAGTCATTAACGCTGACACTTTCAACAGGGGCATTAGATTCTAGAATAGTTTGAGAGGCTAAACCCGGGTCCGCTTGGCGCTCTTTATTATCAGGCATGATGATGATCCCAAAGGTGACAATACACTTAAAAAGCCAAACCTATACCCCGACGTTACTGATAATAAGTTTGGCTGATAAGCAGTTTATACGTCTAAATCCAGGCGTCGGGACCGGCTAATAATGGCGAACGATGCGAAGTCAGGTATCCATTCGGCCGGGTAATATTCATCTGATTCAGCCATTGTTCAAACTCAGGTGCAGCACGTTTTTTAAGGGTTTCACGGATAAAGCGCGCATCATGAAAACTGGTGCTTTGGTAATTAAGCATAATATCGTCGGCGCCCGGCACGCCAATCAAAAACGTCAAACCTGCCGCCACTAAATTAACAATAATCGAATCCATATCATCTTGGTCAGCATCGGAATGATTGGTATAACAAACGTCGCAGCCCATCGGCAGGCCCAACAATTTTCCGCAAAAATGATCTTCTAAGGCTGCGCGTAAAATCTGTTTACCGTCGGCTAAATATTCAGGCCCGATAAATCCCACTACCGTATTAACCAGTAACGGATTATAGTGCCGTGCCACTGCATATGCCCGCGCCTCGCACGTTTGCTGGTCTATGCCATGATGCGCATTGGCCGATAAGGCGCTGCCTTGTCCCGTTTCAAAATACATGACATTCTGGCCAACAGTTCCGCGCTGTAAAGCCTGAGCTGCGTCATGGGCTTCTTGCAAAATATCCAACGTTACGCCAAAGGATTGATTGACTCGTTCCGTACCGCCCACCGACTGAAACACCAAATCAACCGGAACATTTTTCTCTATTAAATTTAGCGTGTTGGTGACATGCGTTAAAATACATGATTGCGTTGGAATGGCATAATGCTCAATAAAACCGTCAAGCACGCGCGACAATTCGCCCAAAACGGTTAAATTATCGGACGCAGGATTAATGCCAATCACTGCATCGCCCATGCCATACAGCAACCCGTCCAGGGTCGAGGCCAAAATGCCGCGCAAATCATCGGTGGGGTGATTAGGCTGCAAGCGCACAGCCACTGTATCCGGCAGACCCATGGTATTTCTAAAGGCTGTAATGACTTTGCATTTAGCTGCAACCGCGATTAAATCCTGATTACGCATGAGCTTGCTGACGGCTGCCACCATTTCCGGCGTAAAGGCATAGGTTAATTGCGCTAATTTATCGGTAGTGGCATGTTCGCTCAACAACCAGTTTCTAAATTCACCCACACTCATGGTTTTAAACGCATGAAATGCCAAGGCCTCGTGTTGTGCGCGGATTAAACGACTGACGGCATCTTGTGCATCGTCAATTAAGGGATAGTCCAAAAAAACCGACAATGGCAAATCGGCTAACACATACCGCGCCGCCATGCGCTCAAGACTATTATGCGCAGCCACTTGAGCCAATACATCGCCCGACCGATGCGGCGTTGCCTTGGCCATGACCTCGGCTAATGTTTTAAAATGCCAGGCGATGCCGGCTAACTGTACCGATAATTTCATGATTTTTCCTGCCTACACACTAACACCTAAGCGATAGAACACTAGCCATTGTGCTGCAACAGATGTTTTTTGCGTAATGCCATCATACCAACAAACCCCAGCGCCATGAGTACGATATATAAAATGAACAGGCTAAAATTGTAGTAAATCATGGCAATCATGCACACCATACCCAAGACCAGCGCAATAGCCGGAAATAACGGATACATCGGCGCCATAAAGGGGCGAGTTAACTGGGGCTCGGTTTTACGCAATTTAAACAAGGCAGCCATCGACACCATATACATGGTTAATGCCCCAAAAACCGATAGCGTCACGATGTTTGCAGTTAAACTCTGATCGTTAAATTTAACCAGACTATCGCTATAAATCGCCGCAATGCCAATGATGCCGCCGGTCAATAACGCATAACCCGGTGTTTTAAAACGCGGGTGCAAGCGTCCTAAAAATTTTGGTAAAAATCCAGCGCGCGCCAGGGCATACATTTGTCGCGAATAACCCATAATAATGCCGTGAAATGAGGCAATCAGGCCAAATAAACCAATCCATACCAATAAATGTAACCAGCCGCTATGGTCACCGACTACTTTTTTCATAGCTTGAGGCAAGGGGTCGTTTACATTGGCAAATTGACGCCAATCGCCGACACCGCCCGCCATAATCATCACCCCAAACGCTAAAAACACTAACGTTAAAATACCTGCAATATAGGCTTTGGGAATAGTGCGTGAAGGGTCTTTGGCTTCTTCGGCCGCCATGGCCGCCCCTTCAATGGCCAAAAAAAACCAGATGGCAAAAGGAATGGAGGCAAAAATACCGCCCACCGCCGCGCCGCTAAACACATCTTGACCGGCCCAACCATGCGCCACAAAATTGTTCCAATGCCAGCCCGGAGCCACAACACCCATGAACATCAACAGTTCACCAATGGCCAACACCGTCACCGCAAGCTCAAACGCCGCCGCAATACTCACCCCAAACCAGTTTAACAGCATAAAAACAAGATAAGCTCCAACCGCAACCGTATTGGCGTTAATATCGGGAAACTGTACGTTTAAATACGCGCCAATGGCCAAGGCAATAGCAGGCGGTGCAAAAATAAATTCAATTAACGTGGCAAAACCGGCCAAAAACCCGCCCTTATCGCCAAACGCTCTCTGAGCATAGGCATACGGTCCCCCTGCGTGGGGAATGGCAGTCGTTAGCTCCGTAAAACTAAAAATAAAGGTGGTGTACATCGTGGCAACCAGTAACGTTGCCACTAAAAATCCCAGTGTGCCGGCCTTGTCCCAGCCGTAGCTCCAGCCAAAATATTCACCACTGATGACCAAACCGACCGCAATGCCCCAAAGTGACGCGGTGCCCAAGACTTTATTAAGTTGAACCGGTGTTGATGCCGACATAAAACCCCCAATCTTTAAAATAATATAACGGTATGTTTTGTCACAGAATTCATTAAGAAATAAAAAAACAGTTTATAGTCAAGACTGTACATAGAGTCTTAACGACCCTTACTGCATCGCTTTTTAAGCGTATTGGGGAAAATTTTTATGATTTGTGAGCTTTTTTTAAAGCATATGGTTTTAAATCATAGGGTTCGCCAGTAAATAAGGGTCAGGTAAAAAATCTTTTTAATCATTAGACCTTCATTTTTTATCAATAAATGATACATTAGCCGGTCGAATAAAGAGGTTTGCATGTAAACCACTTTTTTCTGTTGCCCCTAAAACTGTTTTACAATTTACTATGTCCCTATTTATTTATATAACGCCACAGTGCAAAAAAGATGCTCAGCTCCATGGGGTTGAAAGCTCCCTCACGCGCCTAGCAAATAATTTGCAACGGGAACAGCGATTATGGGGGCTACAGGGATTTAGTTATCCGTATTTTGTCAAAAAACAATTTGGGCGGGCGCACTTGCGTTTAATTTGTCGACGCGAACAGATGACCATAGACCGGTACACCATCGATGTTTTAATTTTAATCACGATTTTACAGCGTAAGGAAGACAAATATACCGAGTTCTATACCCATTCGCGTGCTGTAGGCGACCAGTTGACAGCGCAATATGTTGATTTTACCGAGCTTAAAACCTATTTAACGCAAGTCTTAACCCTAAAACCTGCTCCCAGTTTGCCGTTGCCCACGCAAACTGAACACGCCCTTTTATTTGCAGCCAACCATCAGTTGACCCAGGCGCCTAATCTGCATTTAACGGTGCAAATTGAACAGGTTTATGAGTCGTGGCAATGGACCGATGCCATATTACGTGCGCCGCCAGAACTCACTGAGCGATTATTTAACCGAATCGAACAGTATATCCAGGCTATACAGGGTCTGGCCGTTTCTAGCGCTGAGCCGCTTAGTCTGTACGCCAGTATTTTATTGACGACCCAAAACGCGCCTGGCAAGACGTATTGGCTTGCCTTTTATAATCCGTCTTATCAGGCATATTGGCTCGATATCCAAGTGATTTATGACCTTAATCATGAAACGCAAAATTTATCACAACAGCAGCCTCATTTCCCGATTATTCTAAACCATTCCGTTTTAGAAATTATTCAAGACAAGAGCTCTTATACTGATACCCCTTTACCTGTGTTGCATCTTATTAGCGACCACGCGCTTTTAGCGTTCGATGTTGAAGAGTGGCCCCATTATGCACGCCGCGTATATTCAAGTCTACTATGGCTTGACCGGGTAAAATGGCAAGCTACGGTTTATAATGCGTATGCTAACGTGATGTGTTCGCCAGAAGAGCAAGATATTTTTTTCAAAATAGAAACTGACGGACAAACCTTTCCACTGTTTATAAATGGGCGGGCGGGCAGTGGTAAATCGTTTATGTTGCAGCGGTTATTTAGCCATTATCTTTATTATATTTTAACGACGCAGCAGCAGACCAGCATCCCCGCTCTGGATATTGCCTATTTTACCTATGAAAGTCGCCTGACCCGGCGTGCCCTCAATATTGTGCATGATTTACTTAAAGACCATGGTAGTCATCATGCCCTGCCTGCCACGTTATTAGAGCATATTTCGTCGTATTTTCATGATTTTAAGCACTATTTATGTCAGTTATTAAGCGAACAGGAACGCCAGGAACAATTTCACCCGACGCATTATGTAGATTATGCGCGTTTTGAAAAACTTTGGTCTGCCAAATTTAAGCACGTAGCCGAAGCACAAAAAAAATATCCTCCCGCATTGTGCTGGTATATTGTACGCACCTTTATTAAGGGTCAGCGCGATGAACAATGGTTTACGCCCGATGATTACCGTGAATTAGACGAGGCTAAACGAACCATCAGTCAGGAAGATTTTGAGCTCATTTATACGGTTGTTTGGGAAGATTGGTATTCAGATAAAAGTAAATCTTTATGGGATAACCAGGATTTAGCCTACCATGTGTTGGAGCAACAGTCTGTCAAGCCGCGTTTTGCCGCGATATTTTGTGATGAGGCGCAGGATTTTACCTATCTTGAATTTAAAATAATTTTAAAGTTATGTGTTTTTATTGAGCGCACCGTAGCCCCCGAGCATATTGCGCGCATTCCATTGGTATTTGCAGGGGATCCTTATCAAACCTTAAACCCGACCGGTTTTCAGTGGGCCAGCATTAAAGCCCAGGTCAATGACGAATTTTTGTTTGTCCTCAATCCTAAACCCTATGCCACCAATACGCGGTTGCATTACCAAGAGTTGACCTATAATTTTCGTTCAACGCTCAGTATTATCGGACTTGCCAATATGGTGCACGTAATTCATGCAAACGTGCTCGATACCAGGCCCAATAAGCCGCAGCGTCCCTATATTGACCATATCACCCGTCAGACTGAACGTGCCGTAACTTATCTGGCGATCACCGACCACGAGGCCATGTTGCAACTAGCCCAGCAGCGTGACTGGGTTATTATTGTGCCGTGCCTGCCGCAGCAGGAAGCTAAATTTTTAGAACAGTATAGAGCCCTTGGCGTGTACTTTAAGCCTACCGCAAGCCATGCCCAGGCGTTATTAAGTCTGCCGGTATTAAGCGTTATCAGTGCCAAGGGACTGGAATTTTCGCGCGTTATTTTATTGGGTTTTGCTCAGACTCAGCCTCCTTTATTATTGAATGAGCCAAACCCATTGGGACTGTTCAAAGCGCATTTTTCATTAGAAATGGAATATTTTTTAACACGTTTGTACGTTGGGGTGACGCGCGCCAGTGAACAATTGCTTATTTTAGAACATGCCGATGATCTAACCCGCTTTTGGCATGCGTTTAGTCAGCCGTTTGCAGCACCGTTAAATTTACATGAATGGTGCTATTTTACCCCCGAATGGCGCGAGGTGATGCAGCCGATACGTGCGGCCACGCTAGAGGATTTGGTGGCTAATCCCGATGAAATCCGCACCCTGCAAACTACTGCCCATGCTTTAAGTGAACAAGGAATAGATACAAAAAATGCTGCTTTACTCATGCAGGCTGCTTATTTATATGAACAATTAAATGATTTAGGTAAAAGTGCCTATTTACGTGCCCAGGCAGCTTATTTTGATAATAATAGCTTAGAAGCAGGCCATGCCTATGCCGACGCAGCAGCGCAGGATTTAACCCAGCCCAGTCTTTATTGGGGTGCAGCCTTTTATCAATTTTGGCATGGTCAGCACTGGAAAGAGGCCCAACAGCTTATTATGCAACCGATGGCAGCCGATGTTTTTAAGCCATGGCTAGGCGAGTTGTTAACCCTGTTAGTGCAGTCCATTACAGCCCCTAAATTGACTCAAGCAGACAGACGGCTCAACTCCAAGCAGGCCACGTTAACTGTTTATACGCATGCCTTACAGGCCTTGTTGATAGTATTACAACAGGCCACCCTTTTACAGGCCCCACTCGATATTCATTTATTTATACAGGAAAAATTTATAGCGGCCATGTTGGCAGTGTTATCTACAGCAACAGACGCACCCATTATTTGGAAACAGCCTTTATATGCAGCTGTATTGCTGTTGCTTGAAAATATTCCCACTGCTGGCGTTTTTCCAGTCGAGCAGTGGCAGGCGCTGTATTCAGGTTTAAAACGATTAACGCATTATTATGAATTTAATCAACGGCTTTCGCCTATGTTATTGGCGCATTTTGCATTTAAAGCCGAGCAGTTTAACGATGCCTATGATTACTGGAGCCAGAACCACGCGCAAGCCATTCAGTTAAAGCCGAGTCCTGATTTTGCCCATGCCATGCGGGTTGCTCTTGCATTTCCGGATAATTTACCGGCTTTAATGGCGCTACAGGATAAAAAAGGCATCGTGCAGGCATTTGAGCACTATACGGCTGTTAATACACTTACGCTAGAGCATTGGCGCGATATTTTACCCATTTTAGCCGAACAAGGCGCATTGAACCGATTACGGCAGGTGTTACCCATGATTGAGAATCGTAACGTTTTGCAGTATATTGACCGTGCTATAACGTCCCAATATGCCAATTTAGCCCCGCTTAAAAAGCGCATTCAGCAAGTTAATTTATATTTAGCGGCGTTAGAAGGCGATTGGCCGGTTATTTTAGAGGCGTTGCAGAGTTTTAATCAAAAACAGGAACGCAGCCAGATGGCCGAGCCTGACCCGGCCTTTGCAAAATTTTTAACCGCTATTCGGACTGCCCCCAAAAAAGCCAAAAAACCTGTTGCAGCTTTAAAAATAACGCCGACTTTAAGCTGCATGTTAAACGGTCTGGCACGTTCGGAGGCATTAGCCGAGCTAGCCCGCCAGGACGCAGCGCTCCGTCAGGCTGACCTTGCTCTAATTGAGCAACCGCTTAAAAATGGACTTGGCAATAGGCTTAAAACTGAACTTTCCGGCCCGCCCGATGATGCAACCAGCCCTACTAAAGCAGCGACGCAGCCTGCCACGTTACAGCAACTACAACAGGCCATGCTAGGTATTTTTCAATATAGCCAGGAGGCAGTAAGCTCCGACACGCGTCCATCTAATAAAACCTATGTTCCCAAGCTTTATTGGCATTTGCCCCCCGATGAAATCAAAAATATCGGGGCTATTTTGGAACGGTTACAGGACTTGCCCAATGCGATTGATTATTATGAGTATTTAGCTCAGCATTTGCCTGCATTTGCCTCATATGCCCAATCGCGGTTGTGGGTTTGCAAACAGCATGTGTTACAAAAAAATCGGCATATCATTGAAACATTAAACCAGTTCATTCAAACGTCTGAGCTGAGCAAAAAGGACTTGATGAACCTTGAGTTAAAACTTGAGCATTACAAAACTGAACAACAACGCTTAGAGCAGACTTTAACAAAGCTGCGTAAAGCATTGCCTGAAATACCGTCTGAATATCCAATATTGCCAGCGTTTGATGAATTAAAACAAACATTATGGCCTGAGCAGACTGTTACTAAAAAATCGACTAAGGCGCCTGCAAAATTATCGGATATTGCACCCATTGAGTTATCTCAATCGAGCGTCATTAGTGAACCGGCACCCAAACCAGAAACCCATGAGCTGGTGTTGGCAACGTCAACATGTGAACCCTCTTTGCAACCTGATGAACCCTTGCAACCTCAGCTTAATACTATCATTCAATCGGACAAAACCGAACCTTTAATGATTGTTAGCATTGATGATAATGTACCTAATCCTCAAGACATGAGTTTTAAAAATACAGACTTTGAAAATACAGAATTTCAGGATGTAAGCCTTAATGAAACTGTTTTGCCGCCTGAACCGGTCTGCGCAGAATCGACACAAAATATCTTTAATACCATGGCTCAGACAGCTATCAATGCGCCTTCGGGTATGCCAAGCGAAGCCGTCGAGGCTTTAGCACCCGACATTAAAACCGTCGTGTCGTCTCAAGACTCGCTTAACTTACCCAAGCTTGCTATCTTTACTCATCATGCAACGCGTCTACCTCAGAGCCGTTTTAATATTATGGATTATCAGTTTGCCATGCTTCGTGCCCAGCAACGGCTTAATATCGAACATTTATTGACCGGCGAGCGTATTTCGTTATTTTTAGACAGGCAATGCGCTACCGGCGATTGGCAGTTGCAGGCCAACGGTTTAGGCGCTTTTAATATACTAGGGACGCCTTTGCTGGTGACTTGGGGCGACGGGCCAGCGCTGTATTGTTCTATTGATTGGCCGGAATTAGGCATGCAATTAAAGCTAATATGCTAAACGTCTGGTCAAGTGCGCCAGATACGCGGAAAATGTTCTTCTAAACCATACCATTCACGGCGTAATCGTGCACGTAAGGCTGCAAATCCGGCCAGCGCCTCACGGGCATCATCACCTAAATACCGAATCACGATTAAATCGTCCAAACGGGTAACTGCCAGAGGCATTTTTAACCGGGTACATAAATCATATAAACGCTCGATTAACCCATCTAATAACAAGCCTGTACGATGTTCAAGCGGCGCCATGGCATATAAGGTCCCCAGTACTGCATGATTAGCCATACCTAAAGGCGACGCCAGCCATGCATCTGAGCCCCTAAAAACCAATTCATCGTGTATAAGGAGCTGTAATGCCTGATTAGGCTGACGCTGCATAATACTCAATTGACCGTGATACTGTCCTTCATTAAATTGTTCTTGACGGGCCTGGCGGCCAATAGCCAAAATTTCCCAGGTGATTAAACTAGCGTGATAATCTAACTCTATATGAATTTGATTATAGGCATAGGCTTGGTTAAATAATATGCTTTCTTGCGGCAACCATTCTAAACGCGCAAAGTCTTCTACTTTTAAGTTGATGTATTGCTGGGCCAGGCGCTGCCGGCTACCGTACCATTTACCGGCGCCAATCGTAGTCAGTAAGGCATGACTGCCTTGCTGGGCAGTTATAAACAGTTGTAAAACGTCACCGCCTGCAATCCCTGCGGGTGGGTGTAATACGAGAACATGGCAAACGTCAGTTGGTTCAGGATAAAAAGCACGCTGCACGCGTAACGGGCCGCTATGGCGCTGCTCGGCCAATACCGTTTTGGTGCTCTGATAACTAAACCTTAACTGTAAACTTGCATGCCAAAGAGTACAGGGCAAAATTTCATCGATATTAACCTTAGAATCAATCATTTAGTGGGTCTAGCTTCATCAAACAGGGGAGGCTGACTCGGCTCTGCGCTGGGACGATGAGTGCTTGTGGCTAAAGATGGTTTATTTTCGACGATTTGAGGATTGGAACCAGTCTGTAGCGCGTTGCTTTCAACGGGCGGAGTAGCGGGCAATTTGTCTGACGCAGGCTTGGTGTTAGCTAATTCGGTAAAGGGTGTCGCTTTAGACTCTGCTGGCAACCGCAACCAAGCTACTTTACCATCTGGACGCATCTCTACGTTACAAATTAGGCCTAGACGTTGTAATTCCTCCAGTGCCTTGGTTAATGAGCGGGCCTGAAAATCTCTTAAACGCCCATTAGAGCCGCTCCAAAGCTGCAAAAAATGTACACCAATCACATGTTCTTTGCCTTCCTCATGCGTTACTACATAATTTTGCAGCCATTTAGCCATATCTTGCCGGCGACTGATCCGTAACCGCGTGCGCATATCAACCAGGGCATATTCCATATGACTGAATAATTTAATAATTTCAGGATTCATGCGCAGCCAGTATTCACCCGTTTTTTCGTCAAGCGCATAACCATCAATTAAATGTAGGGCTGCTTTATAACGTTTTGTATGCACAAGCACTGTGCCACTGGTCAAACGATAAAAACTATCCTGTAACCATTCATATTGAGATTTACCCACTGAACGGCCAATATCCCGTAAAAATTGGGCTCGATTAAAATAAATATTGTTGCCTAATTGCTGACCACGCGCGACGCGTAATGCCTGTAAAAACACATCATTGTCGGCCATATCAAGCTGATGACCTGTGTAATAAATACTCGAATCCCCACGACTGGCCAGCATGGTTTTTTCATGAATTTGTCGCTCACCTGCCTTAATGGGCGAAAATAAACTAGAACGCGCCAAATGGTTCGGCATGGCCGAGTCCATATGAGAAAATAAGGGCAATGTAGCCGGTTCAGGTGAGTTCGTTGCGGTCTTATGATCGTTGCGTTTATTAAGCCGTTTAGAGGTCGTCGAGCTATTTTCTTTATGATTTAATTGAGTGCGTTTAACGATATCATTCACTGCTGTTTGATTGGTTTCATCGGTTTGTTCGGCTTCCAACGTGCTTGAGTTGAGCGGTATGGTGACTGGAGTATTCAGGGATTGTTGAGTTTTTGATTCATTTAAAGGCATCGCATCGCTTGCACATTGGGCGGGGTTGGGCGTCGAGGTCTGTTCTTGAGCTTTAAGACGCTGCTCGGCTTCTTCTGCAATTTTTTGCCGGATTTGTGCCACTGAATTCATGATTGCCTAACCCGTCAATATACGCTCACGGTATATTTACTATATTAAATAAAAGTATGGTCTATATTGGCGCACTTTCCGGTTTTTTTCCATCGGCATAGCTGCGCAGTTGTTTTTTTTACGTAAAAAATTATTTTATTTCTTTAAAAATAATCAGTTACAAACAATAATTTTTAATCGTTTTCCGGTGTTTTTAAAAAATTATAATAATTAAAGCTCATATTGACGTTTGAGGTCGTTAACCTTCGCAAGATTTAAGCCATGTTAGCCTATGTTGTCATAAAATTTATCGGCATAGCTGCGCGCCTGCTTAATTTATTAGTTAATGTTTGTATTTTTTAGCTTAAAACGTCGTTTTTAGACTCAACCATGGGCTGTTTATCGGCATAGCTGCGCGCTTTATCCTAAAACTAGTTTTAAGACTCTTACCTAGAGCGCCCTAAATCACCTGATGGAACCCTTTTTAAAGAATTTTTTTTCTATCGGCATAGCTGCGCAATCGTTAACAGGCCTGCGCTATCGACTCTTAACAATATTTAAATCAGTACGGTTCATCATACACGAGCTGTTTGAGTTTATCAGTCATGAATGCTTTAAAAAATGCTTGAAATCGCCATCGGCATAGCTGCGCTTACTTCTCCTCTAAGCTGCATACATCAGCAATTTGGCATAAAAAATGCGCCTTTAGGTAAGACGCATTTTCAAGTTAACGATTAAAACCAGCTAAAATGATACTAGGCTAAAGTACGTACTTTAGGCTCGCGGTCCCATTGACGTGTTTTAGCGGCCTCAATAAATGTAGCAACGTCACCAGCATCGGTTGTCGTAACGCCTGCATCTTTGGTCACGTTGGCTTTAGGCAGCAAGAACTTATCAGTGGCGGGGCATGCGGCAATGGCTTTTAAATGTCCAAACGCATCCTTGAACCAGTCGATGGCTGCACCGTCCTTGGCTAATTTTTCGGCCTCTTCCATGCTGATAATGCTTACAACCGCATCGAATAAAACTGAAGGGGTACCAGCTAATTGACCATTAATTACAGGTTGGCTGCCATCATCTAGCGCGATATAACGTTTAGGCGCGACCAGCTTAACGGTTGCCCCTGCTTGCTCTGCGGCCTCTTTAAAACGTTGTACATCGGCCTGTTTACTCCCTTCTGCCACTAAAATACCTACCGTACGACCTTCAAGCGTAGGCTTCATTTTACCAATAATTTGCAGAGCAGGCGAAGGCGGTAAATCGAGCACAGGAACCGAATTAGGTGCCGCAGGAGGTAAGGTTTTAATACCTAAGCCAGCCGCTACCCGTTTAGCCAAGTCCATATCGACATGCTGTAATTGTGCTAAAACAGCCATTTGCACATGTCCAGTTTCTACTTTAGACAGTTCAAATACGAGCGCCGAAGCAATATGAGCCTGCTCTATAGGGGTCTGACTTTTGAAAAACTGACGCGGCTGGCTATAGTGATCGGCAAATGATTCCGGACGAATACGACCTTTTTGCCCATCATCAATCTGAGCTGCATGCCGAAACCCTAACGCCTGCGATTCACGCGGGCTATTGGCTTCTAAACTTGAAGGCTCATAAGCAACCCGACCTTTTTGTGGGCGCATTTGCATATGACCGTCGCGCTGTGTGCTATGGAACGGGCATTTAGGCGCATTCACCGGAATTTGCGCAAAATTGGGCCCGCCTAAACGTGACAATTGGGTATCTAAGTAGCTAAATAACCGACCTTGCAGCAAGGGGTCATTTGAAAAATCAATGCCCGGAACCACATTAGCCGGACAAAATGCCACTTGTTCAGTTTCGGCAAAGAAGTTATCAGGCCAACGGTTTAACACCATTTTACCAATGACGCGTAGCGGTACTAATTCCTCTGGAATTAATTTGGTCGCGTCTAAGTGGTCAAACGGAAATTTGGCGGCGTCTTCTTCAGTAAACAGTTGAACTGCAAATTCCCATTCTGGTGCGCCACCATTTTGTAATGCTTCAAAAAAATCGCGGCGATGGAAATCGTTATCGGCACCTTGCAGTTTAACCGCTTCGTCCCATACCGTTGATTGAATGCCCAATTTAGGCCGCCAGTGGAACTTAACGAAGGTACTTTTGCCGTCTTTATTGATCAGGCGAAAACTATGAATACCGAAGCCTTCCATCATGCGCAATGAACGCGGAATAGCGCGGTCACTCATGGCCCATAGTACATTGTGCAACGTTTCCGGACTTAAGGAAATAAAATCCCAAAAAGTATCGTGGGCACTGGCAGCCTGTGGATAGCCACGATCCGGTTCCATTTTAACGGCATGAATCAAATCGGGAAATTTTATGGCATCTTGAATAAAAAACACCGGGGTATTATTACCGACCAAATCCCAGTTGCCTTGCTGAGTGTAAAATTTAACGGCAAAGCCGCGAATATCGCGTGGGGTATCGACTGAACCTGCTCCGCCTGCTACGGTCGAAAAGCGACAAAACACAGGAGTTTGAACGCCGGTTTGGGTTAATATCTCAGCAGTGGTAAAGTCTGCCAATGAATCGGTTAATTCAAAATAGCCATGCGCTGCGCTACCTCGAGCATGCACAACACGTTCTGGAATACGCTCATGGTCGAAATGCGTAATTTTTTCACGCAAAATAAAATCTTCAAGTAACGTCGGGCCTTTTTTGCCTGCTGTTAAAGAATTTTGATTATCTGCAATGATCAAACCCTGCTGGGTGGTCAAGGCAGGATGCGTGCCGCCTGCTTGCTGATGCAGTTCTGCGCCATTGCCGGTTTGCTCGGTGGCTTTGGCAGGTAACTGGGCTTGCATGGGGCAAGTGTCCAGCGTATTGGGATTATCGGTAGGCTTTGACATGATACAGTCCTTTTAAGTGAAGTGAGATGTAAACTGAAATTCGCTTATGACAAACTAAACAATGTAAGAAAACCTAGACTATTTAATGACTCTTTAATAATTTAAGACCTTAAACAGTTGACCCTAAGGATAGGGTTTTCAACTACACTTGAGCAGCTTAATGTACCTTAATTTTGACAGCTTTTATAATCCGTTTTTGTAATGAAATTGTGCATAGGGACCCTTTTTTTGAACTGACTCTTAAACGTTTAATTTAATGTTTTAAGAAAATTTTACTTGCTCTTTTAAACAGGATTATGTATATATAAATATATATAGATTAAGGATAAATCATGATTTTTGCTTGCGTCAATACCAAAGGCGGCGTCGGTAAAACCACGACTGCTGTGCATTTAGCGACTATGTTAGCGCGTGAACAGGTAACGTTACTTATAGATGGTGATCCTCAGGCTAGTGCTGCTAGCTGGGCTGCATGGCGCCGCGATACAGAGTTTGCTCCAAGTCCTACCACCACTTGTTTAACGGGCAAAGCTATTTTAACCGAGGGGCGGGCGCTAGCTAAAGGATTTGCCCATACGGTCGTCGATGCAGGTGGGCGAGATTCGGCAGGGCTACGGTCTGCATTGTTATTGGCAAATTGTGCCATTATTCCAGTCGGGGCTTCAAATTTAGATGCTGCTGCAATGACTGATTTACTGGAAGTTATCGACATGGCACGTGATTACAATCCAGAGTTATTGGTACGGGTGCTATTGTCTAGAGTTGACCCCCGTACGCGAGATACAGCCGATATGCTTACGTTTTTAAATGACCATCAATTTAACGTATTTAAGGCGCGGGTATGTGAACGGGTTGCTTATCGGCGTGCGATTGGTGAAGGGGCCATTGTACATGAAGTCGGGCGCGATCAGGCGGCTATATTAGAAATGAATGAATTTTTTAAAGAGGTTATGCAATGAAAGGTAAA
>JAGLBJ010000139.1 GCA_018260315.1 Moraxellaceae bacterium | reverse complement strand
GCGGGCGATCGTCGCGCCATCTGCTGGGGAAATTGAAAACCCGTTCGAACGACCCGGCTTGACTAACTCCACAGCAATCATTCATTTTTTTAATGATCCATCAATTCGGACTAAACGCATGTTAATTAAAATTGATTAAATTGACGGGTGCGATTTCGTTGTGAATCGAGACATTTTCTAATAGGGGAAAAAAGGATGGGAAAAGAAAATTGAATTTATTCAAAAATTAAATACAAAGTTTAATTTCTTTGGTGGTTTTAAAAAGCAAATTAAATACATTTTTTAACCGTGTTAAAACACTTTCGATTTTTGGGTTTATAAGGTCGTGTAGAGGTTAAAAGGCAGAAAAATTGCTGCCAGAAATTACTCGTGATACTTATTTCGATGAGACCAAATCTGTTTTTGAAGTGTTAATTTTTAAATAATTTTTAAAAAATAAAAAAAATTCTATTTAATGTTTTTGTTAATTTAAAAATGTTTTTTAAAAAAATAGTTTTTTTAAATTATTATTTTTATTTATTGTTTTTGTTGTTTTAAAAATGTTTTTT
>JAGLBJ010000138.1 GCA_018260315.1 Moraxellaceae bacterium | reverse complement strand
CTATTAACCATTACCTGCAACTATACATCACCTATTAACCATTACCTGCAACTATACATCACCTATTAACCATTACTTTCAACTATGTATCACCTATTAACCATTACCTACAGCTATATATCACCTCTTAACCATTACCTGCAACTATGTATCACCTATTAACCATTACCTACAACTATGTATCATCTATTAACCATTACCTACAACTATGTATCACCTATTAACTGTTACCTGCAACTATATATCACCTATTAACCATTACCTGCAACTATGTATCACTTATTAACCATTACCTACAGCTATATATCACCTATTAACCACTACCTGCAACTATGTATCTCCTATTAACCATTACCTGCAACTATACATCACCTATTAATCATTACTTTCACCTATGTATCACCTATTAACCATTACCTGCAACTATGAATCATTTATTAACCATTACCTACAACTAAATATCACCTTTAACCATTACCTACAGCTATGTATCACCTATTAACCATTACCTACAACTGTGTATCACCTATTAACCATTACCTACAACTATAT
>JAGLBJ010000137.1 GCA_018260315.1 Moraxellaceae bacterium | reverse complement strand
ACTTAGATGTTTCAGTTCCCTGGGTTACCTTCATTAAGCTATGTATTCACTTAATGATACATGGGGTTTCCCATGTGAGTTTCCTCATTCGGAGATCTTCGGATCTCAGGCTATGTGCGCCTACCCGAAGCTTATCGCAGCTTATCACGTCCTTCATCGGCTCCTGATGCCAAGGCATTCACCATGCGCCCTTTGTAGCTTGACCTATATTAGTTATAGTTCTCATTTTACAAAGAATAGAAATTGGTTTTGCCAATTTGGCTTGTTGTTTCTATAAATTAAATTATGTGCAATTTTCAAAGAACAATTTTGAGAGATAGTCTCTCAAAATTAAACAGAGATATTATCCAGAATTCATTGTCATCTTAGTTGTCCTAAGATGTATTCCTTAGAAAGGAGGTGATCCAGCCGCAGGTTCTCCTACGGCTACCTTGTTACGACTTCACCCCAATCGCTGACCCTACCTTCGGCCGCTGCCTCCTTGCGGTTAGCTCACGAACTTTGGGTATTGCCAACTCTCATGGTGTGACGGGCGGTGTGTACAAGGCACGGGATAG
>JAGLBJ010000136.1 GCA_018260315.1 Moraxellaceae bacterium | reverse complement strand
GATTTCACCCCCTGAAGTTTGAGCAGCCTCGAAGTTCTCGAAGGGAGGAAGACTGGAAATCGAACTTTAAGATCGCAACAGGAAAAGGTCGAGAAGCCAAATCCAAAAACATTTTCAAAAGCAAAAAATAAAAAATTGGGCCGCGAGTTTTTTGTAGATTTCCCTCGATATTTTACAATTTTTTTTTCTCTCACTGCTACCTTCACTTAAAAAAAGTAACATTCTGGAAAATTTACTGCTGGCAATCGTTCACGTCTGACGGTCTAATGACCGGACGAATTTCTTTGTTCTGGAAAGCCCCAAAAAAAATAAAAAAATTTTTTTTTGTTTTTTGTAAATTGAAATTGATTGCTTCAACGATGATTTAGTTCCGGCAGAGTGAATGAAATTGACTCTTAAATGAATAAATCTGAAGGGTGGGAGAAAAAATTTTTATTTTTATTTTTTATTTTACACGGAATCATGAGCAAGAGTCGGGATTCAATCAAGTAGTTTTCTGAAATCTAATGCAAACTAACCAAAAAGAAAAAAAAAACTTTTGGGGCTTTGAGAAACCTT
>JAGLBJ010000135.1 GCA_018260315.1 Moraxellaceae bacterium | reverse complement strand
ATCTACCCAAAGCCTTCAGTCCAGTTTTAAAAATATCCATAAATTTTTTCAATTCTAAGAAAGTAATAAATGCTCTTACGTTTATGACAAACACGCTACATTATCTCTAAAAAAATAAAATAAAAAACTAAGTTTTAAATAAATTGCTTTAAATATACATTCCGTCGGAATGTATATATATATATTTGACCAACAAGGTCTTCACATTTCTCCTCCAAAAGGAAACCAGAGGAGATTGGTTCTCCGAAATTGAAAAGGAGTTAAACAACTGGGGGTAAGCCAAATAGGTTTCAAAAAGCGGAATGCACTCAAAGAGAAAGACAGAAATCCCCGTTTTGCGGACGAACCAAATGCTAGGACAGGTACAAAGTGGACAAAAGAACGGTAAAGCAACAACACAGCATAAGGATGAAGGAGTATTAAATTAAGGGCAAATTGCCGAAGTCACGTGGTCTACAGATGATGGCCGAAAGAGACACAAAAAAGAGCCAAAGAGCAATAAGAATGATTTTTACTGATTCTCCGCCATTTCGTTTTCCCTCCCCAATTTTTCCTATTCAATTCCTTTTCAAATTGAAA
>JAGLBJ010000134.1 GCA_018260315.1 Moraxellaceae bacterium | reverse complement strand
TCACATTTTTCAACCAAAAAAACGTTAATCTGATGAAAGAATATTAAAAGCATTTCACCATTGCCTTCTTGTTTGAACCTTCAGTCGCTTAATGTGATAAAGAGCACACGGGTGATTTATGGGTTCAGTACTTTGCTCAATGTTTTATATATATAAATATATATATATATATAATGACTCAACCAAAAAAATTTTTTAAAGCGGGACGTACTCAAACAGAAATCCTTGTTTCACAAACAAACCAAAAAGGAAAGACAGTTTACAAAGTGGACAGAAGAATGAAAGGAACCCAATAGCAAAGAATGAAGGAACACTGGGTTTAGGATGAAGGAGAATATTGTCGAAATCACGTGGTTCATAGATGGCCGAAATGACCACAAGAAAAAGGCCAAAAATGAGAAGCTGACAAAAACAATAATATTGTATTTTAATTATTTGAGTATTTTACAATCAATTCAATTTATTGAATTTTTATTGGGTTTGTGTCAGTAAAATTAAATAAATTAATTTTTGCTTAAATCAGTAATGACGGATTTAAACGACTTCCATTAAATTCACTAATATTTGACACGCTTTGGGCGAT
>JAGLBJ010000133.1 GCA_018260315.1 Moraxellaceae bacterium | reverse complement strand
TTTCAATGCAGTTTGGAATTGTTCTTCGGAAAGAAAAAAAAGAGAAAATTTCACCTACAAATTCCTCGCAACAATATAAATCTTCACAAAAAAATTGCATACGTTTCACGCAGATTCATAAATCTGCATTGTGATAATCAGTATTTAAATGCATTATTTCCAAGCATTCCAATCGAAACAGTACTCGGATTTCGGTATATTAATAATAATAATAATAATAATAACAATAACAATAAATTATGAGCTCAGCATAAACAATAATGAATTTAAAGAATTTAAATAATAAAGCAATAAGACTGAATAACTGAATAAGACTGAATAAATAATAAAGCAATAAGACTGAATCACCAATACAACAGTGAGAATAAGAAAGTATTAAATAAATTAATAAGTGGTATTAATAAAGTAATGAATAAATTAATAAATTAATTAATAAATTAATAAAAAAAATAAATTATTGACAATTTAAAAAGAAATTGAACAAATAGGTTCTCTGAAATTTTCTATTTTCGTGACTAGATTCCTCCTTCTCTTATCCTGTTTACCTGTTTTAGCTGGTGGGATCACTATGCTCTTATTAGATA
>JAGLBJ010000132.1 GCA_018260315.1 Moraxellaceae bacterium | reverse complement strand
AATAATAATAATAATAATGGTAATAGTTCTTTCGATTCATTCTTGAATCATGTCATAATTACTCATTAATAATTCTCTTATGGAACGTGATGCCTGTTTCCCAGCAGAGTTTTCAAAGTTCAATAAAGAGAATCAAATAACGTTATGTTTAAAAGCACAATTACAATAATAATAATAATAATAATAATAATAATAATAAATACTACATTAAAATACAAAATATACTAATAAGTGGACACAAAAATTAATATAAATACTGCACTAGAATTCAAATGCACTAATAAGTGCGCACAGAAAAACAATATTAATAATTTAAACACTACACTAAAGCACAAATATACTAATAATTCCATATAAAAAAATAATATTAATATGAATCATACACTAAAATACAAATTTACTAATAAATGCCTGCAAAATAATAATGATAATAATAATAATACATTAATTAATAATAATAATAAATATACTAATTAGTGAAAACAAAAAAATGGTAATACAAATACTTCACTAAAATAGAAACATTCTAATAAGTGTAAAAGGTTCGAGTTCTTTATTACCGCGTGCCTAAAGCAAATTAAGTGAGC
>JAGLBJ010000131.1 GCA_018260315.1 Moraxellaceae bacterium | reverse complement strand
GTAGTATATAATCAAAGTCAAAACCCAAAAAGAGTTAGAATAAATAGTGTGAGAAACAAAAGCCGCTAAAGTCTAAAAACTAATAAACTCTATAATTTCATTACACTATTCATTCTAAGTGTTTTTGGATTTTGACCCGCCGCCACGTTGAAGATTGATGAACTGATGAACCGTTTTCAAAATTTTCCGTTTTGTTGTGGAAAAACGCACTATAACATGCAACCCGAAGAAAATTTCCCTGTCCATACAAACAATTCCGGGTCGATCCCGATGCGTTGAAAACCGACGATTATGTTTTGCACTAAACACAAATGTTTGCACTACACTTATAGGTAACTATGAATATGCTTTAAAACGACCTCTCGTTCACTACCAGCTGGCGGCTTTATCAGTGGTCCAACGAATGAGACCTTCGCAGTCACAGTGGCCAAAAAAGTTCTTCAAATTTCACCTTCGGGTTTCTTCGGGATAACAAGATGGTGTGAAAAACGGCATGTGGTCATCATTGGTTGATGACCAAAAGCGTTTGTGTGAACATTAGAATTTTCTTCAGTCTACATATCGCATAGTGCGATTATAGTGTTGAAAATTT
>JAGLBJ010000130.1 GCA_018260315.1 Moraxellaceae bacterium | reverse complement strand
AGACAAAAATTTGTCTGACTAAAGGTCACCTTCCTTAGGGAAATAAAAAAATTGCATGAATCGAATTCATTGCTGAAAGGTAACATTTTGTTTGCCTCGACCATTTATTTAACTATAAATAATATAAATATATATAAATATATATAATAATAGAAAAAAATTATAATTTTTTAAATATATTCACTTATATATATACATATACTTTTTATGATAATAATTATAAATAATATATTCACTTTAAGATGAGATGCCGCATACAAGGCTTCTGATCTGATAACTGTTCACTAAAGCCTTAACTCGGCGTTGATGGAAATAGAGTTTTTCTTGTAAAGATCTCCGGTCCTGTGAAACGTCTTCTCCAACTTGTTTGGCCTGGCCTCAAGGCCTCGTTTCTGCGAATTGTTTTCGATTATTAATTCCCCTAGGTATTTTAAGTTGTTTTTTCCCTTTTTTATTTTTATTTATTTTTTGTTCTTGAATTTTCAACGCCGTTAAACACTCTAATTATCTCTCTTTGCCGAAGTGATCAAACGAAATCAACAATTTTTCGACGTCGAAGAATAAATTTATCGATTGAATTTTAATAATTTCCAG
>JAGLBJ010000012.1:20022-32783 GCA_018260315.1 Moraxellaceae bacterium | reverse complement strand
CAACTTAGGTTGTTATGGGTCGCAAAGATTCCCCCACCATAACCGCTAGGTTTGGTGGTGGGAGTATGTCAATTAAACCCCATAATCGTGACTATGATGCTGTTTCTTATAATGTAAGGCAGTTACCCTATGATTTAAATACGGTTTCGCAGGCCGTCAAGATGCTCTATTTAAGGTACATTGATGTTGTGCCGATGCCCTATGGCAATGATGAATCAGCCTTATTTTCTAATTTTTAGGTAAAACAGGGGCCCACTGAATGTGTAGCAAAATAATTGTTTTATTATTTAATTGAGTATGAGTTTGACTCGACAGCCGACTAATGAATTACCTGGGCTGGGTTAGCGATAATCAGTGGTAGCTCATTTAAAGGTTATTTTTCTCGACACTGGGCGCCAATAAAAACGGAATGGCAGGTTGAGCGGTATTGGCAGGCATATCGCCAATGGTTTGCAGATGCAACCTTAAAATACGGCGTAATTCCAAAACGGCCTCCGGTGTTTCCTGTATACTATGACCGCCAATGATGACCTTTTCAGATGCAGCACCTTCCAAATGACTGCTCGTATATGGGACGATGCCGTCACTACTGGTTAACAAATCGCCGGTGGCTTTTTCGCGGCCCATAATAAGATGAAACGGTACTTTTTTATCGATTTCGACTTGGCGTGTCATGGCGACAAATTCAGACTTTTTGGATAATTCGCTTGGGCCATTTTGAAAATCCAGCACACCTGCCTGTCCAATACGCTGCACAAAGGCCTCATCATACGTACGAGTTAAAATCGTGTTGTTGATATTATGAATCAACATGCCGGGCAATTGCACAAAGCGCCGTAATGCGCGCGTGTACCATTTATCGGCTAACTCGCTGCCCTGAAATGGCGCAGAGACAAATATGGCACGACTTACTTGCGGCAACGGTTCAAGTTTAAAGTGAGCACGAACTTCAGGAATGGCAAGCAGCCGCTTACGGTCGCGCTCGGATAATCGTTCAAGGGCAGGCGACGTTAATTCAGTATTGCTGACCAGTAAACGCGAAATAATGCCGCCCATACTGTGCCCAATTAATACTGTATTTTGACTGGATTTATGTTGTCCGGTAGGGTCGGTCTGTTTGTAAGTGGCGCGTAATAATTGATTGATTTCGTAGCGACTTTCTAAAATGGGTAAATTGGTTGGATAAAAAATCTGCCATACCTGATAGCCATTGCGTAAAATGGGATCGCCAAAAATATCGTTGGTTAAACTAATCCAGGCTTCAGGACTACTCGCCAACCCATGAATAAGCACGATGACACGTTTATTCGGGGTATAGGGTTCTAGCATATACAGTTGTGGACGGCTATCGACTTTTTTAAAGCGCGTCACCCAATCGCCTAAAAGCTGTGTATAGGCCAGTTGCGCCAAATCGGTTTGAGCCAACCAAAGACCATAAGGGGCCGAATAATTGGCCGCTAACGAATAGGGTTGTTCTAGCACATTAATTTCCGGCGTTTTATACGGGTCGTAAACATCTAGCGTCATATCTTGACTGGTTAAAATATCTTTTAAAGTAGTCCCGTTGATTTTTAAGACCAAACTGACCGGCAAATAATGCGAGGCATGTATGGAGGCTTTAATTTTATCGTCTAACCCAAGGGAGGCTACCTTAGGGGCGGGCGTTGGAGAGGGATTTGGGAGTGCGGGGTCAAGTGTTTTATTAGAGCTGTGCGTGGCAATATCGGTAGAAGACGGGGCATCGGGTAAAACACTGACAAATTCAATACCAAATCCGTCACGCCGATTAATAGAGCGTAACCCGCTAAAATTTAAATCATTCGCGGAATAAATTTGCTGTGGAAGAGGTGCATCTTTAAGGGCTTGACTATAGTTGTGAATGGTTAAATGCATGTTGCCTAAGGTAAAATAGCTGGCTGCCTGCGTCGGATTTTTTTTCAGTTGTTCTAAAAAAGAATCATAAGCGCCTTGAATTAAACGTGCACCGGCCATGTTATAAAAATCGCGGACTTGAACTTGTCGATTATCAAATATGCGTTGTTCGGGCTTTCGGCTACTAAAAAACAAATAGGCATAACTATAGCGTAAACTTTCGGCAAAATCGGCTTGAACCTTTTGCTTACAGTCATTCATCGCTGTTAAATCAGGAGTTGCTGCGGGCTGCTGTTGAGGGTGTTTAAGTTGATTTTTGGATAGAATACTGTTTAAAACCGGTACTTTATTAACGATAGGCGCCTGGCAACGTGTGCTCTGACTGTTATTTAGCGCACGGGTCAGATACAATTCGCTCACGGTTGACAAATACTGCTCGCTGGCCAATTCAGGAATTTTTTGTAAAGTCGTAATGCAAGACTCTAAACTGTCCAAACATGGCTCTTGTGATTGCCCGGTCATCGACAAAACATTCAAACTCGCTTCACTCAGCCGTCCACGTGACAGCACGCTATCGCGCTGCTCTACCAATGCGCTGGGACTTGGTTTACTGTTGACTTTCACCATGGCACAGCCCGAAAGCGCCATACTGCCCGTAAGTAAACTAGACACGGTTATACGCCAAACATTGTGGCTTAAAGAGATTGTAGGCGTCATATTTTAAGTAAGTCCTTTAAAAATAAAGCTGACAATTAACTATAGATAAGGCCGGGTATTTAACCAAGCTCTCTATGGATAGAAGGTAGCTGCTTAAATTTAAACCAAAAAGCGCCCACAGATTGAAGTATATAGGATTTTAAAACCAACCGATAACAATAGGATTAATCTTCAGTCAAAAAATAAGCCGTCTGAGCACTCATCACTTGATTTCTAAACTATTATTTTTGAAGTAATGAGTGGACGTTATCAGTCATTAGGGGTATTTGTACAAGTTTTGACCTAGGTCGTTGAGCAAAACTTGCACAAATACATAGCCCTAGCACTCGTGTACTTATTAATTAGGCGCCCAAACTGAATTTTGCCCATTACGAACGGCATCAAGCACGGTTTCCGCTTGAGTCTTGTCAGTTGCAACGGCTTTATATTGCTCAAGCGTCGTAACGGCTTGCGGACGTTTTTCCAAACTTAAATAAGCATTTGCCAAACCCAGATAGGCTTCAGAATAGCCGCCTTTAATAGCTTTGGTTAAATATGGAATGGCTTCTTTCATGCCGCCACCTTCTGCTAAAATGGTGCCATACCAAAAGTTAGCTTCGGCATCTGTTGGATTAAGCGCCAAGGCGCGCTGAATATAAACGCCTGCTTTAAGGGCTGACTCGTTGCCAACGTCCAGGTTACGGGCTAATTGGTTGGCATGCATGGCGCGCATTAAAACCTCAAATGAAGCATTGGGAGCGGCTGCATATTGGTCGAGATCTTTCACCAATTGCTTGGCGTCTTCTTCGGCTGCACGCCGTTCACGCCTGTCGGTATAGGTAATCGGATAATGCCGTGCATGAGCATCTAACGTGGCTAAACGTTTATCAATATCGGTCACATCAATCAAATCGGCATCATTAACAGGCGTTATGGTGACCTCAGGCGTTATTTTGGCAGGTTTACCCTTCGGCTTATGAATCATTTTAGCGGCATTAGCGGCATAACGCGGAATTTTAACCATAGCGGGCGTATCATTCGCTTGACTACTCTCGCCACTCTCGGACGGGGGTGCACTAGGTAAACTTGCAGAAGGACCAGGGGTCGTCACAGGTTGTACGATCACATTGGGTAAATTGCCCGGCGTGGTGACCAAAACTGGCATACTGCTGTTAGCGGGAACAACAGCCACAGGCGGCGTGCTGGGTGCAATGACAGCGTTTACAGACCCCGGTAGGGTCGGCACCTCAGGCAGATGCACGACTGCGGGCGATTGCGGTAAAGTAGACGTTAAAGACGGCAGGGCTAAATCAACCGGTGCGGTATCGTTGCCACCGGCTAAGGGGGCCACTTGAGGTATCGTTGGAGTGACACCAGGCACACTTAATGCCGCTTGATTAACTGAGGGAACCGGTAATGGCACAGGTAAAGCAATGCTGTCGAAAGGGTCGGCAACAGTGCTAACAGGGGAACTGTCTGCAAAAGCGGCTGAATGTAACGCAAATCCCAGGGCTAAAACTAACGCTGATTGTTTAAGCATAACCATGACAAACTCTCTAAAAGTTCAATAAATGTTCAAAATACACGCGCTGATGAACGCTATAAATCACTATAACCTTGCTTGCGTTATGCAATTTAAAAAAGGTCTAAGCTAGCCATATATGTGATGTTATGCGGTTAAGGCAAAGCAAAATCAAGCACTTTTAACCGGTAACTTTGTTAAGAGTTGCGTATTGTCTACATGATTAGCAGACAGTCAACAACAGCTTAAAATCAAAGTTAACGGCGCCTTGAAGGTTTTGCTGATGTTTTAGGAGCACGTTGTGGTTTAGGGTCTTTGACTTGTTCAATAATGGGTAAATCGTCCGGGCATAACGGCTGATTTTTTTCATCACAAAACGCCGGTGCCAGTTGACATAAATGCGTACTGATATGATCAATGCGTTTGTCGGTGGCTTGAATATGAAGAAGCAGCGCCTGAAAGGTATCGGCAGTAAGGTCAGGCAAATTAGGCACGGCAGCATAGGCCTGAAAAGGCATTTTTTCAGGCGAATCGGGTGCACTATACTCGCTATCTTTAACGATAATGCGTGCCGGATTGCCCACCGCAGTGGCTCCGGCAGGCACAGGTTTGGTCACGACGGCATTAGAGCCAATTTTGGCATTTTTACCCACGGTAAAAGGCCCCAGTACCTTGGCACCAGCCCCTACGACTACTCCATCATCTAGCGTGGGGTGACGTTTACCGGCCTCTAATGACGTGCCACCTAACGTAACTCCTTGATAGAGCGTTACATCGTTGCCAATTTCAACTGTTTCCCCGATTACGACGCCCATGCCATGGTCAATAAAAAATCGTTCGCCTATTTTAGCCGCCGGGTGAATTTCAATACCAGTTAAAAATCGACCCACCATGGAGATACCGCGTGCTGCACCTTTAAGGCGTTCTTTTTGCCAAAGTTTGTGAGCCACACGATGCAACAAGACGGCATGTACACCCGGATATGTCAGTAATACTTCAGTGGCATTACGCGCTGCCGGGTCATGGGCTAAAATTGGCGCCGTGACACTGTCTATCTGGTTAAAGGTTTGAAGGGCGAGTGAACGCAACGGGTTTAATAAAGCTCTAAACATCGGAAGATGTATCCTCAAGCAAAGACGGTAAAGGGTTATGTTTAACTAAATTAGGGTTTTGAGTAGTATTTAAAGAACGCGGCGGCCATGTACCGCGTTTAATGGCTTGTACCCGGCCAAATATGCCACGCAACAAATTATATTCCATGCGGTCAAGGTGGGTACGGCCAAATAATCGACGAATCCTTAGAGGTAATAAACGTGGATTTTGCGGGTCCAAAAAGTCAATATCGGTTAAAAACTGTTCAAAATGGGTATAAAATTGCTGCATGGCCGCTTGATCCATAATAGGTTCATCCCACAGCATTCGGGCATTAAGCGGCATATAGTTTGCCTGAGAATTGTGATGCAAAATATCAGCCGCATTGCCGTATTTTGTTGGTTTTTCACTGGGCAAATCATCTTCAAACGGCTGCTCGGCTAACGTCAGGGCCTGCATACGTAATTCATACGCAACCACTTGAACCGCCGCAGCAATATTGAGTACGCCATACTCAGGGTTAACCGGAATGGTTAAATGATACTGACATAACGCTAATTCATCATTGGTTAACCCTCGGTCTTCACGGCCAAACACAATGGCTACCGGTGTTGCGGTCGTATCGGTTAATGGCTGCGCGTGTTCGAGGTGCTGTAATAAAACCTGCATTGCTTGACGTAAATCAAGTAACGGCCATGGAATCGTGCGGCTGCGGGCACTGGTGCCGAACACCAGGCTACAAGGCGCGATCGCTTCTTGCAAAGTATCGACGACTTGAGCGTGTTGCAAAATATCCGCCGCACCCGAGGCCAATGCCATGGCGTCCCCATGCGGAAAAAACCTGGGCGCTACTAAAACCAGTTCACTCAAACCCATGGTCTTCATGGCGCGTGCGGCTGCTCCAATATTGGCCGGTAAAGTAGTATTAACCAAAATAATACGGACCTGGGCGAGTTTAGGCAGGGCGGGCGGGTTAAATAAATCTACAGTGCTCATAACGTCGACCAATATACTTTAAGAGCTTTGGGCTAAAAGCTGGCGTAAATATTCAAATACGGCATGTTGTTCTTCTACAATGGCGTCAATGAGTTCAGCTTGTTGACCGATAGTACCTGCTTTACAGGCCATTTGTAATTTCAAACACAGCGCTGTTAAATGCGTCGCGCCAATATTGGCATTGGCCCCTTTTAAGGCATGAACCGCTTCAAAACCTTGTAAATTGTTGTGAGTGTCCAAGGCTTGTTTAATTAAATCCAATCGGGTTTGACTATCGGTAAAGTAGGTTTCAATCAACGGGGCAAAATCCTCTTCAAGTAACTCCTGTAACTCGTTAAGTTGTACTTGGTCGATGGTTGCGCTCATGGGTCGTTTCCTAAAAATAAAAAATAGTTAAACTTTATCATTAATCTATAATCTAACGCTAGCCTAATAAGTCAAAGTATACCTGACAAGCTGCAATGTGTTCATTATGCATCCGATTAGCGGTTGAACTAAAACGTCATGGCAATGGCTGGTTTTTTAAACAGGTAGATTAAGTAAAATTGGCCATTTTTGATAGATTTGTTTAACACAAAGATTTAAATATATCTAAGAAAATACACCTTACAACATGGACATTGTAGCGTATGATTTTAAAGATAAGTTAAGTGACGAATTATTTTAGGCAAAATAACAGATTGTTCATTGATAAATCCTTTTTTGTCCCAATTGATAATCGAGTAGCCTAACTAGATGAGCTGACTATGACTAATTCGATACAGAAAACCGCGCAAGAGTGGCAAGACTGTTTGACGCCTGAAGAGTACCGTATTACTCGTTTAAAAGGTACCGAGCCACCGTTTAGCGGGGCCTATTGGGATACGACCACGGCGGGCGTTTATCGCTGTAAATGTTGTCATGAAGTGTTGTTTGAATCTAAAACCAAATTTGATGCAGGTTGTGGCTGGCCCAGTTTTTACGCCCCTGCGCCGACAGCGGGTATTGCCGAACATCGCGATACAAGCCATGGCATGGTACGCACTGAGGTCACGTGTCAGCATTGCGGCGCGCATTTAGGACATGTATTTGACGACGGCCCTGCACCGACAGGGTTGCGCTATTGTATTAATTCGGCCTCCATTCTTTTAGAACCGGATCACCATACCCCCGATTAACCCTCTGTTTTTAAAGGATAAATAGACATGAGTAGTGTATACGATTTTTCAGCAGAACGTTTGGAAGGCGGTGTGCAGTCCTTACGGGATTACCAAGGCAAAGTGTTATTGATTGTCAATACAGCTAGTAAATGTGGCTTTACCCCACAATTTGCCGGTTTGGAAACGCTGTATCAGGAGTATCAGGTTAAAGGATTTGAGGTACTTGGCTTTCCCTGTGACCAGTTTTTAAATCAGGAACTAGATAGCGCAGAAGCCATTGGCGAATTTTGCCAGCGAAATTATGGGGTAGATTTTCCAATGTTTGCCAAAGTTGATGTAAAAGGCAACGAGGCGCACCCGTTATTTAAATACTTGACTCAAGAAGCCAAAGGTATTTTGGGTAGTGAAGCCATTAAATGGAATTTTACCAAGTTTTTAATTGGCCGCGACGGGCAGGTGATAGGGCGTTATGCCCCGGCGACCAAACCCGAAACAATTCGTGCTGATATTGAAAAGGCCTTGGCAGTTCAGGTTTAATACGTCAAACCTTACTCCTGTTAGGCTGTAGACTCAATCACTACATTTAAAGGCCAATCATTAATATTGGCCTTTTACTTATGGACCCGCGGCTTAAAAAGATTATAGATTTGCTGCGCGTTTAAGCTCGGCGGCTTTATCGGTTTGTTCCCAGGTAAATGCACTGGGCGAGCCGGTACGACCAAAATGACCATAGCGTGCGGTTTGTGCATACATGGGCTGCAATAAATTAAGCATACGTGTAATGCCATAGGGTCGCAAATCAAAATGCGCGCGTACTAAATCGATAATCGCTGCATCACTGATTTTGCCTGTACCAAACGTATTAATGGAAATCGAAGTAGGTTCAGCGACGCCAATGGCATAACTGACCTGTATTTCGCATTTGTCGGCAAGCCCTGCTGCCACGATGTTTTTGGCAACATAACGCCCCGCATACGCTGCCGAACGGTCAACCTTGGACGGGTCTTTACCCGAAAACGCGCCGCCGCCATGCCGGGCCATACCGCCATAAGTATCGACAATAATTTTGCGACCGGTTAAGCCGCAATCGCCAACGGGGCCCCCAATGATAAAAACACCCGTTGGATTTATATGATACTGGGTCTTTTCATGTAGCCATTGCGCGGGAATAACGTGCTTGATAATTTCCTCAAAAATGGCTTCTTTAAGAGTATCTTGAGAAATAGACGGATCATGTTGTGTGGATAAAACGACAGCATCAACCTTGCTAGGCTGACCGTTTGCATAATGAAATGTAATCTGGCTTTTAGCATCGGGGCGTAACCAAGGCAGCGTTCCATTTTTGCGTAACTCGGCCTGACGCTCGACCAGCCGGTGCGCATATTCAATAGGCGCCGGCATCAATACCTCGGTTTCGTGGCTCGCATAACCAAACATTAACCCCTGGTCGCCTGCCCCTTGTTCTTCAGGTTTTTGGCGGTCAACCCCCTGTGCAATATCGGGCGATTGTTTGCCTAACATATTGATAACCGCGCACGTCGAGCCATCAAAGCCCAAATCGCTATGATTATACCCAATGTCGTTTACGGTTTTGCGCACGATCGCTTCAAAATCAATATTGGCTGTCGTCGTTACTTCGCCCGCCAAAATAACGGCGCCGGTTTTAACCAACGTTTCGCAAGCCACCCGGGCATGTTTATCTTGCGCTAAAATAGCATCTAAAATAGCATCGCTGATTTGGTCAGCCATTTTATCGGGATGGCCTTCGCTTACAGATTCTGAGGTAAATACGGTATACTCGCGCATCATTAAATTATCCAAATAAGCATTTTTAAAACCCAAAAGGTTAGGCAACGCTATCCTTTGAGCACATATGGCTATGGTAGCCTGATTTAGCGGCATGATTCAATGATTATATAGCGGGAGACATGTAGGTTTTATGCAGCCTGTTCGGGTTCATTTTTCAGGCCAATATTCGTTTTAAATAACCCGAATACGTTAAAGCCTTCGACCTCACCTGACCTAGCTAGCCCTTAATGGATTATATTTTAAACGGCATCGTCAGAGTTAACAATTTTAGTTAAAATTTTGAATTGTTTGGGGTATCCGGCCGGTTTAAACACGCTACAATAGGACGGTATAATGTTACAACCGCTTTCGTTTAACGTTTGATTATTTTAAACAGATGAACCTCTTTTAATCATTTAGTCATTATTTTTCCCTAGCCCTGTTTTTTTGGAAGTTTCCATGTCTACGCCTCTTTCTGAACGTCGCCTCGCCAATGCCATTCGTGTTCTAGCCATGGATGCAGTCCAGCAAGCCAACTCGGGCCATCCGGGTGCCCCCATGGGTATGGCGGATATTGCCGAAGTCGTCTGGCGCAAATTTTTACGGCATAATCCGGTCAATCCGGCCTGGCCTAATCGGGATCGTTTTGTATTGTCAAACGGTCACGGTTCCATGTTGCTGTATGCCTTGCTGCATTTAAGCGGTTACGATTTAAGTCTGGACGATTTAAAACAGTTTCGGAAATTACACAGCAAAACTCCCGGTCACCCCGAATTTGGCTACACCCCGGGCGTAGAAACGACGACCGGGCCGTTGGGACAGGGCTTGGCGAATGCCGTTGGCTTTGCACTCGCAGAGCGTACGCTGGCGGCGCAGTTTAATCGGCCCGATTTTACGGTGATTGACCATTTTACCTATTGCTTTGCGGGCGATGGCTGCATGATGGAAGGTATTAGCCATGAAGTGGCCTCGCTTGCCGGCACTTTAGGGCTGGGTAAACTGATTGTATATTATGATGACAACGGCATTTCGATTGATGGTGAGGTGGGCGGCTGGTTTTCCGATGATACCGAGCAACGTTTTAAGGCATATGGCTGGCAGGTGGTGCGTGTCGATGGTCATGATACCGATGCCATCACTCAAGCTACCGAAGCTGCGCGGGCTGATACGGCACAGCCCAGTTTAATTATTTGTAAAACCATTATTGGGTTAGGCTCGCCAAACAAACAGGGCAAGGAAGATTCACATGGTGCAGCGCTTGGTCTGGCTGAGGTTGAGCTCGTTCGGCAAGTCTTGACCTGGCAAAATGCTCCGTTCGAATTGGCAGATGATATTTACCAGGAATGGGACGCCAAACGTACAGGTCAGGCAGCAGAAAATACATGGAATGAGCGGTTTAAGCAATATACAGAGGCATATCCGGAACTGGCCGCAGAGTTAAAACGTCGATTGGCCGGTGATTTACCAGCCGGTTTTGATGAGCTGGCGCAGGGCTATATTGATGAATGCGTACAAAAGGCCGAAACGATTGCTTCACGTAAAGCCAGTCAAAATACGTTACAGGCATTAGGGCCTCTATTGCCCGAATTATTGGGAGGTTCTGCCGATTTGGCCGCATCCAACCTGACCTTATGGAAAGGTGCACAAGGCGTACAAACACAAGCCGATGGCAATTATGTTTACTATGGCGTGCGTGAGTTTGGCATGACTGCAATGGCAAACGGAGTCGCATTGCATGGTGGATTTATTCCGTATGTTGCGACTTTTTTAATGTTTATGGAGTATGCTCGTAATGCCGTACGCATGTCGGCCTTGATGAAACAGAGAGTTATTCATGTTTATACGCATGACTCGATTGGACTTGGTGAGGACGGCCCAACGCATCAGCCTGTTGAGCAGTTGGCGAGTTTACGCACTACCCCCAATCTAACCACCTGGCGGCCGGCTGATACAGTAGAAACGGCAGTGGCCTGGATTTCGGCATTACAAAAAACTGACGGGCCGAGTGCGCTTATTTTTAGTCGTCAAAATTTACCGTTTCAACAACGCACTCAACAGCAGCTAGACGATATTGCCAAAGGTGGCTATATCTTGGGCTATGAAAAAGGTGCATTAAAGGCCATTATTATTGCGACCGGTTCCGAGATTGATTTGGCTATGCAGGTGTATCAAGACCTGGAGGGGATACGCGTTGTTTCCATGCCGTCCTGTGAAGTGTTTATGCAGCAGGCTGAGGCATATCGTGAGCATGTGTTGCCTAAATCGGTGCGGGCGCGAGTAGCGGTTGAGGCCTCTCATGTCGATTACTGGTGGAAGTTTGTAGGCTTAGATGGGCAGGTCATCGGTATGACAAGCTATGGCGAATCGGCGCCGGCATCTGACCTGTATGCGCATTTTGGTATAACAGTTGATGGCGTTAAACAGGCGGTTTTGAAGGTTATGGCTCATTAGGCGGTATCTAATTTCCTTCATCAAGGGATTGGTCGAGCGTTTCAATCGGGTAAAGGATAGGTTGACACATATAGAAAACGTTTTAGTTGGCAACCTCTCTAAGCCTATGCGCCTAAGCTGATGCGTAGGGTTGACTTTATCTGGTTTAGCTTGTTAATGGAGCGTGAATTGTCTGTTGAATATTCACGTATGTAAATATGATAGTGTTTATAATCAAGCAGATAAGTTTTCCTGAAATGCGTGAAGTTTATTTTGACGTGCCGAATAAAACTTTACTTAACCTTTTCATAGCCTTAAAATAATAGGTAGATATTATGATGTATAAGGTTTGTTTGAATAAGGTTTGTTTGAGGCTTTAACAGATAAGCTGTTAACTACGTAAGCTTAAAGGTATAAAAATAGGGTTAGGTTTTAGCAACCTAAAGACAATAAAGCGCGCGTTGGTATGCGAGCCTTTATGATGCCAGACTACCGGCTAAATTCAAGGATGATACAACAGATGGACCCTTTAAACCTGTTTAAACGTGCTAGCTTAGGGTTTACCAGATTTTATTTCAAAAGGTTACGTGCGGTTAGTGTGCTGATGGTAAGTTTGTATTGCACTCTAGCGCCTAGCCATGCTGCAACCCATACTGATCGCAGCGCTGCACCGTACGAGTTAAAAGGTATTTGGCGCGTTATTGAAGGCAATACAGGGCAAACGCGCGCCTGGGTGCAAATGCAGCAGGAACCCGATAAAACCTATAGTGGTTACGTGCGTAAATTGGCTAATTTACCTAATATTGTAAGCGTTTGCCGTAACTGCCCGATGCCATATACCAATCAGCCGATTGAAGGTATGCGTATATTTTGGCGTATTACGGCAGATAACAATAAAATCGGTTACTTTAAAGATGGCATGGCGTTAGACCCTAAAAGTGGACGGGTTTACAGGGGTAATATGCATGTATCGATGGATGGGCATATGTTGCTTATGCGGGGTTATATTGGGGTGCCGTTATTTGGGCGTAGTGAAACGTGGTTGCGTGAAACGGATCCTGCCATTCTAAAAGCCATTGAACAGTGAAGTTTAATACTTTTTTGGCTAACTTGTTGGGCTAAGTAGTTTTGGCGGTTTTGGCGAAAAAAGTCTTGTTCAAGTGAGCGCAGTAACATTAAGCTAACATTAGTTATAGGTCGCCATCATGGCTGAAATATGCTGATAA
>JAGLBJ010000012.1:0-19933 GCA_018260315.1 Moraxellaceae bacterium | reverse complement strand
CGGCAGTCGGATTAGATAATTGTTTACACTCGTCAGGGCTAACAAAGGTCAAGGCCAGAGGCGTGCCATTGACTACCAAGCCCTCTTGCTGATAACGAGTGACACGTTGAGCATCGGCCACAATACGCACATGACCGGGCGGCAACTGCGGCGTTAATTGACTAGCAAATAACGCCCCAAGTGCTCCAAAACCAATGATTGAGATAACGGGCATGGTTTTGTTTATACAACTCGTCTTAAGGCGCTTTTTGAATGTTTTGAATCAACAGTTCAGTCAGTTTAGGTATTAACTCGCGCGGAATATCATGCCCCATATCCTCAATCAGCTTAAATTCTGCATGAGGAATGGCTTGTGCAATCGCTTTGCCCTGGCTTGGCCGTATCAGCTTATCTTTAGCACCATGAATAACCAGGGTAGGCTGTACGATGTGTCGGTCATACTTTTCAAGACTGCCCGTTGCCAAAATCGCCATAAAGTGATGCATGACACCGCGCGGATAAAAGCTGCGACGATACAACTTACGGCTAAAGCCTTCGAGAAGGGCAGGATTATGATAACGCGGTGAGCCAATGGTTTTAAACACTTTAATTGAATGTTTGACAATACTTTCTTCATCAAGCGCAGGGCGGCTGCCGATGAGTGCATGCAACTGGGCCGGACCCGGAGGCATTCCAAAAGGTTTGTTATTGCTGCTAAAAAAGATATTTAAGGTTTTCACCTGTTCGGGATGTTTTGCGGCTAAAATTTGCGCAATCATGCCGCCCATGCTGGCCCCCAATACGTGCACTTTTTTTAAGCCTAGAGCGGCAATCAGTAAACTTGCATCCTCAGCCATATCGACCAAATTATAAGGCGCGCCGTGATTAGGCAAACCGACCGCAAAACGTGCCATCAATTTGAGCATATTGGCAGACTGTTTGGAACCCTTGACTTTACCCGATAATCCAATATCTCGATTATCAAACCGTACCACTCTGTAGCCCGCATAAATTAAGTTTTCACAAAAGTCGTCAATCCACATAAGCATTTGCGCGCCTAAACCCATAATCATAAAAATGACAGGACCCTCTTCGGGGCCGCCTATTTCATAATGAAATTCAATGCCGCGCAAGGTGACTTCACCTGCTTGTAAATGAGGGGAATGCGGCGAGGGACGGCGTGTTAAAAGCTGAGCTGTTGACATATGTAAGCACCTAGATAATTTTAATGCGTTTATAGTGCGCTAAACCGGTAGCTATTTGCAAGCCTCTTGGTGAGTTTAGCGCACGTATTACAGATGTACCCATATCCTTAATACCACATTTTAGAGATTCAATGCTTGCAGTAACCGCAAAAAAGAGCGTCTACATAAACTCGCCCCCTGTAACCGGAAATATTCCACCCGTCATATAACTCGATTCTTGCGAAGCCAGCAATACATAGATAGACGCAATTTCAGCCGGTTGACCGGGCCGTCCGAGGGGAGTTTTTTCCCCAAAATGTTGCACTTTTTCTTGACTTTGCCCGCCGCTTGGTTGCAGTACAGTCCAAAACGGCCCCGGCGCAACCGTATTGGCGCGTATGCCTTTAGGGGCAATTTGAACGGCCAATGCTTCAGTAAAGGCTGCAATGGCTGCTTTGGTGGTCGCATAATCGAGCAATGTTTCAGACGGCTGACGGGCATTGATTGAAGAGGTTGTAATAATCGCCGAACCTGGTGGCATATGCTCTAACGCCGCTTTAGTCAGCCAAAACAGTGCATAAATATTGGTTTTAAAGGTATCATCAAACTGCTTGGTTGTAATATCTGCAATCGACTCACGATAGACTTGTTTACCGGCATTACTCACTAAAATATCCAGGCCGCCCAAGGCTTTAACAGTTTTTTCAATGAGTTTCTGGCAAAATTTTTCACTTTTTAAATCCCCCGCAATCGCCACCGCTTTTCGACCTGCCGCCTCAATTAGGGCAATCACTTCCTGAGCGTCTTTTTCTTCTTCAGGTAAATAATTGATGACCACATCGGCCCCTTCACGCGCATAGGCGATAGCGACCGCCCGTCCAATGCCTGAATCTCCCCCGGTAATTAATGCCTTACGACCCTTTAAGCGTCCAAAGCCTTGGTAGCTGGCTTCGCCATGGTCGGGCTCTGGCGTCATTTTAGCATCTAGACCCGGCGCAGTTTGAGGCTGCTTTGGAAAGGGAGGCCGGGGATATTGGTCTAATGGATTACGCATTTCATATTGATTTTTAACGGCTTTAACTTTAGGCATGGTGGTATCCTTGAACGAAGTCTATTGATATTTAAAGTATCAAACAGCTTAACACTTGCCTAGTAACGCTTGGTTTAAACTCTGTTGGTTTATGGTGGTGTAAATCCATAACCACATATGATGATTCAGCCGCTCAGAAATTGTTAAAAGGTCTCCTGAAGTTTTAACATGGATCTGCTAATATCGGCCTAATTTGGACTAATGCTGTTGGCAATGCGCTATCTTTATCAATCGACCCACTGGAAACCGTTAAATCGCGTCAAGAAACCCGATATACCGATATTATTAAGGCCCTGGCTTAGTGCGCAAGGGTCGTTAACGCAGCAACTGAGCACGTTAAGTCATGGCACATTTAAGGTGCGAGTGATACGGGAATACTTTACGCAAGCCCCGTTGGGAGAGGCACAACTTTTACGATTAACGCGTCAGCAACGGGTTTTTATTCGTGAAGTGGAGCTGCTCGGAACCAATGGACATGTGTGGGTTCGGGCGCGCAGTGTCTTGCCAGTACATACGCTGTATAGCGTGGGGCGGCAGTTTCGCGGGCTTAAACGGCGGCCGCTCGGCTCGGTACTGTTTAGGCGCTATCAGCCCAAAACCTTGCGACAAGTGGCGTGTATGAACCTATGCGCGCGGGACGTTAACCCTTTGAGTCAATCTACCGATAGTTTGCTACCAGTCCTGTTATGGGGGCGGCGCAGTGTGTATCTGTGGCATCATCAGCCTATTTTGGTGCAAGAACTTTTTATGCCAGCCTTTTTAAGGTTTATTGAAAACAAGCCTCTTAAACAACAGGCACTTATTCGATTAAATCCGATTCGAGCGAACACTGCATTATCCAAAACAACATTAAAGCCTAGAATAAATGAAGATTTAACAAGGCATGATTTACTTTATAAACCACTGGATAATAAACGATGAATCCTGTTAATAATCATTTTACATTATTTCAAAAGATAAAGGCTTATATTAAGTTAATGCGCCTGGATAAACCCGTCGGCATAGAATTGTTATTATGGCCCACATTGTGTGCAGTATACATTGCAGGTTATGGTCAACCCGATGTTTATATTATTATACTCTTTATAGTCGGCAGCATTTTAATGCGTTCTGCGGGCTGCGTGATTAATGATTATGCCGACCGTGATTTTGATGGACAGGTGGAACGTACACAATATCGACCCCTGGCAACGGGTATTATTCAGCCTAAACAAGCATTGGGACTGTTTGCCATGTTAGTGGGGTTAAGTGCGGGTTTGCTCCTCTTTTTGCCTCAAGCCGTATTTTGGTGGTCGTGGGGTGCGCTAGGGTTGGCTACGTTATATCCGTTTATGAAACGTTTTACCTATTTGCCGCAGTTTTTTTTGGGTGCTGCGTTTTCGTGGGCTATTCCCATGGCGTATGTAGCGCAAGGTCAGACGCCCGGTTTAGGCTGCTGGTTATTCTATGCGGCTAATTTATGCTGGACGGTGGCGTATGATACTCAATATGCCATGACCGATAGAGCAGACGATGTAAAGGCCGGCATTAAATCAACAGCTATTTTATTTGGTGAATATGACCGCATCGTAATTGCAGTGTTTCAAGTATTGTTTTTAGGATTATTAGCTTTTGTTTTAAAGCTTGCAATGCCAAATATTTTAATTCAACATGGCATAATGATCGGCGTATATTTTTTAATACTGACCAGTTTATTTATATGGCAATTCTATATTACTAAAAATCGTGAACGTTCATTATGTTTTAAAGCGTTTTTACATAATCGGTGGGTGGGACGGTTTATGTTTTTGGGGTTGGCTGGATTATATTATTGGGCATAATCAGCGTTAATTTAAACTTTAAAATCAATCATAGCCGTACATTGTAGCCCTAAAAACTATGACCGATTTTAAAGGTTTTAGCCTATTTTGACACAGAGCTTAAGGTTTAACCGGTTCCTGAGCCTGCGCTGTTGCCTGAGTGGAGGCTGTATCAGTTGTCGGCCCGACTACCACCGTTAACAGGCGATTAGGGTCAACATGTCGCTTAAAGGCTTGTTGAATATCATTCGCCGACACTCGCGCCACTTGCTGCGGATACTCGTTCAAATACTGCGCCGATAATCCATAAAAGCCCATCATCCCCAAATAACCGTTGATACTCTGGTTACTGGCTAACGACGCAGGATAGCTGTTTAAAATGCCCGCTTTGGCTTCATCGACCCTGCGTGTATCAAGCGGTGAGGTCATAAACTGTTGTAGCGTTTGATTAGTCACCGCAATACTATTTTGTGTTTCACTATTACGCGTCGAATAACTGATAACAAACGGCCCGGCGCTACGCATCGCAGTAAAATTGCTATAGACACCATAAGTCAGGCCGCGCTTAAGACGTAGTTCCTGCATGAGTTGCGCATTAAAATCGCCACCTCCCAAAATGTCATTACCGACCGTTAACGCAGGTAAATCGGGCTCGGCGCGCGTAATGCCGGTTTGACCCATTAAAACGTGGGTTTGCGTCGATGGATAGTTGACATTGACACGCCGCGCCTGTGTTAAAACCGGGGCGGCAGGTAGGGCTTTGGCATGTTGCCCCAAGGGTAAACTTTGCGTAATGCGTTCGGCTAATTGCTTTGCTTGGGCCAACGTAAGCTGACCGGTCATCGCTAAATTTAAATTTTTGGCCACCAAAAATTGCTGCTTAAAGGCTTGCAATTGAGTCCGCGTAATATGCGCAATGGTTGGTTGTGTGCCCGTGCTGGGTTCAGCATAGGGGTGTTGCCCGTAAAGTTCACGCCAAAACCGAATGTTAGCGACAGCGGCGGGCGATTCCTGTTGTTGTTGTTGCCCAATATCGGCATTTTGTTTAATACGTGCAATGCTGTCTTCCGGAAAATCGGCATTTTTTAATAAGTTTAATAATTGTTGCACAGCCGGTTCATGATAGCGCGCATCGGCTAAAGTACGTAAATCTAAGGTAAACATATCGCGATAGGCGGTGGCATTATACTGCGCGCCAAGGGTTTCAAAGGTTTTAGCAATATCGGCCGCCGATTGCGTAGGAGTACCCTCATCTAATAATTGTGCAGTTAACGAGGCTAAGCCCGATACATTGGCCGCAATTTCGATATCCCGGGCCGAACCTGCATCAAAGGTTAAATGTAAATCCAAAATCGGCAATTCAGGCGCAGCGACAAATAAAACGCGCGTACCGGTCTGGGTAAAAAATTCTTCAACATGAGGAGCGTTAAAAACCAGCGCATTGGCGTCGGTGCCCTGTAAACTGGTCAGACGATTTAATGCTAAAATGGGCGCATTGGGGTCGGTATGGCTGGCGTGTTCTTCTGCAAAGGCGGCCGAAGCAGTTAACGCACTTTGCACCATCAACAACATTGTACAGGCGTAAGCCAACGGTTTAGGGGCCAAGTGACGGCTTGATAATGATTGAATAAATGACATCATCTTAATGCGCTCCGGCCGGTGTGACCCCTTGACTCTTATCGGATTTAATAAGCGAGTCAGGGGAATATTTCTGTGGGGCTAAGAATAAAACGGATAAACTATCTTCAGTTAAATACCGCTTGGCAACCTCCTGTAAAAACGGCACCGTTAAGCGACTAAAAACCTTGGGTAAATCGTCCAATACGGTAAGCGGCAGGCCGGCACTCTCCAACTCGCCAATTTGTTGGGCTTCGGCACTGATTCGGTCTCGCTGATAGGTAAAATTTGCCACATATAGGGTTTTAACGCGCTCTAATTCTTCTGTGCTGATGGACTTGGTTTTTAAGTCATTGATTTCTTGCAATAATGCAGCACGCGCCTGGGCCAGGGTTTTGCCTTGGTCGGGTACTGCGGTCAGCATCCATAATGCGCCGCCTCGATCAAACAGGCCATAATCTGACCCGACTGCCGTTAAAAGCCGTTGTTCGCGTACTAAATGGCTTTCTAAGCGGGCAGCGTGCCCACCGTCCAAAACACCTTGTAATAAGGCCAGCGCATAAGCATCATCAGGGTTCTGGGCCGTTTTTAAACTGGGCACATTATAAGCCATATACAAGGCGGGTACTTGAATGGGCATAAACAAATTCATATTGCGATTGCCACTGTGCAAAAATTCATCAACATTGGCCCGCGCTGGCGTAGGGCGGCGGGCAATATTGCCAAAGTAGCGCTTAACCTCGGTCATGGCAGTGGCGGGCGTGGTATCTCCAACGATAATCAAAATAGCATTATTGGGGGTATACCAGTCTTGATACCAGCGTTTTAAGGACTCAAGTTTAAGTTGTTGCAAATTTTTCATATGCCCAATAACAGGCAAACGCAACGGGCTGGTCGGGTAAGCCATCGTCTTAAAGCGTTCGTAGGCCAGGGCTTTTGGATTATCATCGGTACGCATACGGCGCTCTTCCATAATGACCTGCATTTCACCGGCAAAATCTTCTTCCTTTAAGACCAGGTGTTGCATGCGGTCGGCCTCAAGCTCTAGCGCCAGATTCAAACGATTGGCCGGATATTGCTGATAATAGCCCGTATAATTGGCTGTCGTAAAAGCATTATTGTTACCGCCAAATCGGGCATTAATGCGTGAAAATTCATCACCCGGAACAGTGGGGGTTCCCTTAAACATCATGTGTTCAAGGGCATGCGATAAGCCGGTTTCGTCGCCGGCTTCATCACTTGAACCGACGTTATACCAAACTTGCGTCATGACAATGGGCGCGCGGTGGTCAGGTTCAATCACGACTGTTAAGCCATTAGGCAATACTTCACGATAAATCGGTGCACGGCTAAGCGGCATTGAAGCGCCCGCATGGGTCATATCACGAGTTGCAAGAGCTGTTGGGGTACTGTCGGCAGGCGGCACAGTATTGCTAGAAGCGACTACCATGCCTGATGTCGTCGGCGGTTTCGGCACGCGAGCGGCGCTACAAGCCGTTAAACTGCCTAGGGCTAATACAGAAAAAATCATGTAAACGGACCTCATGGGCTTAACATGATTTTTTTGAAATACACTTAATAGTATTTGAACCGGTACCATAGCAGAAATTAAACGCGGCATAATAAATCCATCAGGGTGAAGCTGCATTATAGATAGGATGTCTGGCTACATAGCATGTACGCATTAAGCACGTTATGCAATTGGTATACTTTTATTTTGGAAAAAATGCACAGTAAATTCATATTGATTAGGGAGTATCCTCATTTGGGAAATGCGATTAAAACGATAATAAATTTTAAGGCAAACAAGGCAAATATCGCAGGAAATATTGGAATATTGACAAGATATTTAACGCAGTTTGACAAAATTTAGCCCGTTTTGGTTTATTTAAGGCACAACCACCCAATTGAGGACACGCCCTAGTGACCGCCTTGCAGAATATCGGTATTTATATGTTCGCTATACCCGATTAACCAAACAACATGAAAATGTGCTTGCGTTAAATGCGTCATTTTAGGTATAAAGACAGATTATTTTAGCGGAAAAAAAACTGCATGACTGACTTAAAAAATGACCGCTTTCTAAAGGCGCTGTTGCGTGAGCCAGTCGATACCACGCCGGTCTGGATGATGCGCCAGGCAGGCCGTTATCTACCGGAATATAAAGCCACGCGGCAGCAAGCGGGCGATTTTTTAAGTTTATGTAAAAATACCGAGCTTGCTTGTGAAGTGACGTTACAGCCTTTGCGCCGTTATGCCCTAGATGCAGCAATTTTATTTAGTGATATTTTAACCATTCCCGATGCGATGGGATTAGGCTTGTATTTTGAACAGGGTGAAGGCCCAAAATTTAAAAAAACCGTACGCACGGAAGCCGACGTAACCGCTTTACCCATGCTTAAAACGGCGGATTCATTGTCTTACGTGACTGATGCTGTGCGCATGATTCGCCGTGAGCTTAATGGCCGTGTACCGCTTATTGGGTTTAGCGGCAGTCCCTGGACGCTGGCAACTTATATGATAGAAGGCGGCAGTTCGCGCGAATTTACCCAAACTAAGCAAATGTTGTACCGGACGCCGGCTCTGTTGCATGCACTATTGCAGCATCTGGCGGGCGCCGTGACCGAATATTTAAATGCGCAGATTTTGGCCGGTGCCCAGGCGGTCCAGATTTTTGACAGTTGGGGCGGGGCTTTGGCACATCGCGAATATAGTGAATTTTCGTTGCAGTATATGCAAAAAATCGTCAATGGCTTAATACGCGAACATGAAGGACGCCGCGTTCCCGTGATTGTATTTACTAAAGGTGGTGGCCAATGGCTGCCTCAAATGCTTGCTTGTGGCGCCGATGCATTGGGTCTGGACTGGACTACATCGCTTGCCACGGCGCGCCAAACAGTCGCAGGGCAGGTGGCATTACAAGGGAATTTAGACCCTTCGACGTTGTACGCTAGCCCAGCACGTATACGCGAGGCCGTCCGTTTAATGCTGGCCGATGCCTATGCCGATGGAGTCAACACTGGCTATGTGGCTAACTTGGGCCACGGCATTACGCAATGGGTTGACCCCGCGCATGCAGGCGTGTTTATTGAAGCCGTGCATGAACTGAGCGCACCGTATTTTGGCTGATTGGGTTTAGGCTGGGTTTTATGGCCTGATCAATCACCTTAAAACCTCGCATAGCCCATAGCAATTTTTGACAGGAGCATGCCCCGCTTGAACCCGCGCATGTCGTCCCATATTGAGTTATCCACAAGTCAGTTAATCTTGAAGATAATCACGTTGGGGTTATCAGCCGCTCTGTTTGGTTTATTATTATTAGTTGCGTTTTGGTTAACGGCGCGTATGACTTGGCCCCTGCATATTAATCATATAATCGTTTATCGATATGATATATTACTCATGTATGCCGTTATTATTCAAATCATATTAATAATCCGTAAACTCGAAACGCGCCAGGAAGTCTTTGTCATTGCCATTTTTCACATTATGGCTATGTTAATGGAATTGTTTTTAACTTCACCTGCGATTGGTTCATGGCAATATCCGGAGGCGGGGCTATGGCGTATCAATAATGTACCGTTATTTGCAGGCTTTATGTATTCGGCAGTGGGCAGTTTTTTGGCGCGTAGTCTAAGATTATTTAATATTCAATTTTTTAATCTACCCTCTTTAAAACAGCTAGGTTTATTAGCATTATTGGCGTATATTAATTTTTTTACGCATCATTTTATCATGGATATGCGCTGGCTATTATTAACGGTGTCCATTTATTTATTTTATAATACTGTTTTAACTATTCATCTTTCACAAAAAAACTATCGTATATTATTTCTGCCCATATTGTTAGGTTTGGCGTTGATAGTCTGGATAGCCGAAAACGTTGCAACGTTTAGCCATATTTGGCTCTATCCATCGCAGGTGGCGCAGTGGCATTGGGTCGGGCTTGGCAAGGTGACTTCATGGTATTTATTATTATTATTAAGTTTGGTGCTGGTATTAGTCGTTATGGGTCAGCGCGATGTTGACGGAACATGGCGGCTCAAAGGCTAAACCGGATTGTCAATATCAACAAATTGCACGTCTATGTTAAAACGGTCGGCAATGGCTGCACCTAAACGTTGCACACCGCCACGTTCGGTCGCGTGATGACCACAGGCAAAATAATGAATGCCTGATTCTGCTGCTTCGTGTGTGGTGCGTTCGCTGACTTCGCCCGATAAATACGCATCACAGCCTTGTTGGTGGGCTACCACTAAATCATCTTGAGCGGCACCTGTACACCAGCCTATTGTACGAATAAGTGCCGGCCCGCCCGGTAAGTGTAACGGCTTGCGTCCCAGAGCTTGAGTGATTTTTTGGGTTAATTCGACAACTGTCATCGGAGTACAGTGTGCCATTCGCGCAATAGCTGGCGATTGACCGGCAGCTAATTCTTCTCCAAACGGTAAGCCCAATGCGTCCGCCAGGGCTTTATTATTGCCAAGCGTCGCATGGGCATCTAACGGCAGATGATAAGCCAACAAAGATATATCGTGCTTTAATAAAGACTTGATGCGCGCGCCTTTCATGCCAACCAATTGACTTGGTTCACCTTTCCAAAAGTAACCATGGTGCACTAAAATGGCGTCGCCTTGCAGGTCAATGGCGGCTTCAATAAGCGCCTGACATGCCGTCACGCCCGTTATTAAGCGCCTAATCGTTGCGTTACCTTCGACTTGTACGCCGTTTGGACAATAATCCTTAAACGTATGAACCGCAAGCGTGGCGTTACACCATTGTTCCAGCGTATGTAAATGGACTTCAGCGCTGTTAGATACAGAGGTTAGCTCAGCAAATTCATGGTTAATCATCGATAGTATTCCAAAGTTTTTAACGTCTTGTGGTTTATCCGTTCAACCTTATGAAGAACAACTGATAGCAACCGCCGCTTCATGTGCGGCGGGCGGTTCGGTATCTTGCGGTTTGGCCAAATGGGGCTGCTCAGTATAGGGCTGTATTAGTAACGTAAACAAGCGCTCAACTTCACTAAAATCGTCCTGTTCTGCCTGAACAATGGCCGCTTGTGCCATATGGTTGCGCAAAATATAACAGGGATTAACACTATTAAGCGCCTGTTGCCATACGTCTAGCGGTTGTCTGGTCTGTACTAGGCCATGTTGAACCGCAGCCTGATAACGCGGAACGAAATCTTCAGACAAATGAGGGGCTTTAACAGTATCGGTTAAAGAGGCTAGACCCTTTTCTAATGGCATATTAACCCAAGGACCACTTAACGCCCTAAAACCTTGAGTATAATCTAAACGTTCGGTGGCTAAAATATTTAAAAAATCCAGTCCGATTTGAAAATGTTCATCGGTATTGGTTAAGCCCATTTTTGCTGTTAAACCTTTTTGATAGGCTGCATGAAATAATGGCTCAAACGTGGCTAATGTTTCTTGTAATTGGGTTTTTGCAAGCCCCAACCGTAAAAACTGACTGAGTAAAATGCTTAAATTCCAGTGCGCGATACTGGGCTGCTGCTGATAGGTATAGCGCCCGCTATAATCTGAATGATTGTTGATCCAGTTGGGCTCAAACCGTTCCATAAACCCATATGGACCAAAATCCAAGGTACTGCCTGTAATGGAGAGATTATCGGTATTCATCACGCCATGCGAAAAGCCGATCAGTTGCCAGTCTGCAATCGTTTGGGCCGTACGTTTAACAATCGCCTTCAACATTTCCAAAACTGGCTGGTCAGCGCCCAAACACTCCGGATAATACCATTGCAACATGCTTTGCGTAAAAGAGGGCAATAAATCGGGTGCAAAGCGGTTAATCCATTCAAAATGACCAAAGCGTACATGACTGTCGGCGACCCGCAACATGCAGGCACCGCGTTCAATGCTTTCACGCCGAACCGGGGTATCCGACGTTACAAAGCCTAGTGCTTGTGAGGAGGCAATGCCAAGCGAGGTCAAGGCATGGCCTGCCAGATATTCACGAATAACCGAACGAAGCACCGCCCGCCCGTCTCCTTGCCGAGAATACGGCGTTTGTCCGGCACCTTTTAAATGAAAATCAATCAGACGCTGGTCAGGGGTGCGTATTTGCGCCAACAATAGCCCGCGCCCGTCGCCTAATTGTCCGGCCCATTGTCCAAACTGATGCCCCGCATAGGCCATGGCAAGGGGCTCAAAGCCTTCGGGTACAGTTTGACCAGCCAAAATAGACACCCATTGTTCAGGGTCACACCAGGGCCACCGGAGCTGCTGCGCTAAGGCAGTATTAAAATGGCCGGGACGTGGATTTTTAAGCGGAGTAGGCGGTTGTTTAGTAAATAATCGGGGGTCAAGCTTTGCATAGACATTGTCAATATTCATCGTTCATCTAACAGAGGGTGATTTAAGTTAAACAAAGTATAAACAAAATAGACGTTAAGCTAAAGCCATAACTCAAGGAAGAGATGAGGACTATTGTTGCCGTGTTAGTAGGGATTGATCAGGCTGTAAAATGGTTTAAAAAACGCTGAATTTCGCTTTTGACTGCGTAACCTTAACCTCCTTAAAGCATGATAAACTAGTTCAATGATTATTAAAATATAGGTTAAGCGTGGTTCAAACGTCTTCTATAATGGCTTTAGCGCCACCAGAGCAGCCAACCATGAGTCCGTTTTCGTTGCCGCAAGCGTCGGCGTTGTTGCGTCTGGGCATTGTTGCCGGCGAGTTATCGGGCGATGCGTTGGGTGCTGGGTTAATGCGCGATTTGAAAAAGCGCTATCCACACGTTGAATTTTTAGGCATTGGTGGACCACAAATGCAAGCCGAAGGCCTTAAAAGTTTATTTCCGCTAGAGCGTCTGTCGGTTATGGGGCTGGTGGAAGTGCTGGGCCGCTTGCCTGAATTGCTTAAAATTCGTAACAGTTTATTGGCATTATTTACAGAAGCGCGTATTACGGGTTTTATCGGCATTGATGCGCCCGATTTTAATCTGCGCATGGCAGCCAAACTGCGTCCGCAAGGCATTAAAACCGTGCAATATGTGAGCCCGTCGGTCTGGGCATGGCGGCAAGGGCGCGTCGTGGGCATTCGTCAAGCCGTCGACCTGGTGTTGTGCCTGTTTCCGTTTGAGGTCGATTTTTATTACAAAAATGCAGTGCCGGCCGTATTTGTCGGACACCCGCTAGCGCACAGCATGCCGTTAGGTCATCAGGGTATAACGGGCAAACGCGTTTTTGCCATTCACCCGGAGCGGCGCATCGTGGCGTTATTGCCCGGTAGTCGTGGCGGCGAAGTGGCGCGGTTACTACCTGTTTTATTGGAAGTCGCGGCGTGCTTATATGCTCTGGATTCACAACTCGGATTTTTAATTCCGGCTGCCAATGCTGCCCGTGATGCGCAAATACGCCTGCAACGTGACGCGCTGCCTGAACCGTTGCGTCATGTGGTGCGTATTATTCGCCCGACTGCGGACGGTAAAACAGGCTTACAGGTTATGGCTGCCAGTGATGTGGTCGTGCTGGCTTCAGGTACGGCAACGCTTGAGGCCCTGCTGCTGACGCGTCCCATGGTGGTGGTGTATCGGGTGCACTGGCTGACGTACTGGTTGGCAAAGCATCTGGTAAAAATTGCGCATGTTGCACTTCCCAATATTTTGGCGGGTCGTGAAATTGTGCCCGAATTAATTCAACACAATGCGACGGTTGAGCATATTACCCAGGCTGTTTGGGCGTTACTGGCTGAGCCTGCACAATACGCCGCGCAGCAGACCCACCTAACGGAAGTACATGCCATGTTACAATCGAATCAGGCGGTATCGGCCGCGCAAGCGGTTTTAGATTTAATATTACCCACGTTGACCCAGTGATATTCAATAAATGACGATGCCTTTAAATTCTGTTTTGATATCGCACGATAATGGGCTGCTTAATCGAGGTAGTTTGCCTCAAAGGCTACAGAACCCGTCAAGTAGTCATAGGGTATTGAGTTTAATTGCCGGTGTTGATGAAGCTGGACGCGGGCCACTGGTGGGTTCGGTGGTTGCGGCAGCAGTTATTTTAAATCCTGCTGATGTGATTGTTGGCCTGAATGATTCCAAGGCATTAAGTGCCCAACGGCGCGAGCAGCTTTATATCCAGATTTGTACGCGGGCGCTGGCCTGGTCGGTATGTGAAGCGACGGCGGCAGAAATTGATGCCCTTAATATTTTGCAAGCCACATTATTAGCCATGCAGCGTGCAGTCAATGCCCTGGAAATCGCGCCTTCATCGGTGCTGGTCGATGGCAATCGGTGCCCAGCGTTAACTATGCCCTGTCAGGCGATTATTGGGGGTGATTTAACCGAACCGGCTATCAGTGCAGCCAGTATTTTAGCTAAAGTAACGCGTGATGGGCAGCTTGTCGAACTTGATAAACGCTATCCCGATTATGGATTTGCGCAACATAAAGGCTATCCGACCAAAGCCCATATACAGGCATTACAGCAGTTTGGACCCATTGATCAGCACCGGCGCAGTTATAAACCGGTGCAAATAAGCCTGGAACAGTTGGCTAAACCTGAAAAATAGGGTAGTGTATAAAATTAACGTGGTAATCTCTCTTGGGGGCTTATAATCTCCAGATTTCTAACAAGCCAAAACGTCAGATGTTAACACCACCAAAAATAGATAAACAGCAAGCCAGCCATTAAACAATCTTTGCTAAAAAAATTGTAAAGACGGGCTTACTGTTTAGCTTGAAGATTTTCTGAATTTCCTTATGTTTTAGCGCGTAACCGGCCAAATACTTTTCGCCCCTTTAGCATCGCTTTAACATTGCCCTTGACATAATGGGCAAAGACTTTAAAGGGCGATAAGTCGGGATTAGGCGCCTCCCCTTTACCGATTGCGCGAAATTGTGCTGCATACCAGATGATTTCCATAATACCCATTTTATCAAACATCGCTACCCCTGTTTTAATGGGCTTAATGGCATATTTAACATTTTGACCGGCCAATAAATGCGCCGGTGCATCGGTTTCGACGGCAAGCGGGCGCGCCATGCCGATTAGGTCACACGCGCCACTGCCTAACGCTGCATCGATGCCCGCGCGCGTCCGAAAACCACCAGTGACCATTAAGGGTGTTTTGACTTCGGCGCGAATTTTTTCGGCAAATTCCAGAAAATACGCCTCACGTTTTTGAGTACTTTCCGTTTTAACCTGTTTACGCCCGGTCATCGCAGGCGCTTCATAGGTTCCGCCGGAAATTTCAATAAAATCAACCCCTAGTGTGTCCAACGTTTTGCATACCTGTAACGACTCATCTTCACTAAAGCCGCCTTTTTGAAAATCGGAGGAATTTAATTTTACCCCGATAATAAAGCCTTCACCGGTTTTGGCGCGTATGGCTTTAAAACATTCTACTAAAAAGCGCATGCGATTTTCAAGTGAGCCGCCCCACTGGTCTTGCCGTGTGTTGTGTTGCGGCGATAAAAATTCACTGATTAAATAGCCATGTGCACCGTGTAACTGTACGCCTTCGAACCCTGCCTTTTGACACACTGCGGCCGCCGTTGCAAAACGCTCAATTAAATCTAAAATTTCGGCTTCCATTAGCGCGCGCGGTACGCCAAACATTGCCGACATGCTGGGCCCAAAGCCAATTGCAGAAGGTGCAACGGTTTCTTTATTCAGCCCTTTAGGAGCCTGTTTGCCAGGGTGCGATAATTGAACAATTTGCAACATATTATAGGTTTTGCCAATAGCCGCCCAGCGCGTTAACTGGTCTAAATCTTGCTCATTTTCAATCACGACCACGCCCGGCTCATTTTTAGCGCGCGCATCAATCATCACGTTACCGGTAATCGCTGCACCTAAGCCACCTTGCGCCCAGGTTTCATATAAACGTAATAGGGGAGGGGTGACTTGACCGGCTGTGTTCGATAACGCTTCGCTCATTGCTGCCTTTACAATCCGGTTTTTAAAGGTATGGCCTTGCATGTGTAGCGGAGTGTCCAGGAACGTGCTCATAGATTGATCCTTCATAGTGATTGAGCCTAAAAAAACAGAGGTGTATTCCATATAAAATTTTATTGCTAAAACTGAAATATCATCAAAAGAATACCATGTAATTGCTTAAACGGGCTTGTGCAAAATCAATTCCAAAACAAATTTACTGCCCAAAAATCCAATAAATAACAGGCTAAATCCCCATAATGTCAGACGAACCGCACGCTGCCCACGCCAGCCAAAGCGCCAATGGCCTAGTAATAATACGGCAAAAATAATCCATGAAATAACACTAAAAACGGTTTTATGGACGAGATGTTGCGCAAGTAAGTTATCAACCGTAAAAACTCCTAAAAATAAGGCAATCGTTAAGAGTATGAATCCTATATTGAGCATTTCAAACAGTAAACGTTCCATGGTTTGCAGGGGGGGTAATAAATTAACCCAAATGCGTTCGCTGGTTTGATGTTTTAATTCGCGGTGTTGAAAATGCAATAAAATAGCCGCAATAGCGGCCATTAACAATAAACAATAAGCTGCTAAAGACAACAGGATATGAGCATTTAAACCGAGAGATTGACTTAAAACCGGGGTATAAGGCACCGGTCCAAAATCGTCAGCAATTAAGCCCAGTGCAGCCACAGGAATCGCTAAAATGTTAAGCGCCAATATGGGCCGATAACTCGAAAAAATGACGCTAAACGCCAACATAAGCCAGCTCGTTAGGGATAATACGTTAAAAAGATTTAAATCAAGCGCATGATGAATGACCAAATGCGGCCATAACGCAGCCAGATGAAAGCTTAATCCGAGGGTTAGTAAGACCAAACTGGTCGAGTGGCGCGGTTTGACCTTTTGCCATAGATGTGACCACAGATGCCAGAACGTTGTGGCATACATGGCCAATGCCAAAAAAGTCCATATAAACGTAAAAACCACTAGCATGTTGATTTGGCTCACAAAATTAATAAATTTTACGTTTTTGCAATAATAAAACTCAGAAAACTAACATATCCTATAGCATATTGTGCAATATTTTTCTATGCTAGACGTTATTTTTACGAAGTAGACCATTATGTTTGAAACTCTGACCGACCGTTTATCCCAAAGTTTGCGTAATGTTGCTGGTACCGGACAACTCACCGAAGATAATATCAAAGATACATTGCGCGAGGTGCGCATGGCGTTACTTGAGGCTGATGTAGCGTTGCCGGTTGCGCGCGATTTTATTGAAAAGGTTAAAGCGGAAGCGTTGGGGCAGGACGTTTTAAAACAGCTTTCGCCCAGTCAGGCCTTTGTTAAAATCGTCTATGACCAGTTAACCGACATGATGGGTGCTGCAAACGAAACCTTGGATTTAAGCGGCAAACCGCCCATTATTATTTTGCTGGCCGGTTTGCAGGGTGCGGGTAAAACCACGACAGCTGGCAAGCTTGCACGCTTTTTAAAGTTGCGTCAGAAAAAAAAGGTGATGATGGTCTCGGCGGATATTTACCGTCCGGCTGCCATTGAGCAGCTTAAAATGGTGGCGCATAATGTCAATGCGCTGTTTGTGCCTTCGAGTGTGGACGAAAAACCCATTGATATCGTTCATCGCGCCATCGAACAGGCTAAAATCCAGTTTGCTGATGTGTTGATCGTTGATACTGCAGGCCGCCTACATGTTGATGCCGACATGATGGACGAAATTAAAGCATTACATGCGGCGGTTAATCCGACCGAAACGCTGTTTGTGGTCGATTCAATGACCGGTCAGGACGCAGCCAACACCGCCAAGGCGTTTAATGATGCACTGCCGTTGACCGGCGTTATTTTAACCAAAACCGATGGAGATGCACGGGGTGGCGCGGCGTTGTCGGTGCGGGCGATTACCGGTAAGCCAATTAAATTTTTGGGCATGGGTGAAAAATCCGATGCGCTAGAGCCGTTTTATCCCGACCGGGTGGCGCAGCGTATTTTGGGCATGGGCGATGTTTTATCGTTGGTTGAAGATGTCGAGCGCAGCATTGACAAGGAAAAGGCCGAAAAAATTGCCAAAAAGTTACAAGGCGGAGGTAACTTTACCTTAGAGGATATGATGGTGCAGTTTGAACAAATGCGTTCGATGGGCGGCATTATGGGATTTTTGGATAAACTGCCCGGTATGAACAGTGGCGCGGTGCAGCAGGCTGTTAACGAGGCCAAACCTGAACATATGATGAAAAAAATGGAGTCGATTATTCAGTCAATGACCCCAGAAGAGCGCCGCAATCCTCTGATGATTAATGCAAGTCGTAAATTACGGATTGCTAAAGGCTGTGGCACGCAGGTTTCGGAAGTCAACAAGCTGCTTAAACAACATGCCGATATGGCCAAGATGATGAAACAGATTGCCAGCCCCAAAGGCATGAGTAAAATGTTAAATGCTTTAAAAGGCTTACAAGGTGGCGGTAATAACGGCATGGGTCCCTTGTTTGGCGGGGGTGCAGGCAATTTTGGCGGAATGCAGGCAGCAGCTCAGGACATATTGCAGGAGGCTAATTTTGAAGGTCATGTGACCGAAAATGATAACGTGCCAACGATAAAGCAACTTAATGATATTCCTAAACCGTAATAGGCTACCGACTCGGGGTATTAGACGCTAACCCATTGTACAGCTTAATCTTAACCGTTATGTTTAAGGGCAATTAAGGTTAAGCTGTAGCGTTCGATTTATGGGCGTTATCGTGATAAAGCAAAAATAATCAAGGATTAAGTTTGATGACCTCTGCCAAAAATAAGAAAAAAACGAATCAGGTAAAATCAAAATCCGTTAAAACCAGCTCCAGAACGCCCGGTTTTTCGACCCAGGCATTGTTTAATCGCATTGATATAAGCTTGCCGGCTGGTACTGCCATGCCGGTTTCCTCAATATCGCCCGAAGCCTTACAAAATCGTTTGGACGAGATTCGTCAAAATATGTTGTCGAATTTTGCCCAGCAGAATTATGAAGCTGCGCTCACTTATAGTTTAGAGGCACATGCGCTTATTCCGCAAAGCCCGCACCCATTAAGTGACGCTGCCGCCAATTGTATTTATTTAAACCGTTGGCAGCAGGCGATTGGGTATGCCAAGCAGGCGCTCACTCTGCCTAATCCGCCGTTTGCCGTGTATGACAGCTTGGCGCATGCTTATGGTCATCTGCATACCCCTAAAGCACAGGTACAGGTTCGGCATTTTGGTTTATTGGCGCTTAAAAAACGCGAGCAACAATTCCAAAATCCGCCCCTTTTAGAGCATGCTTTACCCGTGCTGCCGCCTTTACCGCATGAATATCATCAGCGTAAAAATTTAATTGCGATGAGTTTATTTGGGGCTCAGGCAAAATATTGTGAAACAGCGATTATTAACGCCGAGCTTATGCCGGATTTATATCCCGACTGGTGTCTGTGCATTTATGTTGATGATACCGTGCCTCGGCAGGTCATCAATCGTTTACGACAACTTAAAACGTGGGTCATTCCTATTGGTTCGCTACAGGTTATACCGGGCCCCATGTGGCGATTTTTGGCGCTTGATTTACCGCGCGTGCATCGGGTTGTTTTTAGAGATGCAGATTCGGTGATTTCGCTGCGTGAAGTACATGCAGTCAATGAGTGGCTGCATGGTTCGACACATTTTCATGTCATGCGCGATGCAGTAACGCATACAGAGCTTATCTTGGCCGGTTTATGGGGGGCGGTTGCGGGCGCATTGCCGCCGATGTTGCCCATGATTCAGGCGTTTTTAACAGAGCCGGTTAAATCAAGACATTTTGCCGATCAATATTTTTTAAGGGAATATATTTGGCCCTTTGCCCGTCAAAGTTTAATGCAGCATGATGGTTTATTTAACTTTGAGCCATGCCGCCCTTTTCCTGATGGGCCGACGGATTTAAGTGAATTGGGCTTCCATGTGGGCATGTGTGATGCCTTTATGCAGTTTAAAATGAGCTTAACGCCCGATTATTCGGTCAGCCAGCCGGTGTATTGGCAACTGCTAAAAGCTGATATAACGACTGCTGAACAGGCCGCTTCCATTTTATGTGAATATCAATCGATGGTAAAAGCAGGCCCTATGATTGAAGAATTTTTACCACGTGCACTTATTGCTCAGATTCATGATAAAACTCTAAAGGTGCAGATTAGTAAACAGCCTCTTTTGAATCATTGATATGTTCGCTAAATAATGATTATCCTAGTTATATTATAGATTTGATGAATCAAAATCAAAATCAAAATCAAAATCAAAATCAAAATCAAAATCAAAATCAAAATCAAAATCAAAATCAAAATCAA
>JAGLBJ010000129.1 GCA_018260315.1 Moraxellaceae bacterium | reverse complement strand
GTGATTTCAAAATGCAATTTTTTTTTTGCGTTCGTTTCGGCCATTTACGGACCACATAATTTAGACAATTTTCTCCTAACCCAGTATATTTATTCATCTTTATGCCATGTTGTTGCTATCGTTCTTTTGCCCAATACATACTAGATAGACAACTCAGTATATTTCTTCATCTTTTTGCCATGTTGGTGGCATAAAGCATATGTTGCTATCGTTCTTCTGCCCACTTTGCACCTGTTTTTCTTTTTTGTTTGTATGGGAAGCAAGGATCTTTGATTTTTTCTTATAATACGTTCCGCTTTTGAAATCTTCTTGGCTCACTTCCAGTTCTTGGGCATCTTTTCCAATTTCAAGAAACAAGCCCATCAGGTTTTTTTTTGGAGTAGCAATCTAAGGATCCTGTTGGTCAACCTGTCTGGGTTCATTCGTGTTATATGTCCGTAAAAGGCAAGTCTTCTTTTGCGTATTACATCCGTTAGTTATGATTAGTACATTAAGTTCTTCATTGTGCGCTTCCTGTATTCATTGCTCTATTTTATCCGATGCAGACTTTTTTCAGAATTTTTCTTTCTTCAAAGGTAACGTTTCAAACATTTTTTGTCGCATTT
>JAGLBJ010000128.1 GCA_018260315.1 Moraxellaceae bacterium | reverse complement strand
CAATTTTTACACTATTTATTCTATGTATTGTGACGCCGCGTTAAAGATATCACAACCCAAAAACACTTAGAATAAATAGTGTGAGGCACAAAAGCCGCGAAAGTCTAAAAACTATAATAAATTTTTAGATTTTTTAGATATAAAAAAATTTAAAAAATAAATTATTACTGTATTACTATACCATTACTATATATATATATAAGTAATATATATATAATATATATAAATATATATATATATATATATAAATACATGTTAGAATTTAAACAAAAATATTTAGGCATTGAATGTGTCTCAGAATGGAAATTTTCCTTATTGAATTTTTAACTTCGACAAGTTCCTCGAAGCTCCCAAATTATTAATATAAAGTTATTTTAGCGGTACCTGACTAATAGTGGCGTTTCAAATTTTGTTCTAAATAGATTTTACCGATAGAGGCTAAATTCACAACGCTATTTACAATCTGAAAACCATTCAGGTGCAAAAATTAAGGTGAAATCGTCAGATTGTCGAATATATTACCAATAACGTAAAAAAAATCTTTTTCAGTGGCAACAAGTAAAAGGTTTTTTGCGACTCTGTAAAAAAACTTTTCTTTTTAGGAATTTTAAA
>JAGLBJ010000127.1 GCA_018260315.1 Moraxellaceae bacterium | reverse complement strand
TAAATTATTGAATTAAATTTTGATTCCGGCACTGGAAAATTTACTAAAGAGTAACTATTTACTATATAACTATATTCTAATTATAATCGGGCATATTAAGTTACAATATACAACTATTCTAGTTCTATTATTATTGGTTATAATTTATTAATTTATTATAGTACAGAATAAGTTTTAGGATTAATAATGTGTTCTAGTACCAACAGGATCTTTACATTCCTCCTCTAAAAGAAAACCAGATGGGCTTCGTTCCCTGAATTTGAAAAAGATGCCCAAAAACAGGAAATAAGCTATGAAAATTTTTAAAAAAGCGGAATGTGCTTAAAGAGAAAAACAGAAACGGTTGTGACACAGACAAACCAAAAGGAAAAACAGGTACAAAGTGGACAGAAGAACGAAAGCAGTAACAGAGCACAAAGGTGAAGTAATACTGGGTTAGGGGAAAATTGTCGAAATTCTGTGGTTTATAGATGGCCAAAACAAACACAAAAATGTTCTTTATTATTATTACACTAGTGTTCAAGAGTACTGTGTAAGATATCAAATAATAAGAAAAAAGAAGAAAAAACGGCTATTAAACTGCCAAATCTAGATTATTCGGTTTTCATCTCATCG
>JAGLBJ010000126.1 GCA_018260315.1 Moraxellaceae bacterium | reverse complement strand
CTCCGGCCTCCTTCCGTTTCCTTTGCCGTTTCTCCTTTTACTCTGCCTTTCCTTTCTTCCCGCCGAGAAATTTTCATTTTCGTGGATGTTCCAAAGGACGACAAAAAAAAAATAAAAAATAAAAATAAAATCTCCAACTCCTTTTTTTCTTTTGCGAGTTTTTGGGTTTTGGGAAACCGCGTTGTTGTGGACTTCCGAGCGCGAAAGATCCGTGCTTTCAATTGCTTTTGCTCGTGGAACTGGACTGAAGACGATGTTTTGTAGCCCGAAGAATTCACCACTGTGTCCGCACTGTTCAACACTCACGGGTTGATCCAAACGCGTTGATGAACGACGACGACGACATCTTCCCGGTATGAACACTGTTTCGCGACTTTAGCGATTCTCGTCACAAGTTTTTTTCCGCGTTGAAGAACTACATTCCGCACTATTATCAGACGTTTCGCCAACTTACTACTCTGTTCAGGCTTTTTCAATGAATTGGTCCAAAATGCAATCGTGTCGAATGAAACCGGCCCTATATATTTTTCTTCGGTGAATCGGGAAGGAGAAGGGGGGATTATAGGACATTAGGGTTTGAACGAATTTTTAAGAAATTTGTTCGTTTGAAAATT
>JAGLBJ010000125.1 GCA_018260315.1 Moraxellaceae bacterium | reverse complement strand
AAATAAACCACTTAATAATATTAAAAAAATAAATAACATTTATTTGTTATTAATAAATAAAAATTATTTTCTTAATCAGACGATTAATATTAATTTTTAATAATATTATAACGATTATTTTTACAAATATTTTAATTCAACAACGATTATTTTTAACTTATAATCTGACGAACCAGAAGCAAACAAGACTTATTGTCGATTTTATACTTTTTCACGACTTCCGAAATTACTTTGCAATTACTTTTTGGGTTATTATGTTGTGTAAAAGAACTGAAAACATTTTCCCTGACGTTTCACCAGCTTTAATAGCTGCTGGCACTGTCGGTGGAAAAATGAACAGAACTTAAAAATACTTGAAAAAGTCAAGCAAACTTAGAATAGGTTTCAGGTATGAAAGCAGGTATATACTAAAGTTAGAATGAATAAATGAAAAGGGTAGTTAAATTCATCGTTTTAAAATCGATGAATGAAAAAAGGATTAAGGTTGTAAAAGGACAAAACGGGACCAAAAAGGGGTCGACATCACCGTCTGTCAATCCGCGGATTGACGATGCCAGCAGCTGTTAAGCTGGCGAAACGATGTATTTAAATTGTGATCAAAAAATTTTTCACTTTCACAAACG
>JAGLBJ010000124.1:271-623 GCA_018260315.1 Moraxellaceae bacterium | reverse complement strand
AAAATAAAAATAAGAAATACAAACAGAGACGTAGTATATGGTGAGTGCGGACAAATATTTGTTATTAAATAAATTCTTATCCATATATTCTTTTAACGACTTTAAATTATTTATATGATATTGATATTATTTATTATTATTATTAATATTAATAATAAATTTTTTCACGTTTAAATTATTAATTTTTATTTATTTAATTATTATTAAGTACGAAAAACTTCAATAACAATGTTGAAAATGGTTTAATTCCATTTAATCAAAATTCTTTAACAGAGTTATTGTATTGAGATATAAAAATGAATCAAATAAAAATAAATTATTATATTCAATAAAATAATTATATTATTTCATA
>JAGLBJ010000124.1:0-261 GCA_018260315.1 Moraxellaceae bacterium | reverse complement strand
ATTGATTGATTTATCATTAATAATGAAAATAAAGTCAAGCGACAAAATTTATTATCAAATAAATTCTCATCCATATATATTTTTAATCTTGAAATTATTTATATGGTATTGATATAAATATTTATTATTATTATTAATGATAAATCAATCAATCACTGTCATTAATTTATTATTGATTTTATCAAAAGTTTAAAGTATAAATAAAGTCAAACGACAAATATTTATTATTAAATAAATTTTAATTCTAAATAAAATGAAATT
>JAGLBJ010000123.1 GCA_018260315.1 Moraxellaceae bacterium | reverse complement strand
AGCAAACTTTATTCAGCACCGTCTCCAGCATTCATTCAATATTTATTTTCTGTAACTGATTGCTGAATAATTTTTTGTTCTAGCAAGAGATATTATAATATTATCGAAATCAATTTGTTCACATTTTAAATACTGAGTAAAAAGTAATAAACGGTTACAATTTTTGGGTTGTAATGTCGTGTAGAGTATCTGGCAATTAGAAAACGTAAAAAAATAAAAAACTTGAAAAGTTTAAGAGACAATAATAAGGAAACCTCAATGGGGCCAGGTATTTTTAAAAATTTTGAGTTAACATCTTAATAAAACTGAGTGCTTGAAAAAAGAAAATTAGCCAACTACAAGTTTCTTCATGTTCGGGCTAACTTCAAATCCTGCAAGACCACAGACACTCCCAATGAAATTGAGACCAATGACGAAGATAACAGCTGTTAAGCTGGAAAACGTTCGGTAACTTTTTTGCCATTTTTCGGCTAATTTTTCCAAACGACATTACAATCCAAAAAATCGTGTTTTAATACAGTTAAAAATTGTATTTAATTTGTGCTTTAAAACCAACACAATTTAAACTTTGTATTTAAATTGTGATCAAAAACTAAAGTCGTGAAAATATAAAAAGCTTGAAAAAGTTTTA
>JAGLBJ010000122.1 GCA_018260315.1 Moraxellaceae bacterium | reverse complement strand
GGAAGTCTGATTCCGATAATTTACTTCCGTGTCCGGATGATCTCGGTTCCGATCGTAAAAGATTTTTATGTCACCTGAACCCAAAATGAAAATCAGTGGGAAAAATTTTCTCCCACGTTTTATTTTTATTTTTTATTTATTTTTCATTCTTATATCATTCGAACCTGTAATCGAAGGGAGAAAATGGCATTTCTCACAAAAATTCATTTGGGGACACTGGAGACTGAGATATTAAAATTTAGCTCTACCAAGGCCAACATAAAATTTATACATTATAGCTTCATCTACAAGCGAAAATACTGCTTTAAGAAAGTTTTAATTTTCCTTTTTTATCAAAAAAGAAAAATCAATTAAAATTTTTTTTTATTTGACCATCTTAAACATAATATGCACTCACCGTTTTAGAAAAAAATTTGTTGCAAAAATTTTCAGCAAATTAACTCCGCAAAAAAAGAAAATAATAATAATAATAATTTTGGACTCTATTAAATGTTTAAACTTGTGTGATTTGAAGAAAAAAAATTATTTTTAATTTTTTTTTCTTTTTTTTGCTTTTGGTTTCTTGAAACCAAGACAAAGATCCTCAAAGGTCGTTCTTCAAAGATCTCTTCAATTTTTTTTTATTCACTACTT
>JAGLBJ010000121.1 GCA_018260315.1 Moraxellaceae bacterium | reverse complement strand
AACCTTACGTCATGCTCTATGACCTGCACGGTGTAGACGAACGTCTGCGTACCAAGCGTCAGGGCCTGCCATCGGGTGCGGACTTCACCGTCTTCTATCACCTGATGTCGCTTGAACGTAATAGTGACGTAATGATCAAGGTCGCCTTGTCCGAGAGCGACCTCAGCGTACCGACCGTGACCGGCATCTGGCCGAACGCCAACTGGTACGAGCGCGAAGTCTGGGACATGTTCGGCATCGACTTCAAAGGTCACCCTCACCTGACCCGCATCATGATGCCGCCGACGTGGGAAGGTCACCCGCTGCGCAAGGACTTCCCTGCCCGCGCCACTGAATTTGATCCGTACAGCCAAGGTGCAGCTGGAAGAAGAAGCTGCACGTTTCCGCCCTGAAGACTGGGGCATGAAGCGTTCCGGCGAAAACGAGGACTACATGTTCCTCAACCTGGGCCCGAACCACCCTTCGGCCCACGGTGCCTTCCGCATCATCCTGCAGCTGGACGGTGAAGAAATCGTCGACTGCGTGCCAGACGTCGGTTACCACCACCGTGGTGCCGAGAAAATGGCAGAACGCCAGTCCTGGCACAGTTTCATCCCGTACACCGACCGTATCGATTACCTCGGCGGCGTGATGAACAACCTGCCGTACGTGCTCTCGGT
>JAGLBJ010000120.1 GCA_018260315.1 Moraxellaceae bacterium | reverse complement strand
AAAATTAATTTTTTTGTCACTTTAATTGAGGGTCGAACGAACGAAAGGATCCAAAACAAAAACGTTTTAAAGAGCTGATGAGATTTAAAATGGTTCGCAATTAAAAATTAGACTTCAAATGCTCTAGAAGTTTTTAAAAAGTTCCAAACAAATAACTTTTAATAACGCTAGAGTTATTCGGACTTTTTGCGCTGGTTTGTGCTTAAAACAATTTCGATTTCTTTTTGATTTATTTTAAATTTAAAAAATGTTTCTCACACTATTCATTCCAAGTGTTTTTGGGTTATGAAGCTACATTGAAAACCCCAAAGCACTTGGAATGAATAGTATAAGGAATAGATGCCACGAAAGTCTAAATACTAGAAATATTTTTTCTCAATAATGATTCATTAATGATCTATAAAAATATATAATTAATCAATTGGCAGAAATTAAAAATAAAAAAAAATGAAAGAGTTTGACTAGAAAGTCACCTTGCGAATGAAATATCTGGAATTTCCGTTTTCCAGACGTCTTGAAAGACCTTAAAGAAAAAAAATTTCACCGTCACATTTTATATTGATTTTTGTCTTATTCATTGACGGGTGATCGTTTTCAGAGATTTCAAAGAAAAATAAAAAAAAACTAGTTTGCCATTTGATAAGCGAAATGGCGAAATTA
>JAGLBJ010000011.1 GCA_018260315.1 Moraxellaceae bacterium | reverse complement strand
ACAGTATTCCATGTCAACTAAAAAACCTAAAAAGGATAGAGTTAAGTGATTTAGCCAGTGAGCTAAGCGCTTATCGAACCGTTAGCGGATCATGTTCTGCCAATAATCCTAAAACCGTTTCCCCTGTCAAATCGGGCATTTGCTTTAACACATGTTGATGCAATTTATGTAAGCCCTGCTGCATCGTCGCTTGCAGTAGCGCAGTCAAACTGGCTAAATCGTGTCCTGCGGTATCGATGGCCGGTAAGGGTAAAATATGCGCGGTGACTTTATCACCTGCCAAAATGCGCATGATATGGGCCGGCAAACCCATATCCCCAATAAACGGCACCACATTATCGAGCAGCCCCATAGAATTGACGTACGCTAAAACGATAGGTTGCACAGGCGTACCTGTTTCAATGGCGCCGGGTAGTAATTTACCGTGAATTTTACGCACAAAACGCCCATCAGTGGTCGTGGCTTCTGGAAAAAAAATAATAGGCAATTTTTGTTTTAATAACGCCGAAATTTGCTCACGAACTTGTATCGAATCACCGGAACCGCGCTTTACAAACACACTGCCGCCGGCACGTGCTAAGCGACCGATGACCGGATAACCTGCCACTTCTGCTTTAGAGGTAAAAAATACTTGGGCCTGTGACCCGACCACAGGAATATCTAACCACGATACATGGTTACTAACCCATAACGCATGTTCGGTGGGCATGGGTTCTACGGCATGCACTTCAACATTTAACGCAACACACAAGTTGGTACAGACTTTTTGAATAGTCGCCGGGTGGTGCGGTTGATTCGGCTTGGTTAAAGCCCCAATTTTGCCCGCATCCCAAAAGGCCTGAGCCATGGCTGTACTTAAACGAAACATATTTTTGGCAATATGAATCGATTGTCGCGCATCTTTGACCGTCGGTCTGCGACTAAACCATTGAGTGAGTGGTTTCGGCATGCCAGAAGCGGCATGGTGCTTAGATACAGGGGTGGGGTCGGTCATAGTGAGTCTCACAGTGCAGCAGTTTATTTAATCCAGAATAGAATAAATAAAGGATAAAAAGGTTAAACATAGAAAACGAGTGTAACGGCTTAAAGAGCTTAAAAATAGTTAAAACTTTAGGGGCTTATGGGCATTTTGTAAATGAACGGAAGGCCTATTTTATGTAATACTTGTTTTAAAAAGGATTAAGTTATAACGATTAACAAAACACCTGTTTACGGATAAGATTGCAGCCTTTTTAAGGCGATTAAATAAAATGTACAAAATCGGTTAAAAATGTCAATCTAACCCCAGGTCCATGATAGCATCTAGCGTAAAATAATGACGGCCACGAAACTGACATCAAAATCATATTTAATGTTAGATGGTTAAATGAGCACGAAAGTCTAATGGGTTAAGGATATGCAGTGTAGACATATATTTACCCTATTTGATTTGCAAAATAAATCGGCAAGATACTGGTACAGCCTCCTTGTCGTAGTCTTCCATACAAACATCAGATGTAAAGGTCGATGCTCAATACAACCCCGAAACGGTTAAGTGTTCGAGGTTTAAAAGCCTTTATGTCTTGATGCTTATTTGATAAACGCTTGTGATGAGTCGAGTTATAAGTGTAAATTCAGTGGCTTGCTTAACGCATTCTCTCGTTAAAAAGCCGGGTATTTTTTTGCAATATTAAATAGGTAGCCTTATGCAACAACTTATGTCCAGTTCTGTTCCCCCCGCTCAACTAAAAACCGATACACAGCTTTCCGGTGAAAACGCCGCCTACATTGAAGCCCTTTACGAACAATACCTGACTGCGCCTGACAGCATCGCAGAAGAATGGCGCCGATATTTTGACCAGTTTCCCAAAGGCGACCAGCCGCATTTAAATATCCGTGAACAATTTTTATTGCGTGCCCGCAACAGTACCCGCGCACAACCTATGGTGCAAAGCTCGGTTAGTACCGAACATGAACGACGTCAAGTGGGCGTGTTGCAGTTAATTGCAGCGTATCGTAATCGGGGGCATCAGCGCGCAAAACTGGATCCGCTAGGCCTTGCCCGTCGTGACCAGGTGCCCGATTTGGAACTGGCAGCACATGGGTTGTCACGTTCTGACTTGGATACCGTATTTCAAACGGGCAATTTGGCCATTGGTCAGCCCGAAAGCACGCTAGGCGCTATGGTCAGGGCGATGGAGGCAATTTATTGCGGTAGTATCGGCGCCGAGTACATGCATATTGTCGATACCAAGGAAAAACGCTGGATTCAGCAACGCCTGGAGGGGGCGCAAGGCGTGCCGCGTTATTCAGATGATATTAAAAAGAATTTGTTAGAGCGTTTGACGGCAGCCGAAGGATTAGAGAAATTTTTAGGCAGCAAATATGTCGGCGCCAAACGTTTTGGATTGGAAGGCGGCGAAAGTTTTATTCCCATGATGAGTGAAATCATTCAACGCGGCGGGGCAGCGACTGTACAGGAAGTCATTATCGCTATGGCGCACCGTGGACGGCTTAATTTGCTGGTCAATATTTTGGGCAAAAACCCCAGTGATTTGTTTGACGAATTTGAAGGAAAAACTTTTAATACCAAAGGTTCAGGCGATGTTAAATATCACCAGGGCTATTCGTCCAACGTGATGACACTGGGCGGTGAGGTGCATTTGGCACTGGCGTTTAATCCGTCACATTTGGAAATTGTGGGGCCCGTGGTTGAGGGCTCGGTGCGGGCACGGCAAATTCGCCGCAAAGACGATGGTCAGCAAGTGCTACCGGTGATTGTGCATGGTGATGCGGCATTTGCCGGACAAGGCGTGGTTATGGAAACCTTCCAGATGTCGCAAACGCGCGGCTTTACCACGGGTGGTTCTATTCATATTATCATTAATAACCAAGTTGGATTTACCACTAGCCGTCCTGAAGATGCGCGCTCGACCGAATACTGTACCGATATTGCCAAAATGGTGCAGGCGCCGATTTTTCATGTGAATGGCGATGACCCCGAAGCGGTGTTATTTATTACCCAGGTTGCGCTTGATTATCGCAATACCTTCAAAAAAGATGTAGTCATTGATTTATTCTGTTATCGCCGCCGTGGACATAATGAAGCTGATGAGCCGTCAGCGACTCAACCCTTGATGTATCAGGTGATTGCACAACTGCCCACTACACGGACGCTGTATGCCGACCGGTTAATTGGAGAGCACATTTTAACCCGCAGTGATGCCGATAAAATGGTCGAAGATTACCGCAATGCACTTGAAAAAGGCGAACATGTGGCGTATTCGTTGGTGCGCCAGCCTAATGCGCATTTGTTTGTCGACTGGAAGCCTTATTTGGGGCATGCGTTGGTTGATGATTGGGATACCAGCGTGCCTTTAGAGAACTTAAAGGCAATGGGAAAACAGATGGCGGTGTTGCCTGAAGGATTTGTGCTGCAAAAACAGGTTCAAAAAGTCTATGACGACCGCCTGAAAATGCAAACCGGAGAAATGCCGTTAAACTGGGGTGCGGCTGAAACCCTGGCGTATGCAAGCTTATTGGCCGAAGGTTCACTGGTGCGTTTAACGGGGCAGGACGTGGGGCGGGGTACGTTTAGTCATCGTCACGCTGAACTTTATAATCAGGTCGATGGCAGCATGTATGTTCCGCTTGCGCATATGGCCCCTAATCAGCCGCGTTTTTCATTGTATGATTCACTGCTTTCAGAAGAAGCCGTACTGGCCTTTGAATATGGTTATGCGACGACCATTCCCGATGCCCTGGTGATTTGGGAAGCTCAATTTGGTGATTTTGTCAATGGCGCACAAGTGGTTATCGACCAGTTTATCAGCTCGGGCGAAACCAAATGGGAGCGCGTGTGTGGCTTAACATTACTGTTGCCGCATGGCTTTGAAGGTCAAGGGCCTGAACACTCATCGGCGCGGTTAGAGCGCTTTTTACAGTTATGCGCTGAAGATAATATGCAGGTCTGTACGCCTTCAACGCCAGCGCAAGTGTTCCATATGTTACGCCGTCAGGTGCGCCGTCCGACTCGTAAACCGTTGATTGTGATGTCGCCCAAAAGTTTATTGCGGCATAAATTAGCTGTATCCAATTTAACTGAACTGGCCCAAGGTAAGTTTGAAACGGTGCTCGATGATGTCGATGTACAGGATAAGTCGATCATTAAACGCGTGGTGTTGTGCGGTGGCAAAGTGTATTACGATATTTTGGAAAAACGTCGTGAACAAAAACTGGACGATGTGGCGGTTATTCGTATTGAGCAGTTATACCCCATGCCTGAGGCGCGTTTATTGCAGGTATTAGAAACCTATCCTCACTTAACCAGCATTAAATGGTGTCAGGAAGAGCCACAAAATCAGGGGGCCTGGTTCTTTATTGCGCCTTATTTATATGGTGTGGCCAGTGAATTATCCACCAAAATTCCGGTGCGTTATGCGGGTCGTGAGGCTGCTGCTGCGCCTGCCTGTGGTTCACCCGGCATGCATGCGCGGCAACAGGTTACGTTGGTTATGGAGGCGCTTGATTTGGACCCTGCTGCTGCGCCTCCGGTTACGGGCGGTCATTAGTCCAAACTGTTGTTATAGGGTAATGTCATTAAGAGCCGCCATTCAATAACTGTATTTCTATATTTATATCTCTTTTTAATCGACTTTAACGAGCTGATTAAAAAGGGAATAGAGAAACTAAAACGGTCAATATTGAATCGGTTGTATATTCATTTTTTATACGGATAGATTGTTGAATTAAACGTGTCATGTTAATTTGCCCCATTCATTTTTTAAATAATGTAGACCCTTAGGAGTGATAAGATGAGCGACATTAAAGCCCCCGTATTTCCAGAATCCATTGCAGATGGTACCGTTGCCACATGGCATAAAAAAGTGGGAGAAGCCTGTACGCGTGATGAAGTACTGGCCGATATTGAAACCGATAAAGTAGTGCTGGAAGTGGTTGCGCCTGCTGACGGGGTATTGACTGACTTGTTAAAACAGGAAGGCGATACGGTATTGTCGGGCGAAGTATTGGCGCACTTTCAGGAAGGTGCAGCCGGTACGGCAACACCCGAGGCGCCTCAAGCATCATCTGCGCAAGAAGGCGCTAACCAGTCCGCCAGTCAGGCTACCACACAACCGATGGCGTTAAATCAACAATCGAGCAATATTCAGGCAGGCCCTGCGGCTATCGTACCGCGTGGTGATGTCGTAAATTTAGATGGACAAGGGCCGGCCGTGCGCAAGGCTGCGGCTGAAACCGGCATTAACCCTGCCAATGTACAGGGGACGGGCCCCGATGGGCGCGTTACCAAGCAGGATATGCAGGCAGCGCAGGCCAATCCCGCTCAATCAAACACCATTACCTCAAAATCTGTACCAACAACCACAGAAACGGGCGCACCGACTGCACTTTCGATAGCGACGGGCGATCGTATTGAAAAACGGGTGCCGATGACGCGCTTACGTCAAAAAGTGGCCGAGCGCTTACTGGCTGCCTCCCAAGGAACCGCCATGCTGACGACGTTTAACGAAGTCAACATGAAACCCATTATGGATATGCGTAAAGCCTATCAGGAACGGTTTGAAAAACGCCACGGGATTAAACTGGGCTTTATGTCGTTTTTTGTCAAGGCCTGTACCGAAGCTCTAAAACGTTATCCGGCGGTTAACGCCTCAATTGATGGAACCGATATTATTTATCACGGGTTTTATGATATTGGCGTTGCGGTCTCTAGCGATCGCGGCCTGGTAGTGCCTGTGCTGCGTGATACAGACCGCATGAACTTAGCCGAAACTGAAAAAAATATCATGGAATATGGCAAAAAAGCCCGTGACGGTAAATTAGCCCTGGACGATTTAACCGGCGGAACCTTTACAATTTCAAATGGCGGTGTATTTGGTTCATTGATGTCGACCCCGATTTTAAACCCGCCGCAAACGGCTATTCTGGGCATGCATAAAATTCAGGAACGCCCGATGGCGGTAAACGGCCAAGTGGTGATTTTGCCGATGATGTATCTGGCGTTATCGTACGACCATCGCATGATTGATGGCAAGGAGGCAGTAGGCTTCTTGGTCACCATTAAAGAACTGATTGAAGATCCTGCATTAATGTTGCTAGATCTATAAACGCCTAGCCAACCGTTTGTTATCAACGGACAGACGACTAATGTAAGCGTATTCGGTGGCATAAAAACCGAGTGCGCTCAATGAGATTAAGTCCCTATTAAAATAAGTGAGTTTTTTATGACAGATACAACAGTAACCGATATAGCCAATGCTGCTTCATCTAGTGTCGATAGTGCCGGCACTGCACATGCTGCAACAGACGGCAAGTTTGATCTGGTCGTGATTGGCGGTGGGCCGGGGGGTTATGAGGCTGCTATTCGAGCCGCACAATTAGGCATGAAGGTTGCCTGCATTGAAAAACGCGTGCACAAGGGAGTCCCCTCACTGGGAGGAACGTGTTTAAATGTTGGCTGTATTCCCTCTAAAGCATTGCTAGACAGCTCGCATCGTTATGAAAGTACCGTACATGATTTGGCAGCGCATGGCATTACCACAGGCGACGTAACATTTGACGTGGCAACCATGCAGGCGCGTAAAGATGCGATTGTTGCGCAACTGACGGGCGGTATTGCCCAGTTATTTAAAGGCAATGGCATTACATGGTTTCAGGGAACCGGTAAATTACTGGCCGGTAAGCAAGTCGAAGTCACTCCGTTAGATGGCAGCGCGTCACAGGTGTTAAGTGCTAACAATGTGATTTTAGCCACCGGTTCAAGCCCGATTAACATTCCCGCAGCTCAGGTTGATGAAAATCGCATTGTGGATTCTACCGGCGCGTTGGAGTTTAAGGAAGTACCGGCAACGCTGGGCATTATTGGGGCAGGCGTGATTGGTTTAGAGTTGGGCTCGGTTTGGCGGCGTTTGGGCAGTGAAGTAACGGTGCTTGAAGCGCAAGATGAGTTTTTGGGCGCATTAGATAAAGGATTAGCCAAAGAAGCCTTAAAGCAATTTAAAAAACAGGGCATGGATATTCAGCTTGGGGCGAAAGTTCAAAGTACTCAAGTGTCTGAACAGGGCGTAAGCGTTACGTATACGCAAGCTGGCGCCGAAAAAACCTTGCAGTTTGACCGCGTTATCGTTTGTGTGGGTCGCCGTGCGTATGCTGAAGGTTTACTGGCTGATGATACGGGCATTAAATTAACCGAACGTGGCTTGATTGATGTCAATGACCAGTGCCAAACCTCGGTTGAAGGCGTGTATGCGATTGGCGATTTGGTACGCGGTCCCATGCTTGCCCATAAAGCGATGGAAGAAGGCGTAATGGCGGTTGAGCGCATGCATGGCGAGGCAACGCAGGTCAATTATGACACCATTATTGGGGTTATTTATACGGCACCAGAAGTGGCCTGGGTAGGGTTATCAGAAGAAGCCGCTGTTGCAAAAGGTCATGAGATTAAAACCGGTCAATTTGCCTTTGCCGTAAATGGACGTGCTTTGGCCGCAGGTGAAACGCAAGGGTTTGTTAAATTTGTATCGGATGCAAAAACCGACCGGTTACTGGGCATGCACGTCATTGGCGCTGGGGCAGGTGATATGGTGCATCAGGGTATGATAGCGCTTGAATTTGCGGCCAGTACCGAAGATTTACAGTTAATGACCTTTGCACATCCGACCTTATCAGAAGTTGTGCATGAGGCGGCGCTGTCGGTAGATGGTCGGGCGATTCATGCGATTCAGCGTAAACGTAAATAAATCATTACAGCAACTTTTTAAGATGGTCTATCGCGTTTTTATAGTGAGAAAGGAACGATTATGAATTTACATGAATATCAGGGTAAACAGTTATTTGCAAAATATGGCTTGCCTGTTACGACAGGTATCGTAGCAAAAACGCCACAGGAAGCACGCACAGCCGCCGAAAAAATTGGCGGTGGTACTTATGTAGTTAAGGCACAGGTTCATGCAGGCGGACGTGGCAAGGCAGGCGGCGTTAAACTGGTTAAAAGTTTGGACGATGTCGAAGCATTTGCCAAAGCTCAATTGGGCACACGTTTAGTGACCTTTCAAACCGATGCGCACGGTCAACCGGTCAACAGTATTTTGGTCGATACACCGATTGATATTGCTAAAGAATTGTATTTAGGCGCTGTGGTGGATAGAGCCAGCCGTCGCATTGTGTTTATGGCGTCAACTGAAGGCGGCGTCAATATTGAAGAGGTCGCGCATAATACCCCTGAAAAAATCCTGAAAATTACGGTAGACCCGCTGATTGGTGCAGAAGCCTATCAAGCGCGTAATATTGCTAGCCAGTTGAATTTAAACCCCAAACAAACGCGCCAATTTGCGGATATTTATCAAAAACTGGCTAAAATGTTTGTCGAGGAAGATTTGGCGTTATTAGAAATTAATCCATTAGTCATTACCAAAGATGGCGATTTATTTTGCCTAGATGCCAAAGTGGTAATTGATGGCAATGCGTTATTCCGTCATCCCGATTTAAAAGCCATGGATGACCCAAGCCAGGTCGATGAGCGTGAACGTACTGCGGCTGAATGGGATTTAAACTATGTCGCGTTAGAAGGCAATATTGGCTGTATGGTCAATGGGGCAGGCTTAGCCATGGCGACGATGGATATCATTAAATTAAAAGGCGGTCAGCCGGCTAACTTTTTAGATGTAGGCGGCGGTGCAACCCAGGAACGTGTGGCGGAAGCGTTTAAAATTATTTTATCCGATAAAGCTGTGGAAGCCGTACTGGTCAATATTTTTGGCGGGATTGTACGCTGTGACATGATTGCGCAGGGCGTTATTGAAGCCGTTAAGCAAGTCGGCGTAAAAGTGCCTGTTGTGGTGCGTTTAGAGGGCAATAATGCCGAGCTTGGCAAACAAATTTTACGTGATTCAGGCCTCAACCTAACCCCCGCCGATTCGTTAAATGATGCGGGTGAATTGGTGGTTAAAGTGGCTCGCGACGCTAAATCTACTCAATAAGCCTAAGGAGCTAACTCATGAGCGTTTTAATTGATAAAAACACTAAGGTTATTTGTCAGGGGATTACCGGCGCCCAGGGCACATTGCATACCCAGCAAGCCATTGATTATGGCACCAAAATGGTCGGCGGTGTAACGCCCGGTAAAGGCGGCACGCAACACTTAGGCTTACCTGTGTTTGACACAGTCATGGACGCCGTTAAAGCCACCGGTGCGACCGCAAGTGTGATTTATGTACCGGCTGCATTTTGTAAAGATTCGATTTTAGAAGCCGTTGATGCAGGTATTGAGCTGGTCGTTTGTATTACTGAAGGTATTCCAACGCTGGATATGTTATTTGTCAAAGAATACATCACGCGTAAAGGCGGCGTACGGGTCATTGGGCCTAATTGTCCGGGTATTATTACGCCAGGTGAATGCAAAATCGGGATTATGCCGGGTAGCATTCATTTACCGGGTAAAGTCGGCATCGTGTCGCGTTCAGGTACGTTGACCTATGAAGCGGTTAAACAAACCACCGATTTGGGCTTTGGTCAATCAACCTGTATTGGCATTGGCGGCGACCCGATTCCGGGTACGACGTTTATTGACGCATTAAAACTGTTTCAAGCTGACCCTAAAACCGAAGCTATTATTATGGTCGGTGAAATTGGCGGGAGTGCTGAAGAAGAAGCCGCTGCGTTTATCAAAGAGCATGTGACCAAACCGGTCGTGTCTTATATTGCAGGTGTTACAGCACCAGCTGGCAAACGTATGGGGCATGCGGGCGCGATTATTTCGGGTGGTAAAGGCACGGCTGATGAAAAATTTGCAGCCTTAGAAGCAGCTGGCGTTAAAACCGTTAAAAATCCAGCGTTACTGGGTGAAGCCATTGCTGAAGTTACCGGCTGGGCTAAAAAATCCGCTTCTTAATATCTTGATAATCATTAAGATTTTTTAATGAGTTAAAAAATAGGTCGCTCGTCGGCCTATTTTTATAGTATTTATTTAACGTGATAATGTTCTAAAAAATGTTTTAATAAACTATCTGTCACGTCGTTAATCGTAGGCGCAGGGCTCATAAAATTACTTAAACGGGTCATGCTTAAATCGGTAAAACCACATGGATTAATGGCGCTAAAATCGCTTAAATCGTTATCAATGTTAAGCGCAAAACCATGATAACTGCATCCTTTACGAATTTTAAATCCAAGTGAGGCTATTTTTAAGTTATTGACATAAACGCCTGGCGCATCACGACGTGCAGAGGCCTGTAAGCCAAAATCTGCCAAGGTTTGAATTAATAGAGTTTCCGTTATCGTCACTAAATCACGCACATTCCAGCCTAAGCGGCGTAAATCGAGCATTAAATAACCGGTTAATTGCCCCGGGCCGTGCCAGGTCACTTGTCCGCCTCGGTCAGTCTGCACAATGGGCACATGCGGCAGATAATGCAAGATATGTTCAGGTTTACCGGCTTGACCTTGGGTAAAAACAGGCTGATGTTCAAGTAGCCACACACTATCGGCGCTTTGGGATGTACGATGCTCGGTAAAATCACGCATTGCCAAAAAGATGGTCGCATAATTCTGTGGAGTAGGCCAAATTTTAACTTCTAGCGGTGGCAGAGTAGACATAAGATGCTCTTATTAGCCTCATTAAACGCAAGGGCCATAACTAAAAAACTGAATAAACCACGTGGATTTATTCAGTTTCAGTATGCGTTTTGAGGCCATTAAACAGCCGTTTTTATATGCGGACAGGCTGCAAAATCGGCATAAATGGCATTAACCTGATCGCGATGGTCAAATGGCAATACCGCCCGAATTGAATGGTAAGTGCCATTGCTCGAAGGCTGCACTTCAAGCGTTGCTAAATCGTAGGTGGGGAAATGTTGCAAAATAATAGCGCGCACCGCATTGATTAAATCGTCGCCGGCCAGGCCAATCAATTTAATGGGATATTGCATGGGAAACTCCCAAAGCGCTTCGTTTTGTATATCCGTCACTTTAGCACCCAGGGCGGTATTTTTCGGTAAATTCATGGCTTACAGTCCTTCTATCCTTACCACAACTGACGGGACAATAAAACATTGAGCAAAGTTGCCAATATGCAATGTCCTATAGATTGACTTTTTATAAGGCGCAGTTAGTCATTTTCAAGGAACGAACGCAAATGTTCAGACCGTGAAGGATGACGAAGTTTACGCAGCGCCTTGGCCTCAATTTGCCGAATACGCTCACGGGTTACGTCAAATTGCTTGCCGACTTCTTCAAGGGTATGGTCTGTCTGCATATCAATGCCAAAACGCATTTTAAGCACTTTGGCCTCGCGCGGCGTTAAATTGGCTAATACTTCCCGTGTAGCTTCGCGCAAGCCTTCGGACGTTGCCGCCTCAATCGGACTGGTGATATTGGTATCTTCGATAAAATCGCCCAAGTGCGAATCTTCATCGTCCCCAATCGGGGTTTCCATTGAAATGGGTTCTTTGGCGATTTTCAACACTTTGCGAACTTTACTTTCTTCCATATCCAGGCGTTCGCCAAGCTCTTCTGGCGTGGGTTCACGGCCCATTTCCTGCAATAACTGACGCGATACCCGATTGATTTTATTGATGGTTTCAATCATATGAACAGGAATACGAATTGTGCGCGCCTGGTCAGCAATTGAGCGCGTAATCGCCTGACGAATCCACCAGGTTGCATAGGTCGAAAATTTATAGCCACGGCGATACTCAAATTTATCAACCGCTTTCATCAAGCCAATATTGCCTTCTTGAATTAAATCCAGAAATTGCAGGCCGCGATTGGTATATTTTTTGGCAATGGAAATAACCAGCCGCAAATTAGCCTCAACCATTTCTTTTTTAGCGCGTAAGGCTTTGGCTTCACCGACCGACATGCGCCGCGAAATATCTTTAATTTCACTGATATTAAGCTGCAACTGGGTTTCAAGCGCGATTAATTTTTCTTGCTGAGCGATAATGCTATCACGTAACGTCGGCGTTAAGGTCGCTGCAAGTTTAGGGTCGCGTTTAAGCTGTGCATCAACCCAGTCGAGTTTGGTTTCATGCTTAGGGAAGTGCGTCCGAAAGTGTTCCCGCGACATTTTGCCGCGTGCAATGGCAAGCCGCATGATTTCCTTCTCAATCTCACGGATAGCCTGATTGGTATCACGCACCATACTGCCGAGAAGTTCAAACACACGCGGAGTAAATTTGAACATCATAAAGGTGCTGGCAAGCTCTTCAATGGCCTTTTGAGCGTCCTTATTACGATGACCCTTTTTGGCTAAAATGGTTTTGACGGCATGTTGTCGTTCAGTCAGCTCATAAAAACGGACACGGGCTATTTCCGGATCCGGGCCAGATTCTACTTCAGACTCTTCTTCACTAGCGCCTTCTTCCTCATCATCATCTAAAACTTTTAAGGCTTTTTCAATCTCTGGTTTTTCAGCGTCGACAATAACGGCATCGTCATCTAATTCACCCAGCACCAAAGGTTCATCTAAAACCTCCTCGACGGATTCGGTGATAATGGCGTCACTGTCGGGATCTAAATAACCCGATAAAATATCTGCTAAACGACGCTCACCGGTTTGCGATTGCGCATATTCTTCAAGCACCAGATCAACCGCACCTGGCCAATGCGCCATGGCGTGCAACACATCACGAATGCCTTCTTCAATACGTTTGGCAATACGGATTTCGCCTTCACGGGTCAACAGTTCGACGGTACCCATTTCGCGCATATACATACGCACAGGGTCGGTGGTGCGCCCGGGTTCCGATTCAACGGCTGCCAGGGCTGCGGCTGCTTCTTCGGTGGCTACATCGTCATCTGATGCATCGGGAGATACACTGTCCAGCATTAAATCATCAGCTTCTGGCGCACGCTCAAAGACCGGAATGCCTACATCATTTAACATCTGAATAATATCTTCAATCTGCTCGCTTTCGGTAATTGATTCAGGCAGATGGTCATTTACTTCAGCATAGGTTAAATAGCCTTGTTCTTTGCCGCGACTAATTAGCGTTGCGACTTGTGAGGTAGAATTCTGGGCATCGCTCATGGGCGTATTCATCCTAATGATAGATTAGAAGGCAATTTATAATTTTAACATAAAATTATAAAAATGTCAAAAATACACTATTTGGCCTGATTTTACCCCTAAAATAATTAAAAGCTAAGCAGAATCAATACATTAGAAGGTTTAGATAAAGCTAATGAGAAAAGTATTTTTAACCATGTGCCGGATAATGGCGTCTTAAGCTATGTTTTATTACAATTTATCAGGTTAATCTTTAACATTTAACGTAGTCTTTTAATGAATAGTGGTCTTTTGACCCGTTTGCTCAATCACTAAGCCGCGCTTAATATGGGCATCAATCTGTTGTTGTTTATGAGCCAATGCCATACTTAGATTGCTTGAGGCGGCCTTTAAGTTTTGCGTCATCAATTGCTCTTGTAATTGTAAAAACAAATCATGCGCTAAACTATCTAATAATTCGGGCTTGGGAGACCGGTCAGGATTATGAGTATATTCTGCCAAATCGATACTCTCCAACAGGTGACAAATTTTAGAACGGGTGTCGTTATCCTGCCAGGCCCCCAACAAAAAAAACGTGGCTTGTTCAGAGTCTTCGGGTAAATAATCGCCACTTTGTTGAATAAGCTGTAAAAGCTGCTCCAATAAGCGATATTTAATACCGATATGAGAGAGCTGCTTAAACCGGTCTGCCAAAAAGGGATATTGTAACAACAGGATTAAAATTTTATCTTCCAAACGACTTGAATGCTGGGCAAAATCGAGCGGAACAGGCATGGCATGCGCCGGTTTTTTCCAGCTTAATCCAATTCGTTCACGCATGGCCTGACGCAATAACTGCCGATAAACCCCTTGCTTTGGAAGATGCTCTATATGACGTTGTACCTCTTGCATAAAGTGGCTTTTGCCTTCAGGGTGGGTTAGGTCATATTGGGGCGCCAGAGTATTGTATAAAAAATCGGATAAGGGCGGCGCCTGCTCAATACGACGTTGCAAGCCCGCTTTACCTTCAATTTTAACTAAGGAATCGGGGTCTTGACCGTCAGGCAGTGTTAAAAACCGTAGTTCGCGCCCGTCATTCAAAACCGGCAGACAAAGTTCCAGGGTGCGTTTTGCGGCATTTTGTCCGGCGGTATCGCCATCAAAGGCCAACGTAAGCCGAGGACTCTGCTTAAATAATAAGGTTAAATGGTCAATATTGGTTGCGGTTCCAAGGGTTGCCACGGCACCCGGAATACCCGCCTGATGCAGCGCAATAACGTCCATGTACCCTTCAACCATAAGCCACTGTTCGGCGCGGGCCTTTTTACTTTCGTATAACCCATACAAAACGCGCGATTTATTAAACATTACCGATTCGGCAGAGTTCAGATATTTAGGTTTAATCTCGTTATTCATTGCGCGCCCGCCAAATGCGACCACACGTCCCTTATGGTCGCGAATGGGAAACATGACCCGGTCACGAAATAATGCGTAATATTTGCCGTATTTATCTAATTTAATTAAACCCAGTTGGATCAGGCCTTCCATATGCTGCGGAAAAGCCTCTTGTAAATGCTGCCAGCCCCCAAGCGCATAGCCCAAGCGCCAGGAAATACATGCTTCACCGTCTAAGCCCCGGCCGGTGAAATATTGACGGGCCTCCAAATGGCGTTGCAGTTGTAATTGATAAAACAAGGTAACTTGCTCAAGTAAATCGTATAAATTGCCTTCTTCTGGGGCTGCATCAGGCGAGCTATTGTCACCTGATTGAGTAGCCCCTAAACCGTCTGCCTCGTATGCAGAGTCATTCATAGGCAAACCGACGTCCTGAATAGACCAATTCGGAGGGGGCACCTGTTCATACGTTTCATCAACAACAGTCGATCGGGCAGTGTCTATTGCAGGATTGGCGGAAGGCAACGGCACAGACAAAGCGTCAGTCGCAGGCGCAACTGATTTAGGTCCGGGTTGAGTGATTTTTTTAATTTTATAGTGATGTTGTGGTTTATCATCTTCTACTTTAGGCAGGGTCACGCCTGCATGCTGGGCCAGTTGCTGGAGGGCATCCATAAACGACTGATTTTCGTACTGCATTAAAAAGGTAACGGCATTACCGCTCGCCTGACACCCAAAACAATGATAATAACCCTTGTCACGGCGTACATGAAACGATGGCGATTTTTCCCCGTGAAATGGACAGCAAGCGCTAAAAGTTCGCCCCGACTTTTTAAGGGGAACCCGTGCGCCGATTAACTCGACCAAATCAGTACGGTCTAGGACCTGATCAATCACATTTTGGGGAATACGCATGTTGTTCTTAAATGAGTACTCGATAGCATTAAGGGACAAAAAAGCGCCGTCTGAATATTTAAGATCAAATCGGTTAATAAGGCTATTAACTGCTTGATTAAATGACAGGCCGCCGCTTTATAAGTAAAACTATAGCATGATTTTACCCTAAAAAATGACTTTGCTCGGTCATGGCGGCTTACTTGGACATTAAGTGTCCAATTGTTTTTAAAGGATTTTTTGCCAGGCGTAATACGCAAACCCCAACTTAATTTAGGCTTATCTGGTGTAAAATCAATGACTTTATAAGGCTTGCAGACCTTAAAGCGTGAACACCTGTTTTTTTTGTAAAGATTTCTAAAAGGGTCAGTCGTTTAGTTCCGTGTTCATTGGCATTAAACGACCAGCCTAATTAACCTAAAAATAACGATTAATGACTCAGCAATTTTTTCATCAAGTCATTCACCTGCGCAGGATTAGCCTTGCCCTTACTGGCTTTCATCACTTGCCCAACCAAACCGTTAAAGGCTTTTTCTTTGCCTGCCTTGTATTCTTCCACCATTTTGGCATTGGCCGCCAGTACTTCCACAATGATAGCCTCAATAGCCGCCGAATCGGTTTCCTGTTTCAAACCTTGTGCTTCAATAATGACGTCGGCGCTTAAGGCAGAACCTGCCATCATTTCTGCAAAAATCTGTTTAGCCATTTTACCGCTGATGGTGTTGTCGGCAATACGCGCAATCAAGCCGCCCAACTGTTGCGGCGTAACCGGTGACGCTGAAATATCCTGCTCCTGTTTATTAAGCGCGCCCAGCAGTTCGACCATAACCCAATTAGCCGATGGTTTTGCCTGCGTAACGCCGCCTGCCTGCTGCACGGTCTGTTCATAAAAATCGGCCAAATCGCGTGAGGCCGTCAACACGTGCGCATCATAACCCGACAACTGATAATCGTCCATAAAACGGTTTTTACGTGCTACCGGCAGCTCTGGCAAGGCCTGACGAATGGCTTCAATTTGCGCATCATCAATATGCACAGGCAATAAATCGGGGTCTGGGAAATACCGATAATCGTTGGCCTCTTCCTTACTGCGCATTTCGCGGGTTTCGTTGCGCACCGGGTCATAGAGCCGCGTTGCCTGAACAATGCGCCCGCCGGTTTCGAGCACTTCAATTTGCCGCGCAATTTCGGCATCGATAGCCCGCTCAATAAACCTAAAACTGTTAATATTTTTAAGTTCACAGCGCGTCCCCAGCGGCCCGTTAGGTCTGCGAATCGATACGTTACAATCGCAGCGAAACGAGCCTTCAGCCATATTGCCGTCGGATATGCCTAGCCAGCGCACCAAGGCATGAATAACGCGTACATAGGCCACCGCTTCAGTGGTTGAACGCATGTCGGGCTCAGACACGATTTCAAGCAGCGGCGTACCGGCACGGTTTAAGTCGATGCCCGTCATGCCGGCAAAATCTTCATGTAACGACTTGCCCGCATCTTCTTCCAAATGCGCGCGCGTGACACCAATACGTTTGGTTGAACCGTCCGCCAATAAAATATCGACATGACCCTTACCGACGATGGGCAAATCCATCTGACTGATTTGATAACCTTTGGGCAAGTCGGGATAAAAATAATTTTTACGTGCAAAGACCGACGCTCGGCCGATTTCGGCATCAATCCCGAGGCCAAATTGAATGGCTTTGTGTACCACTTCGGCATTTAAAACGGGTAAGGCGCCGGGCATGGCTAAATCGACCAAACTGACTTGGGTATTGGGTTCGGCGCCAAAATGCGTGGAACTGCCCGAAAATATTTTGGTTTGTGTGTTGAGTTGGCAGTGAATTTCCAGACCGATGATGACTTCCCACCCCTCAACCAGATTGGCTTCAATCACGGGTTGCTCACGTATAACAAGGGGAGTTGACAGTGCTAAAGTAGACATAAATTAGGCTCCGAGCGTTTGGGCAGCGATGGGCGAAAACTGTGTATGCCAATCGGTCAAGCCTTGAAAATGATGGGCCAGTGCCAAAAGTTGTGCTTCTTGCCAGTAGTTGCCAATCAATTGCAGCCCGACCGGCAGCCGGGGGCCGTCAGTTTCACCTGCATAACTGGTGTCAAATCCACATGGCATGCTTAGGGCAGGTAAACCGGCTAAATTGACCGCAACGGTGTAAATATCGCCCAGATACATCGCTATGGGGTCTTGCTTGGCGCCCATAGCAAATGCGGCCGTCGGGGCGGTCGGGCCTGCAATCACATCACAGTGACCAAAGGCAGCTTTAAAATCTTCGGCAATTAAGCGGCGTACCTTTTGCGCTTTTAAATAATAGGCATCATAGTAACCGGCCGACAGCGCATACGTACCGATTAAAATACGCCGCTTGACTTCCGGGCCAAAGCCTTCACCGCGCGAACGCTGGTATAAATCGGTTAAATCTGTAGGATTTGCACAGCGATAGCCATAGCGCACGCCATCATAACGCGACAGGTTCGCCGAGGCTTCAGCCGGTGCAATTAAGTAATAAGCCGAAATCGCCGCGTTACTCATCGCCAGGTCAACCTCCACCAATACCGCCCCTTGACGTTCTAATACAGCCAGTGCACTATCTAGATGGGCTTTAATATCGGGGTCTAAGCCTTGTTGAAAATATTGTTTGGGCAGTCCGATGCGCAAGCCCTCTAAAGGTTTACCAGTTGCAGGCGCAGGCAGGGCGGTTGTTAAGGCGCTTACATAATCGTCCACGGGTCGATCAATACTGGTCGAATCGCGTGCATCGTGGCCTGCCATCACGTTGAGCAGATAGGCACAATCTTCGGCGCTATGACCCATCGGACCTGCCTGGTCGAGGCTTGACGCATAAGCGATGACACCAAACCGTGAAACCCTGCCGTAAGTGGGTTTAAGGCCGGTTAATCCGCAAAAGGCTGCCGGTTGACGAATGGAACCGCCGGTATCGGTGCCGGTTGCCAAGGGAGCAAAATGGGCTGCCAAAGCTGCTGCCGCTCCCCCTGACGAACCGCCCGCCACGTGTGCAGTCGACCATGGATTTTTAACCGGCCCATAATATGAACTTTCACTCGACGAGCCCATGGCAAACTCGTCCATATTGGTTTTGCCTAACATGATTAAACCGGCCTGTTGGCATTGCTCGACGATATGGGCATTGTACGGTGAAATAAAATTGTCTAGCATTTTAGAGCCGCACGAGGTTTTAACGCCTTGTGTGCAAAAAATATCCTTATGGGCAATCGGGATACCATCAAGCGGCCCAAGCGTCGTACCGTTTTGGCGGCGTGTATCGGAAGCTTGCGCGGCATTTAAGGCATGTTCGGGAGTGATACTGATAAAACTGTTGATGTGCCCATCAAGCTGTTCAATTCGGTTTAAGTAGTATTCGGTCAATCGAACCGACGTGTAATCATGTTGAGCGAGCGCTTGAATATGCTGGGCAAGCGTTTTTAAATGGAGCGGCGTCATTAGAGGAACTTCCCGATTGATTTTGGCGTATGTTGTAAGGTTTATTGGCTATAAAAGAAAAATAACGAAAATAAATCCAGTTGATAACTGATTAATAGTTTTAGAATACCGGGTTATTGAGCTTTAACCCTGTATCAATCAAACTGTTATTCGATGACGCGCGGTACCAGATACAAGCCGTCTTGCGTCGCCGGTGCAATGGCCAAAAACTGTTCGCGTGGCTGCGTCTGCGTTACCACGTCCGGGCGTAAAGGTTGGGCGTTATCATGCGGACTGGCCATCGGTATAACGTGCTCGGTATCAATGGCGGCTAACCGCTGCATCAATGTTAAAATATTATTTAAGCTTGTGGCATAATCGTTTGCAAGATGCGGCTCAATTTGAACTCGGGCTAAAGATGCAATTTTTTGCACATCTTTGGCGCATAACGCGCTATTATGGGCAGTGGTCGATGCAGTCATACCAGGATTTCCTAATCAGTCGTTGGGATTGATTTTAGCACGTGTTTTCATCAAACCGAAGGTGTAAAATAACTTAATTATCGGAAAGTAGGTAAGCATGGCAAGCCACTTAAAGCGGGTTTATTGCAAAAATAGCCTATCTTTGTAGGGTCTGCTCACGGTACTATAAGCGACCATTGAGGGGCTAGAATACTGCAAGAACGTTATAGGTCAGGCATAAGCAGCACTCAAGAGGCTAAATACGGCGTTTTGATGTTTTAACAGGGGTTAAACCGTCGACAATACAGACGTTTTTAAGCTTTCAATATGCAGATTTAATCCGCCCGACTTGTTCTAATGCACTATTTTGGGTAAAGTTCATACCTCATATTTTTACTCCACCATTTTAATATAGCCAACTGGATTTTACCCGTGATTTTAAAACGTCTTTTTGGAATGTTTTCCACCGATTTAGCCATAGATTTAGGCACTGCCAATACGCTTGTTTATATTCCATCGCAAGGTATTGTGTTAAATGAACCGACCGTCGTAGCGATTCGGCATAACGGCTCGACCAAAACTGTGGCGGCTGTGGGTACCGATGCGAAGCAAATGCTGGGACGTACACCGGCCAATATTTCCGCGATTCGTCCGCTAAAAGATGGTGTTATTGCCGATTTTGAAGTGACCGAAACCATGTTGCAGCATTTTATCAGTAAAGTGCATGAAAAACGTTTATTTCCACCGTCGCCCCGTGTGGTCGTTTGTGTGCCGTGTAAATCGACCCTAGTAGAACGGCGCGCGATTCGTGAAGCAGTATTGCAGGCAGGCGCGCGTGATGTGCGCCTGATTGAAGAACCTATGGCCGCAGCGATTGGCGCTGGCTTACCGGTTGAACAGGCCTGCGGGTCAATGGTGGTGGATATTGGCGGCGGTACCACAGAGATTGCAATTATTTCATTATCGGGTTGTGTGTATTCCGATTCGTTGCGCGTGGGTGGCGATTTATTTGATGAAAATATCGTTAATTATGTACGTAAATCGCATGGTTGCATTATTGGTGAAACGACCGCCGAAAGCATTAAACAACAAATCGGTATGGCCTATGCCGATGGTCATGTTGACCAGGTTGAAGTGAGCGGACGCAGTTTAACCGAAGGTGTGCCACGTTCGTTCTGGATCAATTCTACTGAAGTACTGGAAGCCATTTCCGACCCCTTGTCGTCTATTGTAAGCGCTGTCAAAACAGCGTTGGAACAAACCCCGCCCGAGTTATCGTCAGATATTAAAACGCGCGGCATCGTTTTAACCGGCGGTGGGGCATTGCTGCGTAATTTAGACCGTTTATTATCCCTTGAAACCGGCTTGCCCGTCATCGTGGCCGAAGACCCGTTAACCTGTGTAACGCGCGGGGGTGGCAAGGTCTTAGAATATTTTGATAATCCCAATCATGACATGCTATTTGTGGGCTAGGGTTTGGGCTCAATAGCCACGTAAGAGCCGTGTTTTAATAAGAAAGCCTTAAAAGGTTGCTATAGCATACTGGATTACTAGTCAACATGGTTAATGAACGCACGATGCTTTGGAATTTGCCGTGAAAAGTGATATTTTTACGCGGCAAGCGCCGGCAATACGTGCGTTTGCCATTGGATTGGTCGTCAGTCTTGTGCTGCTAGTGCTTGACAATCAACATGCCGAATGGTTTAAGCCGCTACGGGCGTTGACGCATCAGCTTTATGACCCTATCTATGCACTGGCCAGTTATCCGGTACTGTCGGTCGATTGGCTGAATCAGCAGGTTAAAAGTGAAGAACAATTGCGCCATGAAAATACAGCCTTACGGGCTGAATTATTACAATCGCGAGCACGCCTGCAAAAATTTGCTGAGTTATCGGCTGAAAATACACGGTTGCGCGGTTTGCTAAATACGCCTTTAATCATTGATGGGCGTATGCTCATTGCTGAAATCATAGGCACCGATAGCGACCCGTTACGGCATATTTTATTAATTAATCGGGGCTTGCAAGACGGGTTATTTGTTGGGCAAACGGTACTGGACGACCAGGGCGTCATGGGGCAAGTATTAGAGGTGTTTCCGCACAGTGCCCGCATGTTGTTGCTGTCTGACAAAGCCCATTCGGCATCGGTACGCAATGAACGAACCGGTGTTCGCAGTATTTTGTCGGGTACCGGCGATAGTAGCCGCCTGCAAATGGATTACATGCCTACCACAGGTGATGTTCAAGTCGGCGACCGTTTAGTCACTTCAGGCTTGGGCGCGCGCTTTCCCGCAGGTTATCCGATTGGCATTGTAAGTCGTGTCCAGCGTCAGGGCACGGGTGAATTTGCCAATGTCGATGTAAAGCCGATTGCTCATTTAGAAGGCGGCCATTACGTTGTTTTGCTATTTTCGCGGCCTTTGTCAACCGAACAGCCGTATGCTGCACTGACCTTGCCTGATACTGCCAAGGTAACGCAAAATCTTGCAAGTTCAACATCGACTGTTGCGCCTCCTCCTAATATCAGTCCGACGGCACCCTCTGCACCAGTACCAAGCCCAACTGGCAATGCGCCTAAACCAACTCGGTTAGAGACTTCACATGGCGCGAATTAGCATCGGGCGGCAGCTTAGTAATGGCTTACCGCAGCCTACTGAGCCTCTATGGGCAATTGCCATCAGCTTAATCATGGGCTCGTTGCTGACGGTGTATCCGGTGCCGTATGGCTGGGCCAATTTACGCCCGAATATCATGCTATTACTCATGTTATTTTGGGTTCTATGCCAGCCGCGTTGGTGTGGGGTAACGTTTGCCTTTTTTATGGGGTTGGCAGTTGATTTAATGCAAGACAGCCCGTTAGGTCTTAATGCCTTTTGCTTTGTATGTGTTGGGTTTATTACTCGTTTTTTAACGCAGAACAAGCGTGTTTTAACTTTTTTGAATTTGTGGATTTTAGCGGCGATGGCCTGCGCAGGCTATTTGTTACTAAGTTTCATCATGTATAAAATCATGGGACAAAATTTATCGTTAGCGCATTGGTGGCCCTTTTTAAGTACGTTATTAATCTGGCCGTTGGTTTTTTTAAGTTTGGCACGGTGGCGCATATGATTATTTTGGCTTCAGGTTCCCCTAGACGGCGTGAATTGCTGGCTCAATTAAACCTCGATTTTAAGGTTCAAGCCTGGGAGATTGACGAAACGCCATTATTCCATGAATTGCCCTTTGTGTATGTGGAACGTTTAGCCCTGCAAAAAGCCGCGACTGCCTTAACGCATTTAGGGCCTGAAGCTGTGGTGATTGCTGCTGATACGTCGGTGGCCATCGATGGGCAGATTTTTGGCAAACCAGCTACTTTGGACGAGGCGCTACATATGTGGCAGCAGCTGGTCGGCCGTACGCATGAAGTCTGGTCAGGCGTAGCGGTTGGACGGCAAGGTGCCGAGCCATTATCGTGTACGGTCAAAACGTTGGTAACGATGGCAACGGTCGATAACGCAACGTTAATGCGTTATTGGCATACAGGCGAGCCCCTCGGAAAATCAGGCGGTTATGCGCTACAAGGGCAGGCGGCGGCGTTTATTCCCAAGATAGAAGGGAGTTACACCAATGTGGTGGGTTTACCATTGGCTGAAACACTGCAATTGCTCATTAAAGTGGGTGCTATATCACAGTTGTTTTAAATGTGGGGAAGTCTGCGGAAGTGTGCGGAATAAGCATGATCGGTAAATAATTCAATCCGTCAATATTGAAAAAGGTTCATTTAAAACAAAGGGGAGTGTCAAAATCTGACCTGCTGATTGATCAGTAACCTCATAATCCTAAGGACCCAAGAGAGATGAGCACGTTAATTTTACACTCTATCAATTATATGTGTAGACCGCTAAATCAATCTTAGACTATTTAATCATACGTTATAAAATTAACAAAAACGTGCATAGGTACAGAGTTACAGAATCGGGCACAAGTTGAGTTAGACCAGTTAAAAAAGGTGAACAGCAATGGCGGAAGAATTACTAATTAACGTAACGCCAATGGAATGCCGGGTGGCGCTGGTTGAAAATGGCGTCGTGCAGGAGCTTTTTGTGGAACGGGCAGCGCGTCGCGGTTTGGTCGGCAATATTTATAATGGCCGCGTGGTGCGAGTGTTACCGGGTATGCAGGCAGCGTTTGTCGATATTGGCTTGTCACGTACTGCCTTTTTGCATGTCAGCGACATGGTATGGCCTAGAACGCAGGCAGCACCTAACATCACTGAGGTCGTGTATGCAGGACAAACGGTCACTGTGCAGGTTATGAAAGATATGCTGGGCAGCAAGGGCGCACGTTTAACCACCGATTTATCCATTCCGTCGCGGTTTTTGGTGTTTATGCCGTTTAGCCAACATACCGGCATCAGTCAAAAAATTGAACAGGTGGAAGAGCGCGACCGGCTGCGTGATGTGATTGATGAACTACAAGCCAAATACGGGTTACAAGGCGGCATGATTGCACGTACCGCAGCAGAAGGCGTGGCCCGTGAAGCGCTTGAGCAGGATATGTTGTATTTGCAGCGTTTATGGGCACTGCTTGACGGTCGTAAAAGGACACTTGGGACGCCGTCACTATTATTTGAAGAACTGCCGCTGCCGGAGCGCATTATTCGAGATTTGGCCAGCGAGCAAACCGCTAAAATCTATATTGATTCGCGTGAAGTGTATGCTCGTCTGGTTGATTTTGTACAAACCTTTGTGCCCTCTGCACAAGATTTGTTGTTGCATTATCCGGGCGAGCGGCCATTGTTTGACTTGTACAATATTGAAGAGGATTTGCAGAAGGCGCTACAAACCCGCGTTGCCCTTAAATCGGGCGGTTATTTAATGATCGACCAAACCGAGGCTATGACCACCATCGATGTCAATACGGGGTCTTTTGTAGGAGCGCGTTCGCTTGAAGATACCGTCTATAAAACCAATCTGGAAGCGACGCATGTGGTGGCACGACAAATACGCTTGCGCAATTTAGGCGGCATTATCATTATTGATTTTATTGATATGTTGGAAGCTGGCCACCGCGATGAAGTCCTGAAATCGTTTGCCAAAATGCTTGAACGAGACCATGCCAAAACCAAAATCAGTCAGGTTTCCGAGCTGGGTTTAGTCGAAATGACTCGTAAACGCACGCGCGAATCTCTCGAACATCTATTGTGCGAACCGTGTCCAACGTGTCAGGGGCGTGGTTATATTAAAACGGCAGAAACCATTTGTTATGAAATCTTTCGGGAAATTTTGCGCTATGCGCGAGCATATGATGCACCAAGTGGCTATACTGTGATTGGCAGTCCGGCCATTGTAGACCGATTACTCTCCACTGAAGCCGCCGCAGTCGCTGACCTTGAGCATTTTATTAACCGCGTGATTAAATTTCAGGTAGAATCGGTTTATAGCCAAGAACAGTATGATATTATTTTAAACTGAATTTTAGTTAAAATCACAAATCACCAAAAGGCCGACCATGACGACCTGTTAATAACATATAAAACCTTATATTTAAGTCGTCATTCGCCAGGTGAGGATAGTACAGGCGGTATTGCACAACCCAACGCGCTTATTAGCCTAAGTAAATGAGGTGGGCAACAAGTCTAAAGTTTGGCTATTTTTTTACTGACTTTGCCAAATTCAGTCAAGTCCACCCTATAGTTGTCATTCTGCATTTGCTAGAACTTTACAAACCGCACCGCCATTTTTAAATAAAATGCACTTAACGCGCAAACACAGCCCCGATTAAGCGAATCCTCGTGTCTGGATCTCGCAGAGATTGAAGGTTTGACCACTGGCCAGCGTTTTGCGTTGCGTGAAGCATATTGGCAAGCGGCGAGTCCATTTCCATTTTTATGTTTAATGCTACCTAAACCTAGCCGACATGAGCCGATTTCTGGCCTTGCAAATGGCGTTACCGATGCCTATACAGCCGTTTATCGCTGGACGTTCTGCCAGGATAATCAAGCGTTTAAAATGATTTATCTGATGCCTAAATAAATAGAGACGATATAGAAAAAAGGCGCCGAAACGCCTTTATAGTCCATTCATTTTGATGAAAAATTAACGTTAAGACGATGCATCTGCAAGTGCTATACTGACCGCAGTTTTAGGCATTAACGCAACGATTTCCTCAAATTTCTGAATTTCTTCTTCAATAAAACCCAGTAATGTTTGAATATGAGGCAACGTTTTACGGCAGGCCAGGATACCGACCTCAAGTTTACCGCGATACGTGGTTAAGGTGATATTAAGCGCCTGTCCATCTAACACGATAGATACCGGATACAGGGCATCAAGCTGCGCGCCATTCCAATACAAGGGTTCAGTAGGACCCGGTACATTAGAGATGACTAAATTAAAAGCCTGAAAGCGCGGCAAAATGCCCGTAATCAGGTTTAAACCTGCAATAGAATACACAATGCCGCTATAACTTAAAATTTCAAGCGGCGACATACGTGAAAAACGCTGTTTGGAGTTGTTGACACTGCGCTGAATCATGCGTAAACGTTGAATGGGGTCGCCGTTATGGGTCGCCAAATTGGCCAGGATCATGGTAATTTGATTACCCGAGTCGCTATCATCTTTGCGTAATGATACGGGCACCATTGCAATCATTGGCTTTTTGGGCAAACTACGCTGACTGATTAAATAAGAGCGCAAAGCACCTGAACCAATGGCTAAAACTAAATCGTTCAAAGTACAGTCTAAATGCCTATTAATGGCGCGCAGACGTTCAAAATCATAAGATTGTGCAGCAAAACGCCTTGAAGCCGATACTGGCTGATTTAAAATAGACATCGGGGCATTGAGGGTGGAAACAAAATCGGGGTTGTAACGCATATCCTCCAAACTTGACCAAACCTCACGTAAAACATGCGGAATGGCGATGGCTTGTTGCTTCACCATGCTCAGCAGGCCGGTGGAACCTTTAGGTTTGGCAATTCGCTTTGGTTGTGGACGGGGAGGCGGTTTAATCGCCCATAAAGGTACTGTAGAATAAGCTTCGGGTGAGGTAGAGAGTGATTTTTGGGTCAAACGCATGGCCCCTACGCCATCAACCAACGCATGATGAACCTTGAAATACATTGCAAACCGATTGCCCTCAATGCCTTCAATAATATGGCATTCCCACAACGGTTTAGCACGGTCCATTAAAGCTGCGTGTTCTTGCGAAATATAGGTTAATAATTCACGAATGCGACCCGGGCGAGGTAGTGCAATATGTCTAAAATGTTGGTCTAAATCAAACTCCTGGTCTTCGTCCCAAAAAAAACGATTTAACACTTGATGAAATGGCGCAATGGGCACGGCACGAGAGTTTCGCATATCTTGAACCAGTTGATGCACGAAATCGGCAGGAGCATCAGGTGGCAAACGAAATAAGAATAAACCGCCCACATGCATGGGCTGTTGACGCTTTTCCAACCCCAGGAACAGTAAATCGACTGCACTTAGAAGACGCATTTTTTTCACCTCATTGTCTATTTTATTCTGCCCATTTCCTTAGGTCACAGTGCATCTTAGCACGCTCTTGGGGACATAACTATCCCTTTGGTTTATTTCCTAAACGAGAGTTGTTGCAGTTCATGAATACTGTCTTATAGATGAAGCCTTTCATATACTAATTTGATAATAAAGCAGGGCTTTAAGGCAACAGGATAACCCTTGAGTTCGATAGCTATCGAACTCTATCGGTAGATTGGAGTTGACCGATAGAGTGCGACCTGATAAACAGGCTTTAAAACGTTATTTTGCCGTGATTTGCGTTAAATCGCGTTCGCCCCGTTCATACAAGGACTGCGCACGTCCAACTAATAATGGGTCAACAGGCCCAATAATATTAACGTCTTTATTATCGTAGGGCAGTTTATGCAGCACGTAACGCATTGCATTTAAGCGCGCACGTTTTTTACAGTCCGATTTCACTACAGTCCAGGGCGATTCTGAGGTGTCCGTATGAAAAAACATGGCTTCTTTAGCGGCTGTATAATCGTCCCATTTATCCAGTGAGGCCAAATCGATGGGGCTTAATTTCCACTGTTTCAGAGGCAATACTTCACGCTCCTTAAACCGGCGGCGCTGTTCGTCACGGCTGACCGAAAACCAGAATTTAATGACGTAGATACCACTGCGCAGCAGATTTTTTTCAATTTCTGGAGCTTCACGCATAAATTCACGATATTCCTCATCGGTACAAAAGCCCATGACACGTTCAACACCAGCACGGTTATACCATGAGCGGTCAAACAGCACGATTTCGCCTGCTGTCGGCAAATGCTGTACATAGCGCTGAAAATACCACTGGCCGCGTTCGGTATCCGTTGGCTTTTCAAGTGCCACAACGCGTGCACCCCGTGGATTTAAATGCTCCATAAACCGTTTAATCGCGCCCCCTTTACCAGCAGCATCACGGCCTTCAAACAAGATCACGACCCGTTGACCGGTTTCTTTGACCCAACGTTGCAACTTCAGCATTTCTACTTGAAGTTGATATTTTTGATGCTCATAATTTTTGCGGCTCATACGGTGGCGATATGGATACCCGCCGGTACGCCAATCTTCTGCTAAGGCATCATCATCCTGTTTGGGCGAATTTTTTGACTGCTTAACGTCAGCATCTTCTTCTATGTCGTCTTCTTCAGCCAACAAGGCCCGCAACTGCCCGAGTTCCTCAACGGTGGCATTGTGTAAAATGGCATCTAGATGTTCAATCAAGCGCCCCCGTTTAGGGTTTTGCATATCCTGACGAATAACTTCAGCGACTATGTTTTTTTCATACTGGGCATCGGCAGCAATGGCTTCATCTTGCACAGCAGCAATTACTTTTTTGGCAAACTCAACCTGTTCCGGCTCATTATGCTGTTCTTGCAGCTCTTGCAAGGTGTCTGCAGGCAAAACGGGCGTTTTAAATTGCGCGCTATTTTGAGCGGCTGTTTTAGGGTCTTTGGGTAAATTTGCCTCAACCTGCGTTTGTGAGGTTTTATCTGTATCTGTCGCAGCAGATACTGGGGGTCTTGGGTTACGTGGACGTTGGGCCATGTTGAGCTCCTTTAAAAAAATGCGGTCATTCGATTTAGTTTAACATCAGCCTGCTCAAAACTAAAAATCATTTAGTACAATTATTAAGCCTTTAGCTCGTCGCACATTTTAAAATGGCTTTTTGACTATTATTTCTAACATAACAGCAAATTATGACAACGTAAGGGGGTTAAAGCTTATTTAAAACCATTTGGCATTTAAAAAAATCTAGGGAATTAGGCGCCGTTAAATACCTAACCTTGTATGGCGTGTATTTATTGGTATACTCTCAAGGTTGGTTTAAATCGTTAAATAGATGAGTTATTAAACAAGGATGAAGTTATGCCCCTAACAACAACGATTGCCCCTCTACCCAATTCCCCCGTACAGCGTAATATCGTACAATTACCGATTTCTGCGGCCTTATACAAGCAATTTATTGAATTAAGTGATTATATCGATAACAATCCAAAAGGTGATACTGCGCAAGTAGGCAGACTATTAAGTCAATTTTCGATTGAACTGATTGATAATGTCTTTGAAGGGCTGTTGACCGATTTAAAAGCCATTGACCCTAATTTTCATGAAGTGGCAAAGCTGACCGAAGAGTCTAAAAATATGGTGCGCAAATATATGCCCTGGGCGTTTGGGCAAATGTCGATGGAGCGTGCGGGGCCATTGATTGCCCATTATAGAAGCCTGATGAAAGTTCACAGCCAGGACCAAAGCATTTGGGTTGAATATCCTATTCCGGCAGAGCTTGCGGCCCGGTCACGTGCATCGATTGCAGAGTTTCAGACCGGAACCGTTAAGAGCCCGCAAAAGAGTATTGAGGTCTTGATTGATTCCATCGATGCATCAATGGAGCCGTTATTTTATCAACCTAAAAACCTGATGAAATTTAATTTTATTACCAATAAAACCTTAAATGGTGTTGTTTCGGTCACCATGGCGCTTATTCAGCGGCAACTGCGCAAACTTGGTACGAGTTTACCGCCTGCAACGTATGAACCTATTGGCCGCCATTTAAGTCGGTTTGTAGGTTAAGGTTTATTGATACAGCAATGCCTAAATGCCTTAAATCTGGCATTAATTCATCTGTTCTGATTGAAATAAAGGCAGTTGCGTCAAGGCTAAAAACCAGTTTTGCTGCTGAACCGCTATCACGGCGGGCTCGTTTAAAAACTGCCGCCGCGTGGCGTAATCAAGTTTGGAGGCAGGCAGGGTTAAAATGCGGGTTATCCAGTGCCGTACGAGTGAAGGGTGTTGCTGCATACTGTCAAAGCGTACCAGAGCATTTAAAATATCGATGTTATGCAATGCCGATAAGGGTTTTAAAATTTGTCCGGCAATCAATAAATAGGGTGATTGTTTCGTGATGCTATAAAGCTGCATATAGACATTGGCTAGATGCGCTGAGACCTCATCATGCTGCGATTTGGTTGGAACGTACATGAGCAGCATTTCCAGCAATGTGACCGCTTCACTTAATAAATAAATCTGTTCATTGCGCTGCATGCTGCACTGTGCTAAATGTTGGCGAAGTTCGGCGCGTTGCTGGGTCAATGGCTGCTCAGGTATGTCCTGCTTTTGGGCAGCCATGTCGGCATCACCCATCAGGCTAATCAGTTGGCGCGGTGTTACATCGGCCAGATTGATGTTTAAAGTCGATATCAACGGCAGAAAATGGCGCTGCATAACAATTCCTTGTAAAAATTGCAAAGAGGGCAAAATTTTAAATATATCCCTTATAGATAACGCTGGAATTTCAATATTCAAGCCTTATACAATAAGCCTTCATCACGACGTAGCCAGCCTGCAATCGAATAGCGATCTCGTACTGCAGGCTTGACCTCGTGGGCTAAGTCACTGATGAAAATAATCAAACGATTCGCCATGGGGAAGGTCGTATGCTCCTGTTTCTGCAAGTCCTGCCATATCAACGCGCCACCGTCTGTGGCCTGCCATTGTTCGTTTAGATAGAGTACCGTCGAAAATGCCCGAACATTGTCACCTTGTCGATTATCCACATGGCGTGCATAACATTGACCCGGGGCATAATGGGCAAAATGCGCTTCTACTGAGCGTACACCGCTATAAAAATGGGAATTTAACTGTTGGCCTAACGCCTTTAGATAGCTTAAATAATGCGCCTCGGCAATATTATAGTCATCGAGCCAGAAGGTTTTATCGCCGCGAATATGTTGCTGATGGCCGCCCTGCATCAGTTGTGCGGGCTTAAAATCCTCATAAGAGTCTGCTTGTTGTCGTAGTGCATTATACAATGGCTGCGGCAGGGCAGCATCTACCATAATACCGCCTATCGTTGCCAACTCATCGACTTGTGAAGGCGTCAGTAACACAGCAGGCGGTGGGGAGTCATTTAGAGGGGTCAACATGCAGGATCCTTAACTAACCCACTAAGGTTAGAACACTTAAAACCGACCCAGACTATACCATAAGCCATGGGCCGACCGTGCTATAATGGTGCCATATTATTGAACTTACATCGTTTATGAGGCAACTATGAATTACCGCCATCATTTTCATGCAGGCAATTTTGCCGACGTCATGAAACATACGTTACTTTTGGCACTTTTAAAACGGTTAAATCAAAAAGACAAGCCTTATCATTATATTGACACGCATGCCGGTGCTGGCTTATACGACTTATCGCAGGCTGAAGCACAAAAATCAGGTGAATATTTAAGCGGTATTCATCGGTTAATGTCTTTAGACGGCAGCGTCAAACGGCTTGCACCGCTGACCGTACAGGAATATTTGGCTCAGGTTGAGCAGTTACGAACCGAGCGTGGGCGCGGCTGGTATATGGGGTCGCCTTGGGTGGCCAGTCAACTCATGCGCCCAATTGACCATGCCAGCGTATTTGAAATGCAGCCCACTGTTTTACAGGAACTTCAATATTATTTGTATGATAAACGCTTTGGTATTCATGCACGCGATGCTTACGAGGGCTTGCTGGCTGTTATTCCGCCACGCGAAAAACGTGGTTTGGTGATGATTGACCCGCCCTATGAAACCGAACGCAAGGATTTCCCACAATTGGTAGAACTGATTGCCGCAGCCCATGCCAAATGGCCGACGGGGGTTTATGCCGTGTGGTATCCCATTAAAGACAGGCCTATGATTGAGCGGTTTGAGAAAAAAATGCAAAAAACGGGTATCAAGCGACAGCTTATTTGTGAACTCTGTGTATGGCCCGACGATACGCCGGTGGGTTTAAACGGTTGCGGTTTATTGGTTATCAATCCGCCTTGGCAGTTTTCCGATGAAGCCGATGCCATTTTGCAATGGTTATTTCCGCATTTAAAAATGAGTGAGGCGGGCGGCCATGCGGCTGTACGGTGGTTGGTGGGTGAGTAAAGTGTTGATTTAAAATAGTTTTCTTTTGTTGAATTAATTACAGAGCTTAAAGGATTCACGAGCCATGAACGTATCTGATAAATCCGAGCCGCTTAATCCTGCGCCGCTTGCGTCTGAGGTAGATGATGATCACGACGGCTTTACCTTTGAAATTGTCGAAGATGAACATACCCATGAAGGCAAACGAGTCCGTAGTCGCGGCGTATATTTAATTCCCAATTTAATCACCACGGCAGCTTTACTGTCGGGTTTTTATTCCATTATTGCCAGTACAAGCGCACAGTTTGAAAAGGCTATTTTAGCCATTTTTTTAGCCGCCTTATTAGATGGACTAGATGGAAGGGCAGCGCGCCTGCTTAAAGCCCAAAGTCCGTTTGGTGAACAGTTTGATTCATTATCCGATATGCTGTCCTTTGGGGTTGCTCCCGCCATTTTAGTTTATGCCTGGATTTTAGCACCATTAGGACGTTTAGGCTTAGGCTGTGCGTTTATTTATACGGCATGTGCGGCATTTCGGCTGGCGCGTTTTAACGTACAAATCGGCGTAGTGGATAAAAAATATTTTATCGGTTTAGCCAGTCCTTTAGCGGCCATTTTGCTCAGTAGTACAGTGTGGGTCAGCGTTGATAATCCTACATGGTTTGGCGCGCACAGCAGCGTAGCTATGACTTTGTATGCCTCTGTTTCGGTGATTTGCGGACTATTAATGATTAGTAACGTCAAATATTTTAGCTTTAAGGAATTTGATCGTCAGCGTGTCCCATTTTTTGTGATGATACCTATTGTCTTGATTTTATTGATGATTACTTATAACGTACCGATTGGCATTTTAACGATTGGTGGCTTATATGCGCTATCGGGTTTTTGGAGCACATGGCAAGAACGCCGTAAACGCTTGGCCGTAAATCGAAAATAAGAGATAGAACGCCAAAAGATGATTTATACAAATGTTGCAAATCTATTGATTTTAAAGGTAAAATTATCTTTAAATGGACAATAAATAAGCAGTCGATAAAATAATTTAAAAAACTTCTTGACCTATGTTGATAAAGGTATAGAATGTGCACCACGGCGATGAGCTGCTTGGTTAAAAACTTGTTATAGAACAGGGGTTTAGGTGAGGCGGTGGGTTGTTGTGGATTGAGAGATTTGATTTGGTGCTGTGATACAGTTTGTGGTATTTGAAGTTGTTGATGTAGGTTTGTTTTAAAGTATTTTTGGGATGTTGTGAGACGGATTGAAAATAGGTTAAAAAAGGTATTGACAACGGGAATAGATACTGTAGAATAGCCCACCTACCGAGGCGGAAGTTAGTTAAGCGGAAGCGGGCTAGCGGAGAAGAGGTAGTGTAATGGAGTTGATGCGACGAGCATGGCTTGATGTTTAAAAGATTGTGAAGAACAACTTGTGTGGATTTTTACTGGTTTAGGGTGATGAAGTATATCATCGGACTGGTGAAAGAAACTTGAAGTTTATTTGAGTAATTTCGCGAGACGTTGAATCAAGATTGGCGAGCTTAACTTGCCGTAAGAGATTGGTACCCTAAGGTACTATGATTATAAACTGAAGAGTTTGATCATGGCTCAGATTGAACGCTGGCGGCAGGCTTAACACATGCAAGTCGAGCGGAGTACTTTGGTACTTAGCGGCGAACGGGTGAGTAATGCCTAGGAATCTGCCTGATAGTGGGGGATAACGTTCGGAAACGGGCGCTAATACCGCATACGTCCTACGGGAGAAAGGGGGCTTCGGCTTTCGCTAACAGATGAGCCTAGGTCGGATTAGCTAGTTGGTAGGGTAAAGGCTTACCAAGGCGACGATCTGTAGCGGGTCTGAGAGGATGATCCGCCACACTGGAACTGAGACACGGTCCAGACTCCTACGGGAGGCAGCAGTGGGGAATATTGGACAATGGGGGCAACCCTGATCCAGCCATGCCGCGTGTGTGAAGAAGGCCTTTTGGTTGTAAAGCACTTTAAGCGGGGAGGAGGGTACGATAGCTAATACCTGTCAGTATTGGACGTTACCCGCAGAATAAGCACCGGCTAACTCTGTGCCAGCAGCCGCGGTAATACAGAGGGTGCGAGCGTTAATCGGAATTACTGGGCGTAAAGCGCGCGTAGGCGGCTTATTAAGTCGGATGTGAAATCCCCGGGCTCAACCTGGGCACTGCATTCGATACTGGTAAGCTAGAGTGTGGGAGAGGAAGGTAGAACTCCAGGTGTAGCGGTGAAATGCGTAGATATCTGGAAGAATACCGATGGCGAAGGCAGCCTTCTGGCCTAACACTGACGCTGAGGTGCGAAAGCATGGGGAGCAAACAGGATTAGATACCCTGGTAGTCCATGCCGTAAACGATGTCAACTAGCCGTTGGGGACCTTGAGTCTTTAGTGGCGCAGCTAACGCGATAAGTTGACCGCCTGGGGAGTACGGCCGCAAGGTTAAAACTCAAATGAATTGACGGGGGCCCGCACAAGCGGTGGAGCATGTGGTTTAATTCGATGCAACGCGAAGAACCTTACCTAGCCTTGACATGTCTGGAATCTTGTAGAGATACGAGAGTGCCTTCGGGAATCAGAACACAGGTGCTGCATGGCTGTCGTCAGCTCGTGTCGTGAGATGTTGGGTTAAGTCCCGCAACGAGCGCAACCCTTTTCCTTATTTGCCAGCACTTCGGGTGGGAACTCTAAGGATACTGCCAGTGACAAACTGGAGGAAGGCGGGGACGACGTCAAGTCATCATGGCCCTTATGGCTAGGGCTACACACGTGCTACAATGGTCGGTACAAAGGGTCGCTAACCCGCGAGGGCATGCTAATCTCAAAAAGCCGATCGTAGTCCAGATTGAAGTCTGCAACTCGACTTCATGAAGTCGGAATCGCTAGTAATCGCAGATCAGAATGCTGCGGTGAATACGTTCCCGGGCCTTGTACACACCGCCCGTCACACCATGGGAGTTTATTGCACCAGAAGTAGCTAGCTTAACCGAAAGGAGGGCGGTTACCACGGTGTGGTCGATGACTGGGGTGAAGTCGTAACAAGGTAGCCGTAGGGGAACCTGCGGCTGGATCACCTCCTTAACGATATCATTCGGCTGGTAAGAATCCACAACAAGTTGTTCTTCACAAAGACTTTCGCAAGGAAGTAAGCTGGCCTAGGGGTCTGTAGCTCAGTTGGTTAGAGCACACGCTTGATAAGCGTGGGGTCACAAGTTCAAGTCTTGTCAGACCCACCATTTAGCCGAAGTTACGGGGTCTTAGCTCAGTTGGTAGAGCGCCTGCCTTGCACGCAGGAGGTCAGCGGTTCGATCCCGCTAGACTCCACCATTTAGATAAGGTCGGGTAAGGTTGAAGTGTCACCAGAGCTTAGTGATTAATGATTTCATTTATTAATAGTATTAATAGGTGTTGTATTAATAGTAATCTTAATGATTAAGCTCTGTTGATAAGCTAAGGTATCATAGCCTTGGAATGTTACAGTTTAAGTTAAAGGTTTAACGTTATGGTTCGACGAGAACATAACCTGATGTTTAACAGATTGGCAATTGAGTCTGAATAGTTTTTTTAATCTGACATAGAGCAGCTATACTAAGACGGACGTCAAGTTAGTTTTAGGTGTAGTGCTTTGATGTAAAGAAAGAGAACACTGAATCAAGCGTTTTGGTATGTAAAACAACCATGAACGACTGTATGCGAAAGCAAGACTCTAAATAAGGGCTGTATCTGAACTTGTGGATAGAGCAGACTGTTTGGGGTTGTATAGTCAAGTAATGAAGTGCACATGGTGGATGCCTTGGCAGTCAGAGGCGATGAAAGACGTGTGAGCCTGCGATAAGCTTCGGGGAGGCGGCAACAATCCTGTGATCCGGAGATTTCTGAATGGGGAAACCCACCTGGTTTAAGCCAGGTATCATAACATGAATACATAGTGTTATGAGGCGAACGAGGGGAAGTGAAACATCTCAGTACCCTTAGGAAAAGAAATCAATTGAGATTCCCTTAGTAGCGGCGAGCGAACTGGGAAGAGCCCATTAAGTCTTATGTGTTTTAGTGGAACGGATTGGAAACTCCGGCCATAGTAGGTGATAGCCCTGTACGCGAAAGGGCACATAAGATGAATTGAGTAGGGCGGGACACGTGAAATCCTGTCTGAATATGGGGGGACCATCCTCCAAGGCTAAATACTCCTGACTGACCGATAGTGAACCAGTACCGTGAGGGAAAGGCGAAAAGAACCCCTGTGAGGGGAGTG
>JAGLBJ010000119.1 GCA_018260315.1 Moraxellaceae bacterium | reverse complement strand
ACGTTACTTTATCTTATAATAATTGTCATTAAAAATTTATATCTCGTAATTTACTTTATATTTTATAATTGATTTATATTTCTGTAGATTTTTTTAAAATCGATTTCTTTCCAATGTAAATTTTTTTTGTCTTTAAAACTTTTTCAAGTTTTTAAAAAATATATTTTCACGGCTTGAGTTTAAATTCAGAAATTGGAACTAATGAAAAAATTTGAATTTAATTCAGAAATTAAATTCAATGTTTAACTGCTGTTAAAACGCTTGCGTTGTTTTGGTTCATGATGCCGTGTCGAAGAAATTGGCCAAAGAATGGCAAAAAGGCACACCAAAGGTTTCACCAGTTTAACAGCAGTCGAAACGGAACACTTACGAAGCTGTTAAACTGGCGAAGCGTTTGGTGACTTTTTGCCATTCTTCGAAACGGCATTTTAGAATAGCCCAGAAAATCATAACTGCATTTTAATAAATAATTTGTGAATTATGAAAGATTTGGTTTTTGATTGGGAATCGAAATTTAAAAAATAAAAATAAATCAATTCCGCCAATCATCTACAGTAAGCTATTGATTTTAAGCGTGGTTAATAAAATCAAATTACTTTTCAACCGTTTTTGAAAGTTACTTAAAATTGTAAGAGAGTAATTCCCTCTTTCGTGGCAGCAAC
>JAGLBJ010000118.1 GCA_018260315.1 Moraxellaceae bacterium | reverse complement strand
AAGTTCAAGTCTTATCAGACCCACCATATTATTAGCATAGTAGATATAACAGCCTATTGTAAAAACGCTCAATGCGTCAGCAATTTTCTCTTGCTAAGAGTTAATAAAAAGAGCTCAGAAAGTAATTTAAGCTTTTTGAAAATCCTATTTAAAGGATTTTCCTTGCGAAGCTAAAATTGCGATGCAATTTTTTAACGCTTCTCAGGGGCCATAGCTCAGTTGGTAGAGCGCCTGCCTTGCACGCAGGAGGTCAACGGTTCGACTCCGTTTGGCTCCACCATATATAGTGACAGACCCTAAAGCGAACCGTAAACACCAGATAAACCAGAACTAAGCAATCAGTAAAGCGATTCTTTAGTTCTGTTTTATACAGAAAGCGTAAAAGAAGAACATGACAACTGGATGACAGTGTTATTACTATTTAAAAACATAGATATGAGTTGTATAGACGGTTAGCAGATGAATCATCACTGAGCCATCTGCTAACCCTTAACCAACCGCTTTAACGTCAATAGCTAGTAGAGTATTGCTGTTATCCCAAGGGGTTGGTTATAAAAAAGGTAATAAGAGAACTGAATCAAGCGTAAATTATCAAGGTGATATCGTTATAATTGCTAAACATATACTCTAAAGAGAAGACCCTTTGGGGTTGTATGGTCAAGTAATTAAGCGCACA
>JAGLBJ010000117.1 GCA_018260315.1 Moraxellaceae bacterium | reverse complement strand
ACCAGTACCGCGTTTCTTCAACGCCGCATAGGCGATTTAGAAAAGTAGTAAGACAAGCCACATTCACTAAGCAGTCTTCAACGCCGCATAGGCGATTTAGAAAAGTATTGAAATGTGCGCTTATTAAGCGTCTCTCTTCAACGCCGCATAGGCGATTTAGAAATCTTTAATGCCAAGCGCAACACCATCGGCATGCTTCAACGCCGCATAGGCGATTTAGAAAGTTCGTTTGACCGTTTAAACGAGCGCTGTATCCTTCAACGCCGCATAGGCGATTTAGAAAAGCAAGGCTTAGCCAATTTAATTGGAGTAAGCCTTCAACGCCGCATAGGCGATTTAGAAAATTGCGTTACAGCGTTATGCGTTATGTTCAGCCTTCAACGCCGCATAGGCGATTTAGAAATTGAACGCGTTTGAGTACCCTAACCTTGCCGACTTCAACGCCGCATAGGCGATTTAGAAATGACGACGTGACCGACTGCTAAGCGGCATTACCTTCAACGCCGCATAGGCGATTTAGAAATGACGAAATCCCCTTCTAAACCAAAGGAACCTCTTCAACGCCGCATAGGCGATTTAGAAATAAACGATGGGCTTTTGAATAATGGTGGCTATCTTCAAGGACGAGGGGCGGTTATGGAAAGTGAGTTGCCGAGTTTTTAGAATGAGGAGGGGCTTCAACGCGG
>JAGLBJ010000116.1 GCA_018260315.1 Moraxellaceae bacterium | reverse complement strand
CGCCAGCATCACCGACGTGACGCCAATCCCGCACAACGGGTGCCGTCCGCCGAAGAAGCGCCGCGTGTAATCCAGGAGATTGTAAAGAATGGCTCGTTACATTGGTCCAAAATGCAAACTCGCTCGTCGCGAAGGCACCGATCTCTTCTTGAAGAGCGGCGTGCGCGCGATCGAATCGAAGTGCAACATTGAAGCAGCACCTGGTATCCACGGCCAACGCCGCGGTCGCCAGTCCGATTACGGCACCCAACTGCGTGAAAAGCAGAAGGTCCGTCGTATTTACGGCGTTCTCGAGCGTCAGTTCAGCGGCTACTACAAAGAAGCTGCTGGCAAGAAAGGTGCAACCGGTGAAAACCTGCTGCAACTGCTCGAATGCCGTCTGGACAACGTTGTATACCGTATGGGCTTTGGTTCGACTCGTGCCGAATCCCGTCAGCTGGTATCGCACAAATCCGTCAGCGTAAACGGCCAAACCGTTAACGTTCCTTCGTACCAGGTTCGTGCTGGTGACGTTGTCGCGATTCGCGAGAAAGCAAAAAACCAACTTCGCATTGTCCAAGCTCTCGATCTGTGTGCCCAACGTGGCCGCGTAGAATGGGTAGAAGTAGACACTGAGAAGAAGTCGGGCGTTTTCAAGAACGTTCCTGCTCGCAGTGATCTGTCCGCCGACATCAACGAAAGCCTGATTGTCGAGCTCTACTCCAAGTAAGGGCTAGAAAATAGG
>JAGLBJ010000115.1 GCA_018260315.1 Moraxellaceae bacterium | reverse complement strand
CTGAAATCCTTGTTGCGGACAAACCAAAGACAAAACGAACGACAAAACGAAAGACAGATGGAAAAAGTGGGCAGAAGAACAAAAGCAACAGTTTGGCATGAGGGTGAAGGAATTAGCGGGTTAGGAGAAAATCGTCTGAAACGCGTGGCCGAAACGCACACAAAAAAAATAACTCATAAAATAACTAATATAATGACTCTAATATAAAATAACCAATGTAATGACTAAAAAATTAACTGATAAAATAACTAATATAATGACTCCAATATAAAATAACCAATGTAATGACTAAAAAAATAACTCATAAAATAACTAATATAATGACTCTAATATAAAATAACCCAATTTTTTATAAAATAAAAAAATAACTCATAAAATAACCAATATAATAACTCTAATATAAAATAAATAATGTAATAACTAAAAAATTAACTCATAAAATAACTAATATAATGACTCCAATATAAAATAACTAATATAATGACTCTAATATAAAATGACTAATATAATAACTAAAAAAATAACTCATAAAATAACTAATATAATGACTCCAATATAAAATAACTAATATAATGACTCTAATATAAAATAACCAATGTAATAACTAAAAAATTAACTCATAAAATAACTAATATAATGACTCTAATATAAAATAACCAATGCAATAACTAAAAAATTAACTCATAAAATTACTAATATAATGACTCCAATATAAAATAACTAATATAATGACT
>JAGLBJ010000114.1 GCA_018260315.1 Moraxellaceae bacterium | reverse complement strand
CAAACAAAACATAGACTAAACTTAAATGAAGAAAAACAAAATACAAAAAAAAATTAACAAATTACAAACAAAACTTTTGACAAAACATAAAAGAAGAAAAGCGAAATACAAAAAAAAATTAAAAAATTACAAACAAAACATAGACAAACCAAAAAACAATAAAAACGAATATAATTAAAAATAATAAATAATAAACTTCAATAAACACTAAAAAACAAAAAAAAAAAAAAAAATAAAAAAATAAAAATCAAATTCAAAAAGCAAATAATCCATTATTACATTTTTTATGATTTCACGGCTTGGTTTAATATCCATTTATTTTTCTTGTATTTTTTGAGCTATAATGTCGTGTTAAAGTAGTTTGAACGATGGGTGTTGGTGATTGATGATGTTTCCTTCCAAGATTGGCTCGTGGAAACCGGAACTGATCCTAGTAGAATTGGCCAATTTATTCAGCTGTTGGCTCTTTCATTGGTCACTTTCGATCTGCCATTGAAAAAGCCAATAGCTGAAGAAGTTGGCTAAGTCATAACCCAAAAGAAATTGGAATAAACGGTGTTAGAAACAACAATTATAATTAGAAATTTATTCATTTATTTATCACTAAATACTTGCACAAGTTTTGTTTACATTAAGTAATTATTAATAACCTATATCACAAATTAAAATGAAAATCTAAAACATATTTAAATCTAATACTTCTTAAACTAATTGAACATAATAATGACGAATAATGAACT
>JAGLBJ010000113.1:399-770 GCA_018260315.1 Moraxellaceae bacterium | reverse complement strand
TTTTGGCCAGGGCGGCCTCCAGGCTCACGGTGCTGCCGGGCAAGGTGTCGGTTGCAACGCCGTAGCCTTTTTCGGTGATCAGGCGTAGCACTTCAGTAATCAGGCTACCGCTCTCCCAGGTAATGTCACCGAAGTGAACCGGCGCTGCCGAGTTGTCGGCCAGCACCGGCTGCGTGAGAAGCAAAAACGCCAATAGCGGCCCGCCGAGCCACTTCTTCACATTGTTCATACAGATTCTCTTGTTGATCCGCCCAAGAGGCGTGATTAAGCAAGTAGCATTTCCTTGCGCGCACTCAACAGTCGGGCAAATGAATCCCCGCCACACCTGTAGCGTAGCCGCTGAAATTCAGATAGCGATTCAGAGCACACCG
>JAGLBJ010000113.1:0-390 GCA_018260315.1 Moraxellaceae bacterium | reverse complement strand
AAGGGCGGTGTCCTAGGCCACTAGACGAAGGGGACGTTGCCCGAAACATACAGTGTACATTTCAGTGTCAGCCGCATTAACCGGAGTTATCGCTCTGACTTTTCACTCAACCTTGTCGAAACAAAGTTGCTGGGTGAAGCAAAAAAAAACAGCCAATGGCTGATTTTTCATGTTTCCTGGACTATGCGTAGCTCCAAAAAACAAAATTTGGAGCGGGAAACGAGACTCGAACTCGCGACCCCGACCTTGGCAAGGTCGTGCTCTACCAACTGAGCTATTCCCGCATTAATCAGAACTTACTGATTTTTTTAACTATCTTCAGGCTACCTGTTGGCTGCCGTCTGATGCGATGCATTCTACTTACCTGACGCAATGAGTCAATAAAATTAT
>JAGLBJ010000112.1 GCA_018260315.1 Moraxellaceae bacterium | reverse complement strand
AAGTTGAGTCTCCGACAATCCCGGGGCGGTTCATACATATTGGCTGGCTGCATGGCCAACGTCCATCTTCAACGCCGCATAGGCGATTTAGAAAGCTTAATTGAATGATGAATTTGTCATCAATAGCTTCAACGCCGCATAGGCGATTTAGAAATTGATAGCATTAAAATATTCTTCGGGGCTATCTTTCAACGCCGCATAGGCGATTTAGAAAACGTTTAGGATCGGCCTCACCCGTGATATCTTCTTCAACGCCGCATAGGCGATTTAGAAAGCATCAACATAACCCATTTATTTGAATGCTATGCTTCAACGCCGCATAGGTGATTTAGAAACGCAACTTAGCCCTATCAATATATTTTAATCGGCCATAAAATGGCAGAAGCTAACGATTGTGAGCAAGATACTGCCGCCAGCCACCCCATTGAGTAATATTTTGTGACCCTTCTAAACCTGCCTGTTCACAAATGAATCCTTTAATCTGCTGGTTATTGTCTAAAGTAATTGTACCAATGCCAAGTGGCGCCGGAATGGAAACTATTAGCTTGCCTAGCGCCTCAGCCGTTAACCCCCATACTTCACAATCAATCGCATGGCCCTGCGTGGGGGCATTAACGCGCACAATACCCGGACGATACGGCGGCCCACCGGCCAGCGCATAAAATTCATAAATGGGAGCCGTCTTAGCCGTATATAAGAATTGTGCATTCAGAGCCTGCAAATCTTTATTTAATGGCAGGCCTTCCATATGCGCGCCAAAAAAGGCGACCGGAATTAAATCAGGCGTAGC
>JAGLBJ010000111.1 GCA_018260315.1 Moraxellaceae bacterium | reverse complement strand
TTTTAATTTTATTATTAATTATCTCTCTCTTTCTCTGTCTCTCTCTCTCTCTCTCTCTCTCTCTCTCTCTCTATTTGTGTCTATGTTTTTCTCTCTCCCTCTTTGTTTTAATTTTATTTTTATTTATATCTCTATCTCTCTCTCTCTGTTTCTCTCTCCCTTTCTGACTTCCTTTCTCTGCCTCTCTCTCTCACCTTCGTCCCTGTTCTCTCTCTCTCTCTTTGTTTGTTTTAATTTTATTATTAATTACTCTCTCTTTCTCTGTCTCTCTCTCTCTCTCTCTCTCTCTCTCTCTGTCTCTGTCTCTCTCTCTATTTGTGTCTATGTTTTTCTCTCTCCCTCTTTGTTTTAATTTTATTTTTATTTATTTTTCTATCTCTCTCTGTTTCTCTCTCCCTTTCTGTCTTCCTTTCCCTGACTCTCTCTCTCACCTTCTGTCCCTGTTCTCTCTCTCTTTATTTGTGTCCATGTTTTTCTTTCTCCCTCTTGTTAAAAATTGTCCTATATAAATAAAAATAAAATTGTTTTAATTTTATTTTTATTTATATCTCTATCTCTCTCTCTGTTTCTCTCCCTTTCTGTCTTCCTTTCTCTACCTCTCTCTCTTTCTCATCTTCTGTCTCTGTGTCTCTCTCTCTCTGTTTTAATTTTATTTTTATTTATATCTCTATCTCTCTCCGTTTCTCTCTCTCCCTCTCTTTCTCTCTCTCTCTCTGTCTCCATCTCTCTCTCTCTCTCTAACCTTCTGTTCCTGCTTCTTCTCTCTCTCTCTCTCTTTGACTTGTTTCTTCG
>JAGLBJ010000110.1 GCA_018260315.1 Moraxellaceae bacterium | reverse complement strand
CCCCACTACCAGGCAGATTCCTAGATATTACTCACCCGTCCGCCGCTCTCAAGAGAAGCAAGCTTCTCTCTACCGCTCGACTTGCATGTGTTAGGCCTGCCGCCAGCGTTCAATCTGAGCCATGATCAAACTCTTCAGTTCAAACATCTTTGGGTTTTTAAGAAACCCTAAACTTGGCTCAGCAATCGTTGGTTACATCTTTGATTTCTCGCGGAGTAACTTGTGATGCTGATAATCTTGTTGACTATCAGTCTGACTCCACAAGCACCCACACGAATTGCTTGATTCAGTTGTTAAAGAGCGGTTGGTTTAGATCTTTCGTCTGAACCGAGGCGCGTATTCTACAGCAGCCTCTGTTGCTGTCAAGCGGTTATTTTAAGATGTTTTCAAAGTTTCCCTTGTAACATCAACCACTTGCGCTTTCGATCTCTCGTTAGCGGGAGGCGAATTCTACAGCGTTACACGCTGCTGTCAACACCTTAATTCCTGCTTCGATGACTTGAAGCTGACACTGCCGAAGAACCATCCAACTCATTGAAACTCAAGGAGTTTTCCGTTTCGACTGCGCCGGAAGTGGGCGAATTATAGGCCGTTGGAATTCTGAGTCAAGGACTAATTGAGTGACTCTATCAATTAACCCAAAATCATACCCGCCACACATATATAGAGGGGTGCTGACGCACCCATCTATATAGCTACAGCACGCCAGACCGGCGCAAAGCCTCTACCGCTCCCGACTTCAACCCCAGCACCTGCTCCAGCACTTGCTGAGTATGCTCACCCAACAAAGGAGGTGCATTGCGGTACTCCAC
>JAGLBJ010000010.1 GCA_018260315.1 Moraxellaceae bacterium | reverse complement strand
TATGCCGAGGCGACGCTGGTACCGCGTTTGGTGAAGGCGCTGCGCAGCGAGGCACCGAATGTTGTCCTTGATTTTTTAACGCCAAGCGATGTGTCCTACCGCGCTATGGAACAGGGCAAAGTCGACCTGGCGATTAACCGGTTTAATGAAATTCCGCAAAGTTTTCATCAGGTGCTGGTGTGGCGCGATAGTTTTAGCTGTTTATTGTCGGCCAGTAGCCCGATTTTGCAGCATTTTAATTTAAAAACGTACTTGGAAGCCCAGCATATCTGGGTATCTAAAACCGGCATGGGTATTGGGTTTGGCATTAATCCGGAAAAATCAGGGGGATTGGGCTGGATTGACCAGGCACTAGACCGTATTGGGCAAAAACGTAAAATCAGCATTTTTACCCGTCATTATCAAATGCCAGCGTTGTTGGCGGCCAATGCTGATCTGGTGGCGACACTACCGACCCGCGTGGCTCGCATGCAGGCCGAAAATGACCGTATTGTCATCAAGGAACCGCCGTTTTATATTCCTGAATTTGAGCTGAAAATGGCCTGGTGTCCGCTATTGCACCATCACCCGGCACATCGCTGGTTGCGGCAACTCATTATGTTTGTGGCGCGTCAGATTGTTGAAGAAGAATATCGTTTGCCGTTACGAATGGGGCCTTAAATGATGACAAAATATGCTTTAAACGTCATTTTCATGCTCATCAGGCTGAGCAAAATGAGGGTCATCGACCGGTATACTGTAGCCTTCGGTCGCCCAGGCGCCCAAATCGATGAGCTTACAGCGCGCTGAACAAAACGGCCGATGCGCGTTACCTTGCCAAGCGGTTTTAGTTGCACAGTGCGGGCAATCTAGTATTAAAAGGGAAATGGCAGGCGTTTGAGGGTCAACAGGGTGTGACATGGCGAATCCTTGCGCTAAAGAACGATTTAAGCGCATAATGATATGATGTTTGACCTCATTTTTAAAGGCTTTTTGCCATGTTGCAGCGTTCCAGACGCATTTTTCAGCCACACGCCTTAAAGCCCCCACGAGATTTTAAAGCACCTCATTTTGAGCCGATAACCTCTGACATTTGGCTGGAAATCGGCGCGGGGCGGGGCCTGCATGCCATGCAAATTGCGCAGCAACATTCAGCCGTCCAACTGTATGCCATCGAGCGCACTGCCGAAAAATTTAAGCATTGGCAACGGCATTTGACGCCGTCAGCGTTGCCTAATTTACATGCGATTCATGCCGATGCGGTGCCCTGGATAGTGTATGCCATACCGCCACAATCGATTCAAAAAATATTTATTTTGTACCCCAATCCGGAACCTAAAAATGCCTCACAGCGTTGGCTTAACATGCCGTTTTTTGAATTTTTATTATCACGTTTAAAACCTAACGGACAGATCGTTTTAGCCAGTAATATCCCTGATTATATCGAAGAAGCCGTTCATCAGGCCCAAGCGGTGTGGCAATTGCCTGTAGCGCTTAGTGACATACGTTCGGAAGATTTTATCAACAACGGTCAACCGGTCGGCCGCACGCATTTTGAAATTAAATATCTGGCGCGCGGTGAACCGTGCCAAGCATTAATTTTGACCAAACCGGTTGATTACGTGACCTTATTTGATACCTGGGTTTCAGCCGATGCCTAGTTTGGCCCTGAACAACAGACGGGTTGCGATTATTGGAGCCGGACCCGCCGGATTGATGGCGGCTACAGTATTGGCGCAGGCAGGGGTACGGGTGCAGGTGTTTGAGCATAAGGCCAGCGCGGGACGTAAATTTTTGATGGCGGGCAAAGGCGGCTTAAATATTAGCCATAGCGAACCGTTGCTGCAATTTTTAGCGCGTTATACGCCAGCCAAACACATGCAGCCCTTTTTGGAACTGTTTAATGCCGAACATGTTCGCCGTTGGATGAAGTCGCTGGGCATTGACAGCTATATCGGCAGTTCAGGGCGAATTTTTCCGACGGATATGAAAGCTGCGCCGTTGCTGCGTCAATGGTTAATCCAATTAAAACAGCAACAGGTCGAGTTTTTTTATCGTTGGCGCTGGCTGGGCTGGCAAGACAATCCGCAAGCAGAACTCTCTCAAACAGGGCTACAAATTTTTAAAGATGCGCAGGGAACGGAACACCGTTTGGCCTTTGACGCGGTGATTTTGGCCGTAGGGGGCGGTAGTTGGGCGCGACTGGGGTCAGACGGTCAGGCTATAAGCTGGCTGGCTGAACGTGTGGAGGTTGAAGCGTTGCAGCCTTCTAACGGTGGCGTGAATATTGCCTGGTCGAAGCATTTGCAGGCGTTAGCGGGACAACCGTTGAAACGGGTAGCGGGATATGTTGATGGAGAAACTCAAGTAAAGCCTCTGCAACGTGAAGGCTTAAAAAGTGAAGCGGTGATTACGCCGTATGGTCTTGAGGGCAGCCTGATTTATGCTTTATCGCAGCCGATACGCAGGGCGCTAGAACATCAGCAGCACGCTCAATTGTGGCTGGATTTACTCCCCGATATTTCATACCAAACGCTTATTGCACGTTTATTAAAAGCGCAAAAAACCTCTGACAGTTTAACGAATCAATGGCGTAAAGCAGGTCTGGATAACGTCAAAAGTGCCCTGATTCGAGAAGTACTGTCTCGTCACGACTGGACCCATCTCGATAAAGTGACGCAGACTGTTAAGGCGCTCCCCTTGACTGTTACAGGTTTGCAGCCGATTGATGAAGCCATCAGTACGGCAGGCGGTGTGGCTTTTTCATCACTTGGGGCCAATTTAATGTTCAGACAGTATCCGGGCGTATTCTGTTGTGGCGAAATGCTGGCCTGGGACGCACCGACGGGCGGCTATTTGCTGACGGCGTGTTTGGCAACGGGGCACGCTGCCGGATTGGGGGCATTGGACTATTTGAAAAAAATGGCATAGACCCGCCAGAACCTTTAGGCGGGGTGCATAATGAACATTCATGCATTAGACTCGCTGTTTGACGGCGAGCATCAGGCAGGGTTTAACTGCCCAAAAACCCCATATTTTGCCGTGCACCACTTTTTAAATGCGCTTCTTGCAATAGTTTATCGAGTAAAATATCGGCACTGGTTATTGGATTAAAACGTGCCTGACGGGCTACTGCTGCAAAATCACCGGCGGCTAAATTAGAAACATGCGACAGGCGTTTTTTAAGCGCATCAATATCCGTTAGAGGCAGATTTAATTGCCCGGCCACTGCCGTAAACATGGCCCACACGCCCGCGCTATCTAGGAAATCAAATTTAATTTTCAAGTCGAAACGGCGTAAGGCTGCACTGTCCAAATCTTCTAGACGGTTGGTCGATGCCATTAAAATGCCTGAAAATCCTTCCATCTGTGTTAGCAATTCGTTAATGGCCGAAATTTCCCAAGTTTGCTGAGCACGTCCACGGTCTTGCAGAAAACTATCGACTTCATCAATCAATAAAATGGCATTGTCGGCTTCAGCACTTTGAAAGGCCCCAGCCAAATTCTGCTCGGTTTCGCCTACCCATTTTGACAGCAAATCGGAGCCGCGTTTAACCAACAGCGGTTGGTCAAGTTCATGCGCAAGCCAGCGCGCAAAAGCCGTTTTACCCGTACCTGCTGGCCCATATAGACAAACACGCCCGGCAGGATAACGCGCCAAGCCTTCTTTTATGGCCTTAAGCGGTGTGTCGGTACGCAAAAACGCAGGGTCATAATACCCGGGCAGGGCATGAGCGTCGTTGGACAATAACCGCGCGTGCCCCTGACCCAGCAACGTATTGGAGATTAAATGCTGTACGCTTTCATTGGCATCGGTAATATACGTTTCGACTGTTTTAACCACGTCAATGGCCCGTTGCACGACCGCCGGAGTCAGGTCGGGGTGTGCAGCCAGTTTTTGTATGGTTTTTTCGGTCAATAATGAGCCGCCCATCTGAGTAATCATGCGCTCACGCAGCCTTTCGGACGGATTGGGCAGTTCAATGACCAAATCAAAACGGCGCATAAAAGCCGGATCAATGAAGCGGTTATTGGAAATCCAAAAGGTTGGCGTCGGGTTATATTCCAGCGTGTGATTCATCCAGGCCTTATGGCTGTGTGCGGTACTTTTGGCCCCACCGCCCATATTGTCCTGAAAAATATCTTCGGTTTCATCAAAAACCAACAATGTCTTTTGATTTTTAAAAATATTTTGCGCCACCTGATAAGCGCGCATTCTACGATTGGCTTGAATGGGCTCGTTGTCATTATCGCTGCTGACCACTTCATAAAGCGGTACATTCAGCGTCTGCGCCAGCGTTCGCACCAGTTGGGTCTTGCCCGTACCCGGTATGCCGTACACATAAATATTAACCCCAACCTGCGCAGTTTCCAAGGCATGGCGCAAATACGGCAATGCGACTTCAAGGGTTGGGGCAATATGCGGATAATCGGCTAAACTCAGACTGGCGGGCGGTGCAGGCTCAATATTATCGCGTAGAATATCATACGGGCTTTCGCATTCTTGGCTTAAATGCCGCGCCAAATTGTTGCTTAAAATATCGATTTTGCTGCGCAACCGATACGTTCCGTTATGGTCAACGGCAATCAGTTCCGAATTATACAGCGCTGAACCGCGACTTAATGCCTGCTTAACCTCCTGGGTGGGTAAATTTAAAATATACGCAATAATGGAATACAGGCGATTAGAGGAAAATAAGCCTAGCGTATCGGCGGCATTATCAAGCGTATTATCGGTATGTAACAGCGTGATAAACTCTAAAATCTGCTGCTCAACGTCGGTTAATTCTAAGATTTCGCCCAAGCGTTTAACATTGGTATGCAGGGGTTCAGGGGCAGGCGGTTGCGGTTGGGCTTTTATGGTGTGATAAAGTGCAAATAAGGCCCGACGTGCAGTGGCTGCATCAAATTCTTCTTCGTCCTTATCATCAGGGCTTGGGCGCAATAAACCTAATTTTTCAGCCAATTCCAACTGGTCATAACCATGTGTTCGAATAAACAACACATGACCACCGAGCGGGGCCAAAATGCGTAAAACCCACAGCAAAACCAACGGTTCAATAGAGTCTTCAAAGGGAACCTGGGTATCGGTAAGGGGTTGTGTTTCATTATTGGATTGCATAAGGTAAGGGATATTTTCCTAAAAAATGAGGTAATAACAGAGCGTCTTTAACAGGACGACATGATCGTCAAAAGATCGATAAGGAGCGATAGTTTCTTCGTTCCAGGCAGCTGTTGAACTTGTTAAATCCCGTCAGTTGCTGCCCGTACGATAAAATAAAAATAGCCGTTTAATTGGGCTTAACGCGTACAAACGGCAAATGATCCATGCGAAAGCCTGACCAGCCGTAACGGATAAAATTCCGAATATTAGGGTGGTCGGTGCCTTTTTCGTTACCTTTAACCGCTTGATAATGCTCGGCAAACAAACTTAAGGTATCGAGGACACTTAAATCGTGCAATTTAGCAAAACCAAACACTTTGGCACTGCCTTCGCTTTCGCCTGCTGCATGGACCAGAGGACCGTTATAAAAGCTAACCGGTTGATATTCATAAATATTATCAATAAATTCAATCACCTGCGCAAAATTAAATTGACCGGTTTGTACACGGTTTAGTAATGCAGACACATGAGCGGCTGGCAGGCGAGGGATATTGATTTTTTTGCGAGAACCAAGCATTTATGATTATCCTACATTTGAGTGGGGTTAATGATAGCAAAAAACCTTTCCACCTAGCTATATTTTCAACGTTTTAATGTGTATAAGTTTTGGGGCTAACGGCGGTACTGGGTGCCGTATCTGGAACTATCGGGGATTTAAAACAATTGGAATAACCTGGTTTGGCCGGAATTCATTGCCCAACAAGGAATCGTATTAAATCAAGTGATGAATGCTGGAAATCTGCCCCTTATAAAATCGTTCCATTAAGTTAACGGCGGCAGTAGGTTGATATGATAATACACTGCACCAAAGAAACTAAGTGCCTGATTCGGATATTTTTTACGGTCTTTGGCAGCAACCACGCCTAAATTTTGGTCCAAAAAATGCAGACTGGACCCGACCAAATGTAAGGTCAATTGCTGTTCGGCATCGGTCACAGGTTGATAACCGATAATTGGCCATGCGCCACGTTTTAAAAATCGTGCAAACGTGTAAATCATGGTATTGCCAAAAGTGACCTGAGCGACATCGGGTGCCATATCGTCAAGCGCGGGTTTATCAAACAGAGTTTCGTCAAATACGCGCTCAGAAACGATAAAACCAAACAGTGTCCCCTCCCCCTTGCCGACGAACACGACTTTACTCAAACGCTGCCAGTATTTTAATGCTAAAACCGTATCGTGACATTCCACATCGGCAATGACAAACACCGCGCCCGCCGCAAGTTTGGGTTTTGTCATCATTTTTTGTTTAACGTTATTATTCATCATGAGTCTGGCAGTAAACGCCGATAATGTTGTTTCCAATACTGCACCCGTGCCAACAGTAACATGGCTGCCAAGCCTAATCCGACGACCAGCCCTGCCCAAAATCCTTGCGCCCCATAACCGGCCCAGCGTGAACAATAAATGCCAAGCGGCAAGGCAATCCCCCAGTAACAAAACAGGGTAATCCACATGGGCGCGCGCGTATCCTGCAAACCACGCAACACGGCTGCAGAGGTAATCTGCCAAGCATCAAATAACTGATACAAGACTGCTAAAATCAATAATTGTGCGGCTAACTGCTGTACAGCGACATCGGCCGTGTAGGCGGCGGCTAAAGTGTGCCTCATAAACGCGATAAACAGCATAACGCTTAATGCAATGCCGGTGCCCAGCCAGAACCCGACCCGTTGTACCATTAATAAAGCCGCCCAATGTTGCTGGCCGTAAAAATTGCCCACCCGAATGGTCAAGGCCATGCCCAGCGACAACGGTAGCATAAAAAGTTGTGAAGTAACTGATAATCCAATTTGATGCGCTGCCACTACTTGCGCGCCTAGCGGACTTAAAATAACTGCCGCTAACGTAAACAAGCTGGCCTCAAAAAAAATGGCAACGCCGATGGGTAAACCCAAGATTAAAAATTGGCGAATATGATCTATATGCGGGAGTTCAAACCACTGGAATAACCGCACGGCTGTATAACGTTTGGCATGGGTAACATACCAGGCTAAAACGATGGTTAAAATCCATAACACAATCGCATTTGCCAGACCACAGCCTGCACCGCCCAAAGCTGGTATGGGCCCATAACCATAAATAAAGAGCGCATTCGCCGGAATACTGAGCATAAGCCCAATTAAGCTGATAACGGTCACGGGACGCGGTTGTCCAAGCGCTTCGGTATAGTTGCGCATGACGTTATAGAGCGCGCAGGCCGGCAGCCCAAGGCTAACGCCTTGAATATACAACGCGGTTTTAGCCCGTAACGTAATGGGAACCTGTAAGATATCAAATAATAGCGGTACACAATTTAGCGCTAAAATGCCGCTCACACCCAAAATAAGGCCAATCCATAGCCCTTGATGGACCACGCGTGGTACGTCTGCCAAACGCCTGGCGCCTAAAGACTCAGCGACCAAAGGCGTTGTGGCCATTAAAACCCCATTGATAAACAACAATAGAGGCAGCCATAGTCCGGCACCAATCGCCACTGCTGCCAAATCTTCAGCCGATACGCGACCAGCCATTACGGTATCGATTAGACCATATGCCGTTTGCGCGACTTGCGTTACCAATAGCGGCCACATCAGACGGCCAATCTGTTTGAATTCGGTTTGCCAGGAAGGGGCTGTTAAAGATGCCGAAGTGGGTACTGAATTAAACATGCCTTATCCAGTAATGTATGCGCCCATAAGGTGCCTTAAACGTTCTGTTTAAAACATACTCTTTAAAAGGTCTGGGTTAAAATGTCCTGTTTAAAAGGTCATCGTTTCGCTATCAATTGCCACTAAATGATGAGCACTGTCAAACAGTTGCACCAGTACTAGGTATGGCGTATTGGGCAAAATCACCGTATTGGGTAAAACCTGGCTGGTATTGGCAGCTTGCAGATTTGAAATCATTGTTTGATAAACAAAGGCATTTTGCTGGGTGCCGCCCACGGCTGTCGGGTTAAGCACGCTGAGCAACATGCTTGCGGACGTAGCGGGTGCATTTTGCCAGCTAATGACGTTGCTGCCTGCATTTCTCACCAAAAAATTAGCCGGTATTTTGGTGCCGACAGGATAAGCACGCCATTCACCTTTACTTGACACCGTATAATGATAGGGTGGCGAGCAGTCATTTGCCCAAAAATCCTTACTGGTATTGCCTACCTGGAACAAATATGAGCCGCCCCAACTGGTATCGGTTGAGCGATAACCGCCGTTAAAATTGGTTAAAATCGTTATATCAGCTTGATTAATCGAGGCTTTTTCCAAGGTGCCATTCATGGTGGCCAAAACTTGACTAATCGATTTTTTTCCAAAAATATCCAGCGTGTTGGTTGCCTGACAAGGTTGATATTTAAATGATGCCTGCCCCGTTACATTGCCCGTACTGCCCGACGGCACATTGATATACAGCCCTTGCGGGTTTGGATTAGGCGCGTCTGCCGCAGTTCCAACGATATGACCCAAAAACAGACCGCTTTGGCCGTCTTTTAATGCTTCAGGTAACAAAGCATCTGCCGTGTTGCCATCGCCACCCCCACAGCCCGACAGACTTAAACTTAAGGCCATTATGCCGCTTAAGGTGAGTAGGCGCGTTGTAAGCGGATTAAAATACAATGTCATGGGATATTCCTTAAAAACTTCTAAATTAATAATGAGGTTGTTAGTGTGAATCCATGTTAATTCGTCACATGTTCATCAACATATTCTTTTTCAGCCAAAATGGCCTGCCATTGTGCTTTAGTTAATGGCATTAACGATAAGCGGCTGCCACGTTTAAGCAGTTCAAGGCCTTCAAGTTCAGGCATTTGGCGTAAACTCGATAACGGGAGTAAATTCGGCCATTTTTGACCTTCGCCTACATCTACACCGGTCCAGCGCGGTTTTTCCAGGGTCGATTTAGGGTCGAAATAGCGACTTTCTGCATTAAACTGGGTCGGGTCGGGGTAGCCTGCGCGGACAATTTTCATTTGACCTGCAATGCCCGACGTTTTACAGTTGGAATGATAAAACAGCGCCGGGTCGCCCACCTGCATTTGCCGTAAAAAATTACGCGCCTGATAATTGCGCACACCGTCCCACAACATCACGCCTTGAGCTATTAAATGGTCGATGCCGCAAAACGTCGGTTCCGATTTCATTAGCCAATAATTCATGCCATTCTCATTAACATTACGGACGGGTGCGTAAACTGTGCGCTATCTTTAGGATTTTTTAAGGCCTTTAAAGCGCGGTCAATATACCATTTTTGGGCGGCAAAATCCTGCTTTTTACTAAAGTCCGGTTGATCTGGGCAGAGAAGAATTTAAAAATGAACTGGGCTTGACCAGTCTAAATCCTAAAAATATTTACCAGCTACTTTAAAATCCCGTACACTTCCAACGAATTTTTAACCTGAAAACCCATTCAACATGACCCTAGACCCTGTAAAAATCCCGTTGACACTGTACATTCATATGCCGTGGTGCGTTAAAAAATGTCCGTATTGCGATTTTAATTCGCATACCGTACCCGAAACGGGCTTGACGCCGCAGTTGGAACGGGATTATTTATGGGCATTATTGGCCGATTTTAAGGCACAGTTACCCAAAATACAGAGGCGGACGCTCACCAGTATATTTGTGGGCGGGGGCACGCCATCACTCATTTCGGCAGGCGGTTATCAGTTTTTATTTGAGGAAATTCAAAAGGTTATTAATTTTCAAGCCGATATGGAAATCACCATTGAAGCCAATGCAGGAACCCTTGAACATGCTCCGTTTGCCGATTATCTTGCGGCGGGCATTAATCGGTTATCCGTCGGCGTGCAATCTTTTAATGATGCGGCGTTAAAGCGTCTTGGGCGTATTCATTCGGCTGATGAGGCAAAAACGGCCATTATTGCCGCACGCCAAGCCGGTTTTGAGCGCGTCAATGTCGATTTGATGCACGGGTTGCCCGGCCAAACCCTTGAGCAGGCCTTGTTTGATTTACAGGCAGCCATTCTGGCAGGTGCGACGCATATTTCATGGTATCAACTGACCATTGAACCCAATACGGTCTTTTTTAGGGAACAGCCGATTTTACCTGATGAAGACACATTGGCGGATATCCAGGCGGCGGGTGAAGAGTTGTTGATTCAGGCGGGGTTTATGCAGTATGAAGTATCGGCCTGGACGAAAGCAACGCCTTGCCGGCATAATGTTAATTATTGGGAATTTGGCGATTATCTGGCAATTGGGGCGGGCGCACATGGAAAAATTACTTATGCTGACCGTATCGAACGTTACCAAAAAAGTCGGTTGCCGCGCGATTATCTGGCCGTTGTGCCTGCACCCGATATTCAAACGCAAATTTTGTCCCCGGGGCTTTTGCCGTTTGAATTTATGTTGAATGCGCTGCGTTTGGTGTATGGTGTGCCGTATTATTGGTTTGAAGAACGTACGGGGTTGCCATTACAGGTCATATTGCCGGTGGTTGAGCAATTAAGGCAACGGGGCTTAATGTCGCAAGAAGGGCGTTTAGTCACCACACCGCAGGGGTTGCGTTATTTAAATCAGGTACTTAATCATTTTTTAGCCGATGAAACAGGCTAAACCAAACTCAATCACAATAAAACGCGCCGCTATGCAAACCTAACAATTTTTTGCATAAGCCATGCAGGACCAATCAATAAAAACTGTAAATCTTCAAAAAAAGAGGGTTTTTGCCCTTCAATTTTATGCCCGATAAATTGCCCGACCCACGCCACCACAAACACGGTAAAATAGGGTTTAAATTTAAACGGCAATGCTACCACAGCCGCCACACAAGCTCCGATAAAGACTGCCATCGTAAAGGCCAGCGTAGGCGATAACTGCACATAAAATAGTAATGCCAAGGCCAGCAGAATCAACGTAAGTCCTGCCTGCCATGACATTCCCATGCCAATCAGACTGGCAAAGATAGTCGGCACGCAAAACCAATGCAATGCCTTGTTAAACGGGTGTTGATGACTGACAGCATAATCAGCCAGCCATTGTTCGAGGGAGCGCTTGGGGGTGAATTTAGACTTAGATTTAAACATCGCTGCAAACATAAAACCGTCCGTGGTCTGGATAAAATTTAAACAAGGGTCTTATCTACTTTAGCAGGTAAAAGCCTAAAACAGTGAATCATTTTTGCGCGCTTCGTTCATTATTTTATATTATAGCGGACATGATGACGGTTTTTAATGGGGAGTTTTCTTTTATTCCCCCTTTATGGAGCCGTAATGACTACATCTACCGAATTGCTGTTTAAAGCTGTCGATGGTTGTCGTTCATCAGGCCGATTTTTTGTCCCATCAATCGGCCCTGCTGCCAAAACGCCTGTCCTGATACGTTCAGCGACTTTGGATATATACCCCAACGCCCAGACGCGGTTTATGTCTGTAAACCCGCTTGATTATCAATATCAAACGATTGGTCATATGGGCTGGTTTAAAAAATCTCATCAAAATTTATGGCCAGTTCTGTTAAAGCTTGTAGAAAGCTAGATTGCTTTAAATAACGGCGCTTTAACATTATGGCGTATTAAATAACCCCGTCATTGCCTTAATCTGGCGGGCGGTCATTTCCGGAAATTCTAGCGGAAACATATGGCTGCCTTGTGGCACCAGTCGATACGGAATACCCAGTTGCCGTTCGGCACGCTGTACAAACCCACGTTGGTAAAACACACTGTCGCGCGTGGTTAAATTTTGCACGGGAATCGGCACTTTGGCCTGATTAGGTCGCCACCAAAATGAGGGATTGGTGCGAAACACCTCAACTTCCACATCTTTAGGAATGGTCAAAGTTACGCCGCCACGTCTGGGGTCGTCGGTTAGGCCATATTCAATATAATCATCAAACGCTTGCGGGTGAAAGGTTTTAAACATGCCGCGCGTGCGCAATTTTTCGGCGGCCTCTTCACGACTGGCCCAGTGGTCGCGCCGTTTGGCCGAAGCTCCGGCCGGGCTTAAGCGGTCCAGGGTCGGTACATGATAGCGTTTGGACAAATGCATTACTAAGGAATACGCGCCATTGATGAGCGGTGGGTCAAGCATAATGAGCTGGGTCATCAAGGCAGGTTCTTTATAAGCTGCAAGCAGACTGCATAAGGCGCCCATAGAATGTCCAAGCCCAATGACAGGCCGGCTCCTGGGCTGACGATGAATACTCTCAATGATATGGTCGGCAAGATTTTGCCAATGATTATTAACGGGAAATGTTGGGTCGATCCCTAATAACGGAATGCCAATAATATCAAAATCAGGTGCCAATGCATCAAACAAAACACGATAGGTTCCCGAAGGCACGCCATTGGCATGGACAAAATGTAATAACGGTTTAGTACCTGTATCGCGACCTAAAAAAGGGTCAATAGGTGGCGTAGAAGGAACGTATAAAGGGCTCATTTTAACGGTAAATCCCGATTGTCAGGCAAGGAGTGACCAAGCAATTGAGTTTGTAATTGCTGAGACATCGCGCTGCCGATGGTTTGACCAAACTGAGTTCCCATTTTTCCAAAAAGTGTCTCAAGCGGACTATGCTCGATAGTGTAATCAACTTTTTTATCAATTTTTAAGCTGCGCCCCAGGCTGTCAATATTACCCGTTTTATCGGCTAAACCCACCGTAATGGCCTGCTCACCACTCCAAAACAAGCCTGAAAACAAATCGGGTGTATCAGCTTTTAAGCGGTTACCGCGACCCGTTTTAACGGCATTGATAAAATGTGAATGGACATTATCAAGTACGCCTTGCACATGGACTTTTTCAAGGGCATCTAAAGGCCGGGTCGGGCTTAAAATCGCCTTGTGCGCGCCAGCCGTCAGGGTGCGGTCTTCAACGCCCAGTTTTTTGGCCAACTCGGTTACGCCATAGTTGGGCATAATCACGCCAATTGAACCCACTAAACTTGACGGATTCACCCAAATTTCATCGGCAGCAGACGCAATATAATAAGCCCCGGACGCTCCCAAATCGCCAATTACGGCATAGACTTTTTTATCGGGGAATCGGGTACGTTGATAGCGTATATCCTGCCAGATGTCATCGGATTGAACGGGTGAACCGCCCGGCGAATTAATATTAAGCACAACGGCTTTACTTTGTTCGGCAGCAAAGGCTTTATTGATGGCTTTAATGACATCATCACTTTCAACCCCGCCGCGTTTGCTGCCAATTTCCCCTTCAATATTAACCACCGCTAAATGTGGCATGGTGCTATCGAGTGGCATGGTTTTTTTATCCGCATGGCTGCAACTACGGGCGAGCGAGCCCAGCACCAGCAAGGTTAATGCAAGCGATACTAACCTAAAAAAATTATTCCAGCGACGCGCGCGTTGTTGCTCGGTGACCGTAGCCAGCAACACTTCGCGCATTAAATGGGCATCGGTCAATGGAGTAGGCGGGTTGTTGACAGGGGAATTAGGTTTGGAATGAGGATTTGGCGGCCAGCTCATAAAATTCACTTAAACGATAAAATAAGCGTTACCTTGCTACATTTTCCCCCGTTTGTCCAGTAGGTTTTAATGCACACGCCATAAGATCATGTAGGGTTTATGCAGACGAGGCCGCATGTTAGCGCCATTAATCGTATTGAATAGCATAATGATGACCTAATGGAACGCACTAAACCCGATACATTTTACCTATTTTGGTCAGATTGCTGTCCTGCTTAAAGGTTTCCAGATAAGCCCGAATACGCGTTACATAATGCAGGGCTTGGTTGTAACTGGCATTTTTAGGCGCATTTTCTGATAAATACTGAAAAACATCTTTCCAGCTATTGACATCGCCACCGGCTTTTTTGACCTGAGCGCGTACATTGTTAAGTGCGGCAGGCCCCATGTTGTATGCAGCCAGACAGAACCATACACGGTCGGGCTTGGGAACGCTGGCAAACTGCCTTTGTAACATGCCAAAATATTTAGCCCCGCCTTCAATGCTTAAAAAGGGATTGGTTCGGTCCTGTACACCCATGTCTTTGGCCGTGTGTTGCGTCAGCATCATCAGCCCCATCACCCCTGTAGGCGAAATGGCTGCCGCCTGTAAATGCGACTCCTGATAGCCCATGGCCACCAGTAACTGCCAATCGAGTTTTTGCTGCTTGGCGCTACTTTGAAAAACCGGTGCATAGAGCGGCATCGTTGTACTGACCCGTTCATGAAAGGTCGCACGCTCAACTCGATTGCGCATAATGTTGGTTGTATAAAAATTTGCCAGTCGCCCTGTTGCCCCAGTCTGACTTTGCTGGCACAAATAAGCCGTCGCACTGCTAAATAAGGGGTCGGTATTATTGGGAAACGCCCAATTTAAGGCCGAACTTAGGCCGCTTTTACTTAAGGTTTCTGGTTTGCCGCAGCTGATATCGCTACTGGCCAGGTTTTTTTTGGCAATGAAAGCCGGTACGACGGTGGTCATGGCAAAATCGGCCTGACCTTTTTGCACAGCCTCTAAAGCGGCTTGCGGCGTTTTGAAGGTTTTAAAATTAAATTTAACGTTTAAATCGTGGGCATAAGCGCGCGCGATATCATAGCCAAACCCGTGCGTAAAGCCATCACGGTTAAATACCGTGCTTTCCCCTGCCACACTGGCCACACGTAAGGTTTTTTTCTTAATAATGGTATCTAAGTGGCTGGCTGTTCTAGCAGTCAGTTTGGATTTTAGCAGCGTATCAGGCGTGCTTTTGTCAAGAGCAGTCGTGGCTAAGGCCGCTAAATCCACAGGATTGGTCAGGTCAAGTTCAACAGGTTTGGCGGGCTTGCGTGCAACGGCAGGACCGGCCGTGAGCGCAAGCAACAGCATCGTCATGACAGCCACTGTGGAGCCTGCGGGTTTGACCGATAACCGATAAACATAAGTCTGCATGACGTAGTTTCCTCTGATAGATTAACCCTGAAATTTTAACCAATGCATGTTCAAATGCACCTGCTTATCATGGAGTCAAGCGGCGCAAAGTATACCAAATTTTAAGATAAATAGATAACGCGTGCCTGTTGCCTTAGCTTTAATAGACCGATAGTTTCCAAAAACGCTGTATCATAAAAAGCTAGCCGGCTATATTGTTGCGCTAATGATTGAATTTAGGCGAAATAAATAAAATGAGCTATACTGACCTGTATAAACGCTCAGATAAAACGGTTTAAGGGTTATGGCTTTGTCTGGGTGTTGTAGCCCGTCTAAGTAGGATAACAACAAATGTATTTTTTTGTATTACTGGCAACGTATCTTTTTAATATTCTTAAAATGCTGGCAGTCATTCTATCACTTATTTTATTAATAAGATTTAACGCCTTAAAAAAGCGGGTAGCTATTCTTGAACAGACCCTGGCCCAGCTACAGTTACAAGCATTAAATTCAACTACGCCATTTACCGTTGATACCAAGCCGCCTCTAACGGAAATACCTGAATCAACCAAAATAACAGAGAGTGTTTTAAATCCTACCCAGCCGCAACAAGCGGTTGATAATCTGGCCATGCCACCGGTTATAGTGCCCCATGCCGCGCCGCAGCCTTTGGGCCGCGTTAAGCCTCAACTGGAACCCGATGAATCTTCTGTTCCGATGGTCAGTTCGGTATTAACGGCACTAAAACAATGGTTTACCGGGGGAAATTTAATCGTCCGCGTCGGCATTATCGTGTTATTGGTCGGGGTGATTTTATTATTAAAATTAGCCAGTCAGTTTATCCATATTCCCATTGAGTTTTATTTAGGCCTTGTGGTGCTAAGCGGCATACTGCTGGTCGGTTTGGGCATGCGCTTTGCAGGCCAGCGACGCGGTTATGGTCTTACCCTGGAAGGCGGCGGTTTTGCGATTGTTTATTTAACATTATTTTGGGCATTAAATGTTTATCATGTAATACCGGCTCAATTGACGTTTGTTTTATTGGCAGGTTTAGCAGGCATTAGCGCGTGGTTGTCGGTGCGGCAAAATGCTTTTCCGATTGCGTTGCTGGCGTTTGGCGGCGCTTTTCTCGCACCGATTGTGGCCAATACCGGCAGTCATAATCTGGTCGGTCTTTTTGGTTATTATCTGGTTTTAAATATCGCCGTTGCCTCGATTGCGCATTATCGAACCTGGAAAGTATTAAATACCCTGGGCGCGCTAGTTACCTTTGGCGTGGCAGGCTTTTTAGGCTGGCAATCGCTTGATACCACGTTATTACATACGATTCGTTGGCCGCTTGAAGGGTTACTGGTTGCGCATGTGGCACTTTATTTGTTTATTCTGGTACGCTATGGTCAAAATATTTATCAATATAATCAAGCCATTGCAGGAAAAAAGCAGCAAAACAATGCCTTCACTGAACCTTCTACGGTAAACGTCCAGACGCCCTTTAAAGAGTTATTTAAACCGCTCAATTCACTAAATCCCGTGGCCATGCTTGATGGTACGTTACTGTTTGGCGTACCGTTGGCTGCGTTTGGGCTTCAAGCGGGTCTGATGCACGGTTTGCCCAATATGTTGGCCATCAGCAGTGCAGTCATGGCGGCTGTTTACATTGGCCTTGGGTTTTATCTGGTTAAAAAACAGCCCCATTTACGTTTGATGACCGAAGGCACCTTGGCGCTGGGGGTAGCATTTTTGGCGCTGGTGGTGCCGTTGGCGTTAAGTGCGCAATGGACGGTGATAGGCTGGGTGATTCAGGGGGCAGGTCTGGTATGGCTTGGCGTGCGTCAGAACAAAAAATGGCCTGTTATGTTCGGTTTGCTGCTGCAAGCCCTGGCTTGGCTGCTGATGAATAATGATAGCTTGATGGATATAGTGGGTCTATGTCGTGATTGTAGTAGAACCCAGGGCAGCATTATTAACGATGGATTAACGCGTTCAATTGTACCCGTGGTGATGTTGATGGCTGCCTGGCTGGCTTCGGCTTTTTTCCTGAAGGATTATCAAAAAACAGCGCGCCCGACCTCCATTGCATTGCCCTATGCGGTGCTGGCGGTTACGACGTGGGTCTGGCTTGTCGGTTCGATCCAATTGCATTCCATGCTGGCGGTTAATCCGTTTGTTGCGCCGACGTACTATGCCTGGGGTTTGCTAAGTCTGGCAGCCATTGGCCTAATGCTGGACCGGGCACAGCAATGGCCGCAAGTGCGCCAGACCGCCAAAGTGTGGTTGTTCATGACCGGAGTCGTCCTTATTCTTAGCATGGGGCAGTATTCGACAGGGCGCAGTGAACCCTATTTTATGGCAACCCATCATTATAATATGATTGAGGGCAGTCTGACGCTATTGGCCTTTACAGGGTTGGCCCTGCTGTGGTACCGGCGCTGGTTTATGTTGAACACGCCTTCCATGCGCAGACGTTCTGCAAAATATCCTGTGTTTAATAGTCGCGTCCTGATTTTTGTAACCCTGCTACTGGGGGTGGGTGTTCTGGTCGATTACACCGCGTACTCGTTTGCGCCATCGTCTGGTTTGCTGACGATTGCGGCGTTATTGCTGGCGCTTGTTGCGGCGCGACGCATGCCCGTCTGGCTGGATAAAGATCGCTTGCTACAGAATAGTGCCTATCTAGTGTTGCCGCTACTGGGTTGGAACCTGTTTTGGTTAAACTGGCATGATTCGGGTAGTTTTTTAAGTCCGGTCTTTGGTCTGGTGCCGTATTTCCCCCTGTTTAACATGCTTGATACGGCCCTGTTGGCAGTAGCGGTATATGCGCTGGCGGTGTATCCCAAACTTGGACCAAAAGGACAAAAATGGCTGGGGATTGGCGGAGGTATAGCAGCATTTTGGACTGTGAGCAGCATGTGGGTACGGTTTTACAATGTGCAGTATCAAACCGGCATTTGGAGCAGTTACACTTGGGAAAATAGCGGCGTACAAACCGGTTTGACCCTATTATGGACGTTAACGGCGTTGGTATTAACCGTGACTGCCAGTCGTTTAAAACGGCGAACTTTATGGAAAGTCGGTTTGGGCTTGTTGGGACTCGTGCTAGCCAAGCTGGTTTTACTGGATTTGTCGACTATTGGCGCGATTGCACGTGTGATTTCATTCATTGGTGCAGGTTTAATGATGCTGTTTATTGGTTATATTGCGCCGTTGCCGCCGGCTGCTCAAACAAGGGACTTAGAATAAATGTTGAATCATTACTTAAAACAATCTGATTTAATCGTGTCTGACAGAGTGCCTTTTAAACCTCGTTTATTAAAAACGATGGTGCAAATGCTGGGGTTTTGGGTTATAAGCAGTGCAGTTTATGCAAATAACCCTGACAATAGTTATCAGGTGGCACAAATCAATTTGGCAAGTGCTGCACCGAATCAGGTGCAAGCGGTTGAGTTGCCGCCTCAGGTGATGGGCCAGTTGACGATTCATAACCGGTTACAGCTTCAGGTTTTAGATGCCAATCACCATATGATGCCGATGCACATCGTGCCCTTAACACAGACGATTGAACTGCCCAAGCAGCCTTTGACACTGTATCGATGGTTGCCGCAAACCAAGATTAGCGCCCAGAATGCCCAGCAATTACAAATTAAATTGCAGCAAAATACCCAGGATACGCAAATTATCACTCAATTTAATGTTCCGCAAACCGCGAATACGCCTGAGAATACGGGTGCCGAGCCGCCGTCGCAACATCAAGCGCCGACAGGCAAGGCGTGGGTTTTGGTCAATCCGTATTATCATAAACTACCCGAACAAGGCAGCCTGCATCTGGTGGTTAACTGGCAGCAAACCACACCGTTTAATACTGATTTTACCGTTCTGACCAGTCCCGATTTATTAAGCTGGTCGGCCCGTATGGGTGGCGAATTAATGCAGGCGGTTGACGCGAATGGCGGACGCATTGTTCAAAATAAGATAGAAGTCGATGCAGATACACCCTATTGGCGCATTGAACTGGCCCAGCCGCTTGACGTAACGCAAATCAGTATAGATGCCACGAAGTTTGAAACGCCGGTTTTACGGCAATATCCGATAACGTTTAAACCCGTACAGGGCAATCCATCGACCTGGTTAGCAACTTTAGAATCGCCTTGGCTAATAACCGGTATCGAATGGCCTGTGCCTGTGGGACAGGTGTGGAACTTAACCTCACAGATAAATCCGAACAGTACCCGCACCGAAAGCGATGACCCACCTAATGAACAGGTTAGCAATCTCAAAACAGGGGTGCTGTATCATGCCCCGACGGATAAAAATTTCCCTGTTAATCTATGGGGTAAGCCGCTAGCGGTGCAGCGCTGGCAGGTACAAGGGCAGGGGCCGCAAGGGGAATTTACGGCTAATTTAAAGGCACAAGCGCAACAAGTCTGGTTTTTACCGCAAGGAACCGCACCCTATCAAGTGGCTTTAGTGGAAACACCTGCAGGCTTTGAGGCCTTACCCGTGCCGCAATTGCCCGAGCAATTAAAGCCTAATCAGGCTTTGGCGACGTTAGGGCCCTGGCAGACGTTAGCCGTACCGATTGCGTGGCAGCGTTATGCGTTATGGGTGTTTCTGGGCTTGGTGGTGCTTGGCCTGGGCTTTATGGCGTGGCGTTTGATAAGGCAACTTGAAGCCCAGCCAAAGGGTGAATGAGTGCATTGTAAGTCAACAACTCTGCTAAAGCTAACTTTAGGTTAGGCATTTTTCCGTTTGGGTTGGCGCATAATATTGAAGCGTTGGCGTTTTTCCCATAAGGTTTTGCGGCTAATACCTAGCTTTTCTGCCAATTGCGTTTCATTAAGCTCGACTTCATAGCGGCGTACAGCGTCTATAAACTGTTGATGAAGCAAATGATGCGGCTCTTGGGTCTCATTAAGTAGTAGGTCAGTTGGTAGAACCGACGTATCATTTAAAAGAGGAGCGCCGGATTTACTTTTCAAAAGCGGCGCCGCATTTCCCGGCAATGGGGTAACATAAGGTGTCATGAGCTCATTTTTTAAGTGCTTGACCGCATTAGGCGTTGCAATAATTTTTAACATGTCCGGCATTAAGACCATACCTCGTGCCGTAATCACGGCATGTTCTAACACGTTTTGTAATTCTCGGACATTGCCTGGCCAGCTATGGGCTAATAATTTGGCTTCGGCCTCTTCAGTTAAATGCAACAACGGCTTATTATATTTTTGGCTAAACTGTTTAACAAAATATTGTGCCAAACCTAAAACATCGTGTTCGCGTTCACGCAAGGCGGGCACGGGCAATACCAGCACGCTGATACGAAAATATAAATCTTCGCGAAATTGGCGCGCCTGTACCATTTCCAGTAAATTGCGATGCGTGGCGGTAATTAACCGAAAATCGACCTTAATGGTATCGACCGACCCGACCCGTCTAATTTCATATTCCTGTAAAACGCGCAATAACCGCGCTTGTGCCTCTAAACTTAACTCGCCGATTTCATCCAAAAATAAAGTACTTTGATGAGCTGCTTCAATCAGCCCTTTGCGGTCGGTCGTTGCACCGGTAAAAGCGCCTTTGGCATGACCAAAAAGTTCATCTTCAATCAAGCTGTCGGTCATCGCCGCACAATTAACACTAATCATGGGTTGAAGCACTCGCGTGCTTTGGTCATGTAGGGCCCGCGCCACCAGTTCTTTACCCGTACCCGATTCACCCAAAATTAACACCGGCGCATCTACCGGAGCAAAGGCATCGATTTGTTCAAAAACCTGCACCATCGACGGGCTGACCCCTAACATTTTATACGTGTTCACGCCTTGCTGTATAAAGTTAGGCAGATAGCGACGAACAGCCATCAATAGCTCTAAATGGTCAAACGGTTTAATTAAATAATCAACTGCACCACGCTGCATGGCATTGACGGCGTCCCGCGTATCGCCAAAGCTGGTCATTACCAAGACGGGAATACAGAAAAATTCTTCTATTAAATCAAGCCCCTGCCCGTCAGGTAAACGCACATCGGTAACGACTAAATGCGGTTTATTCGCTAAAAAGGTACGTGCTTCGGCTAACGTCGAAGCCAGACTTACCGTATAGTGGGCACGCTCTAGCATCTGGCAGAGATTCTGTAAAATCAATGGCTCATCTTCTACCAGTAAAATATGCGCAGGTGTGGTCATAAAAATCCCTTTTAAAACACTTTAACAGACAATCATTCGCTCAATCAATTACACCAGAAAAGCTGCAATACTGTAGGCTGCATAAGCTTAGAGCCTGTAAGCTTAAACGATTACCTGACACTCTGATAGGCCACGCCGATAAACGACCCTTATACCTTAACATGGCGAGTTTATTCATGAAGATAAGCGACCGCCGTAGGTAAGGTTAACTGTACGATAACGCCTTGCCCCTGGTCATAATCATGCTTGTCGATTAACTGAATATGCCCCGTATGGCTGTGAACGATACTTTGCACGAGTGCTAGGCCTAATCCTGTGCCTTGCCCAATGGCTTTAGTGGTTACAAAGGGTTCAAATAAACGCTCTCGCAGTTCGTTGGGCGGCAAGCCGCTGCCATTATCCTCCACTTCAATGTGTGCGCTGTGCATGTGCTGTTCAGCCCGAATATGAATGCATAAAGGCTGATCCGGCAAGCGTGCATCTATCGCATTACTGAATAAATTAACAAACACCTGATGCAGATGTGGACGATAGCCCAGTACCGTTAAGCGCGGCGGTACGTCGTTAACAAATTTAATATCAGGCAATTGGTTAAACGACATAAAATGAATGGCCTGCTGAACGAGCTCATGTAAATCGACAGGTTTTTGCTCATTTTGGTCCAGGGTATCCGTTCTGGCATAACCGACCAGTGCCCCGACAATGTGGCGAATGCGCTGGGTTTGGCTGATGATATGCCGACTGACTTCCTGAATTTCAGGGTCGTCAAAATCTGCCCTTAAATTCTGCGCCAAACCGTCAATGCCTGCGACCGGATTTCCAATTTCATGCGCTACCCCTGCCGCCACCCGTCCAATCGCGGCTAAACGGTCATGGTGTTTTACGCTGTCTTCCAACAGTGTGATTTCTGTTGTATCTTCTGCGACCAAAACATGTGAGGGCGCGCCTTCATTGGCCAGCATGGCATAATGCAAATTGAGCACCAGTTGACCAGATGGCGTCGTTACATATTTACGGTGTTCATAGGAAATGCCTTCATGCATCATTTGATAAAATAGGCGGCCCCACGGCGCAGGCAAATACACTAACGATTGTCCTATCACCTCGTCCCCTAAACCGGTTAGCGTTTGCATCGCGCGGTTCCAACCGGTAATAGACATGTCGGCATTAACCGAGCACACCCCGACGGGCAATTCTTGCAACGTTTGCCGATGAAAACGGCGTAACTGGTTAAGCTCCATGCCTTCGCGCGATAATCCCTTAGGTTTGGCATCGAGTTGCTGCTCAAATGAATAACGCTCAATGACATCGGGTAAAATCGTATGCGAGCTTAAATACGGCACATACATATTTAAAATATCGTGCGTCGCGCCAGGCCCAATAATCGACGACAAATTATGTTGCAGCTGCTCCCGCAGCCGTGCAAGGTGATGGGGTTCGTTCATTGTGTCGCTCATATTGAGCTGTTTTAATGCCAATTGAACCTGGGTTTGCGCCAGCGTTTGACCAAGTGGCTGTGATAAACCACGTTCGACTTCAGCTACACTGGTCGCGCTAATATACTGTAAAGGCGGATCAATCGTTAGTTTTAGCGCCTTGACCTGGCATTCCTTCGCCCTGGTTTTTTCAATACTAGATAGTTTTGACCCTAAAGACCCTGCAATAAATAAGGCGGTATTGAAGCATAATAATTTAAATTCAAGCCAGGCAAGTGCCGTGGACAAGGAGGCGTACACCATGGGTGTTGCATGCACAGCTTCATTAATCTGTAATGCCATACAAATATGGACCGTCAACCAGATTAAACTACCGAGTCCTAGACTGAGGTTGGCCCCTGATGCAGTCCCGCGCGACCAAAACAACAAGCCCAGTAAGGCAGGCACCGGCAATAGTATACCGCCCATGATGCCGATACCGACCAGATAAAACGGCAATGGCGATAATAAATAGAAAATGCCTAACACAACCAGCGCCAATACTACTATAAGAATAAACTTGCTTTGCTGAATATAACACTCTATGGAATAACGAGCCTGTGGCCTGTAGCGGCCAATGACCAAATGCTGAAAACTCATGCCTGCCAAACTGATAAAGCTCATAAATAACTGGCTTAATAAAGCTGAAATAATAGTTAGTAGAAATAATGCCGTTAAGAAAGGCGAATTTAAAAATTTAACAAAAATAGCCAAAATATCGTATTGCAGGGGATTTAAGCCTGATTTTAATATGGCCCAATCAATGATAGGAACAAACAGTATAAGCGGTAAAATATACAGACTCATGCCGATGCTTAGTTTGCGCATGATGTAGCGACTGTGTTTTTGAAAAAAGATGATATGAAACATATGCGGCATTAAGATCATCATCAGTACCATCAAGACGACGACCAACTGCCATGTATCATGTTGCTGTGCCGGATAAATGCTCTGCAATACCAGAGGGTGCCGACTAAGCCAGTCATCAAACCTTACTGGGCCGTTAAAAACGTCAAATAGACACAAGAGCCCTAATGATACAAAAAATAATAATTTTTTGAATGATAACAGGCTTAGTAAAATATTGATGAAAGGGTGATATTTAATTTCGTTAATATACAGGCGTAACTGAAGTGTCAATGTAAAAACAACAATAAATAGAAATATAACAAGACTGACGTAAGAACTTAAACCAAATATACTGCCGATATGATTAAAAATAATGAGTTGTAATGCCAGATAACAAACATGAACCATCAGTAAACTTAGAATGGTTATTTGCCCTGTCAGTGCACTATTGTAGCGAAAGGCTAATATGTCCGCTAAAGACACCAGGTGATATTTGCGGGTAATACGTAAAATAGGGGCCACTATAAAGGGAGTACAGATAAAAAAACCGGAAAAACTAAGGGTGATTAATAAATAATAAAATCCAAAAACATGAAAGGCAGTGACTTGAATATAAAAAATCCATAAACTGAGCATGCCACCCAAACTTAAGATAGGCAGTATGGGATGATACATCAGTTTTTTAAGGACATTAAAGGGAGCAATACTTTGAAACTTGGCAGATTGTGCGTCGACCAACATTAAAAATAGAAAGCAAAAATATAAGAAAGTACAGCAAATAATCAGGCTATTATTTATCATGATGGCTAGAATGCGCCTCGTCCTTAGGTTGAAGAACAGTATTCTGTAATTGCCTGTGCTGCTGTTGGGCACGCTCTAACTGTTTGAAATAATACATAATAATACACATAACGCTAACCCATAGCACCGCAGGAAGTAACCAGCCATAACGATATAACGGGGCAAATGGTATCAACATGGACGGAATAATAAACGTACAAAACAACATGAAAATAATGAGCCGATGAATATACATAACGTCCCTTGCGCTTGACTGCAAATGGTTAAAACGGAATTTAAGACGACCTGTTTAGAAAGGGTTGGGTAACTGCATGGTGTTTGGAATCCCATCAAGTGACCAGTGCTCAATGGCATGGGATAAAATCTCGGTGCAATCCTGACTGTATAAAATGGGCTGCCCAAGACAATGCAGGGCCCGTGTCAATAGGGTAGGTGCCTGTTTAACATCTAAGGGCGCTGCCAAATTTTGCTTGGACAGTTTTTGACCGTTGGCATTCATGGCTAGCGGAATATGTGCATAATGCAAGGGTTGCACAGCCAGACATTGACCCAGATAAATTTGCCGGGCAGTATTGTCCAGTAAATCGGCCCCACGTACCACGTGAGTGACCCCTTGCGCCGCATCATCGACCACAACGGCCAGTTGATAACTGATGGTTCCATCACGACGTTTTAAAATAAAATCGCCCGTCGAGCGAGCAATATCATCAGCTTGATACCCCTGGATTGCATCATAAAATTCAACGGTTTGATGAGGCACTTTTAAACGAATCGCATACGGTAGGGTGCTAGTCGAATCTGCCTGATGAGATATATTAAAATGAGACGCCCCCAAACGGCAATGTTTTGGATAAACGGTATAACCTGCCAAAGCTTTACGGGAACAATAGCAGCGATACGTTAAGTCCTGGTTTGCCAGGGTTTGTAACGCGATTTCATAGACATCAAGGCGATCTTGCTGCTGTAGAACAGGCCCATCGGTGTATAATCCAAAGGCATCGAGTGTAGACAAAATAACAGACGTTGCGCCTGCCTGTATGCGTGGAATATCGCTATCTTCAATGCGCACGAGCCAGCGTCCACCTTGTGCGCGTGCATCACAAAAGCTGGCCACCGCCGTTAATAACGACCCAAAATGCAGCGGCCCTGTCGGAGAAGGCGCAAACCGGCCTACATAGGCTTTTGAAGCTGCATCAGCCATGCTTTGGTAAGTCGCAACACAAGGCAAAATCCTGGCTTGCATTGCTAAAAATTTAAGGATAAACGGGTATTAACTTCCGTGATTTTGCCGCTCTTTAATTTCAGATAACGTTTTACAATCGATACACTGGCTAGCGGTCGGGCGTGCTTCAAGGCGACGCAAGCCAATTTCAATGCCACATGTGTCGCAGTAGCCGTAATCTTCATTTTCAATGTGCTTAATCGACTGCTCTATTTTATAAATCAATTTACGTTCGCGATCACGTGTGCGCAATTTAATCGCAAATTCTTCCTCTTGTGTGGCGCGATCGTTAACGTCTGGTAAAGCGGCTGACTGGTCTTGCATGTAGTCCACCGTGCGGTCAACTTCATTCATTAAATCGGCCTTCCATGCCAGTAGAATGCTTTTAAAATGCGCCAATTGTTCAGGCGACATATATTCTTCAGTTTTAGCGGGTTGATACGGCGTAATCCCATAAAGTCCAATGGCTGTACCGTTGCTTTGGCCTGTAGCTTGAGCCTTTTTAGCAGCTTTTTCGGCCGTTTTAGTGCTAGTGCTAGAGGTAGATGGAGTTGCAGGTTTTGCACGCGATTTTTTAATAGGTGCTAAAGGTGCCGTTTGATCTGCCGTTGTGGAAGTGGAGGATTTTTTAACGGCCAGCGTTTTAGTACGTGCAGAAGGTGCGTTTTTTGGTGTGGCTGCAACACTGGCGGTACCAGGTGCATCTAAATCGTCATCTAAACGGGGAGGCGCCGGACGTTTGACGGGAGTACGCGATGGTTTAGGGGCACTTAAGGGTTTAGCCGACAGGGTAGGCACTGCTTCTGTCACTGTTGCAGGTTCTTTGCTATGGCTAGCGCGTGATTTTGTCGGCAATGGCCCTTCTGTTGCCTCAGGAACGGCTTTAGCCAATTTTTTAACAGCCATAAAAACTCCTCATCAAACACTTAAACACCCCAATCGATTTTAAATCATAGTTTAAAACGATTTGGACTACGTAAACTTTACCAGGGCATGCCCTCATTTGGGAAATGCAATTAAAACGACGATAAATTTTAAGGCAAACAAAGCAAATAGCGCAGAAAATATCGTAATATTAACAAGATCTTCAACGCAGTTTGACAAAATTTGGCCCGTTTTAGTGCATTTAATTAATGCGTAAGCACCCCATTGAGAACATTCCCTAATATCCTTCAGACTGTAAGTCAACCTGACCCACTGCATGATTTAAGCGCACCACTCCAGTTTTAACGGGCCCATCGGCATATAACTCGAACCAACGATAACCAGGCGGTATATCATCGACTGCAAAGTCAAGCGCTTGCGGTTTAAACTGAAAACCTGTTGATGGTGCAGCCCAAACAGGAATATCACGGTACTGCGCATGAAATTCTTGATGTACATGACCATGAATAATGCCTTTAATACAGGCTTCATGGGACTGTAAAACGTTCCAAAACTGTTCAGCTTTTTGTAGGCTATGCTGGTCGAGCCAAGGGGATTGCACTAAAATAGGATGATGATGCAAGGCAATCAAGGTATGTTGTTGCGGATTTTCCGCCAGTGTTTGATTCAACCAGTCCAAATCTTGGTCGCTTAAATGACCTTCAATACGACACAGACGATTACTAGTTAAGGTAATCAAGCGCCAATGATCATTTAACTGAATACAGGTGGGAGCATTGAGTATCGGCAGATTTGTCGTTGCTTGTACAACCGCTATCAAATCATGGTTACCGCTTAACCAAAATTGGGGAGCCTGTAAGCGGTCAACCAGACGATAAAATCGCTCATATACGCTAACATGGGGTTCTTGTGCTATATCACCACTGACTAAAATGCCATCAATAGCATACTGTTGTTGTTCGATATGCTCAATAACACGCTCTAAACTACGCGTGGTATTAATGCCCAACATAGTATGTTGGGTGTCTTTAAGCAAATGGGCATCAGTCAGTTGCAGCAAAAAATAGGGACTGTTGTTGTGAGCGATGGTGCCAGCACGGGGTGATATTCCAGCCATGAGCGCGACGATCCTTTAGTAATCTTATTTAAACACGGGCAAACCGCTTGCAGCCGTGCATGGACTATACTTAATTTATATTAAGCTTATTTTATACGGTTTTATACGCTTGCCAGAGCTGCTAAGCCGTTTCAAACCCTAAGACCCGCTTATGTTCGCTTAAAAAGGGCCTATAAAGAGGTTAAAATATCGGCTTAAAATTGCGCCTGATTATAGAAATAAATGCTACATGATCCCTAGTGTTTTATCATTGAATTTGTAACAATTTATGTATTTAATTCTGTCAATTTATAAATCATTTAAGCTTTTTGTTTAGGCTGTGTTTGTACCTGAATGAGTCCCTATTTGTACCGTATCAATAAAAGTTTGTAGGGTACAAGTAAATGAATAACAGAAGGGGCCTTGGATCTGCTCTCAAGATTAGCATTACGTTATTCAGCATCTTATTAAGTCGTGTTTATTTAAAGTAAAATATTAGGGCGTGTCCTCAATGGGGCGCTTATGCTTTAAATGGACTAAAACGGGCTAAATTTTGTCAAACCGTATTAAATTCATTTAATCAACTGAATTACACTGTTTATTTAATTGTAGTAATCAATAATTCATATGAATGTGCTTCTTTTAAGCCCGGTGACTCGCTATAGTTTATTAAGCTCACAGCCATGATTTGACCCTTAAATGAGCCCGATTGTCAGGCGGCGTATTAGACAAGATTCTCAAATGCGCCAGGTGTTCAGTAATTTAAGGCGATCTTAAAACGCATAGGTAACTCTGAATTTTCACTTAACAAGGAAACGTTATGACCCATCATATGATACATTCCCCGGTTTTAAAGCATGGTGTTTGGACCACCGTGGTTGGGCTTGCCTTAACGTTAACCGCCTGCGGAGGCGGGGATTCTACCAGTACCACTACACCTGCTGTAGTGGCCCCTGTAACACCGCCGGCCATTTCTGTGCCAACACCAGCAGCAGCGACTCCAGCCACAACCTATCAAATCGGTACTGCTGAAACTGCCGCATTTAATGTATTAAATAGCGAACGTACTGCGTGTGGTTTTGGTGCTTTAACGCAGAATGCTCGTTTAAATCAGGCCACCCGTTTACATGCCAATTATATTGTTAAAAATGATATTAATACTGAACACTGGGAAACCCAGCCCAATGCGCCCTATTATACCGGTTATGCGCCGATTGACCGCGTTTTAGCCATTCAATATGATGATACCGGCAATATGCCGAGTGTGTATTCGGAAGTCGTGGCACTTATTAATGCCCCTGCAACCACTAGCGCGAGTGGGCCTGAAAATATTCGTACATTGCTAAGTGCGCCCTATCATATGATTGGCATGTTAGAGAATTTAAATGATGTGGGCATGGCGTTAGCCAGTTCTGCTGATGTCAATGCCAGTACCCCGGGTCTACAGGCCTTTGATTTATTGCTTGCCAAAAAAACCAGTGCCACGGTGACGCCGGTAACGCAAGTCTTAACTTATCCATGCAATGGCACCCAGGGCACCATGACCGGCTTATTTAATGAAAGCCCAAATCCGCTTCCTAATCGCGATTTAAGCACGCAACCAGTTGGTCAGCCGATTTTTATTGAAAGTCCTACGGGTAGCAAGCTGACCATTAATAATGTCACGGTTTTAGATGCCCAAGGGGCGGCCGTACCGACACAATCTTTTACGACGGCAACCGATAGCGCCTTGGCCAGCATAACCGCGCTCAATAATGTAGGCTTTGCTTTGCCGCTACAGCCTTTGCAGCCTTACACGCGCTATCACGTTACGGCCAGTGTGACGTATGGCATAAATGGCGCTTCGGTGCCTGCGATTAAGGATTTTTACTTTACCACAGGGGCTAGAAATACTTATTAGCCAATAAAGTAAATCCTCACGGACAGCACCATGAGGATTTATTTGCATTGAAAAACAATTCGTCTAGATTTTTAAAGCTGTTGCATTTGCTCAATTTGCGCCGTAACTTTGGTTAGTTGCTGACGTAACTCAGCTAATTTAAGCTGTTCAGCCTTAACCACAGCAGGCGGCGCTTTGTCGATAAAGCCCGCATTGCCAAGTTTAATCGCTAATTGCTCAACCTGTTTTTGCAGTTTATCATAGTCTTTTTGCAAGCGCGCGACTTCTGCTTTGGGGTCAATCAGGCCGGCCATTGGTACAAATACGCTCATTTGTCCAACCTGACTTGATGATGACAACGGTGGCACGGCATCAGGGTCTAAAATGGTTAAGGTATCCACTTTAGCCAAGGCCTTAAATAAGGGTTCAATGCGTTCAAGCTGGATTTTTTCAGACTCGCTTAAATGCTGCAATAACACCGGTAACAGACGCGCATTGCCCAGGTTCATTTCCCCGCGAATCGTCCGAACAGCCCCGATTAAACCTTGCAACCCTTGCATGTCATGCTCGGCGGGCAGATTTTGCGGCGCATCGCTTGCTATTGGGTAAGCCGCCAACATAATGGTGTCGGTCGTTTTTTTGCCAAGACGCGGCGCAATTGTTTGCCAGAGTTCCTCAGTCAAAAATGGCATAATCGGGTGCAGTAAACGCACGCTCATTTCTAGGGCACCAAGTAATACGCGCGCCACTTCGGTTTTGCGTTCGAGGCTGGCATTGCCGTTAAATACGGGCTTGGTGAGCTCCAAATACCAGTCGCAGTATTCGCCCCAGATAAAATCATATAAAGCCTGCGCGGCCAAATCTAAACGATATTGCTCAAATGCCTGATGCACTGTCGTAATACAATGATGAAGGCGGCTCATAATCCAGTGTTCAGGTAATTCCCAAAGTTCAGGACGCGGCGCGGCAGTTAAATCAAGCTCGCCAATATTCATTAGCACAAAACGGCTGGCATTCCAGATTTTATTGCAAAAATTACGATACCCTTCGACCCGTTTTAAATCGAACTTGATATCGCGGCCCGTATTGGCCAGGGCACAAAAGCTAAACCTTAATGCATCGGTACCGTAGGCGGCAATACCGTCGGCAAATTCCTTGCGCGTCGATTTTTCGATACGGCCTGCATCTTTAGGGTTCATCAGGCCTGTGGTGCGTTTTTGCACTAGTTGCTCTAGATCAATACCGTCGATAACATCTAACGGATCCAGCACATTTCCCTTGGACTTTGACATTTTTTGGCCTTCACTGTCACGTACCAGGCCATGTACATACACGGTTTTAAACGGGACTTGCGGTTTGCCGTCTTCAGCTTTAACAAAGTGCAAGCTCATCATAATCATTCTGGCCACCCAGAAGAAAATAATATCAAACCCAGTCACCAGCACATCGGTTGAATGGAAGGTTTTAAGTTCAGGCGTATCTTCAGGCCAGCCCAGGGTCGAAAACGTCCACAATGCCGAACTGAACCACGTGTCCAGCACGTCCTCATCTTGCCGCAATGTCACATGGGCACCCAGATGATGCGTTTGACGTACTTCGGCCTCACTGCGGCCCACATAAATAGTATCGTTCTCATCATACCAGGCAGGAATACGATGGCCCCACCACAACTGGCGCGAAATACACCAGTCCTGAATGTTGTTCATCCAGGCCATATACATGTTGCTGTACGATTCGGGAATAAACTTGATATCGCCGTTTTTAACTGCAGTAATGGCCGGAGCCGCCAACGGTGCAATGCTTACGTACCATTGGTCGGTCAGCCAGGGTTCAACGATGACCCCTGAACGGTCGCCACGTGGTGCCTTTAAGGTATACGGTTCGATTTTGTCAAGCCAGCCTTCAGCTTCAGCCTGTGCTACTAGTTTTTTACGCGCGACAAAACGGTCCAGCCCTGCATAGTCAACGGGTGCACCCATTGGCTGCCCTGTAGGTTGACCGATTTTTTGATAATATTCGGGATAATGCTCAAAATCAGCCAAAAGGCTTGCATCGGCATTAAAAATATTGATGAGCGGCAACCCATGCCGTTTACCCACTTCATAATCGTTAAAATCGTGCGCGGGGGTAATTTTAACGCAGCCTGAACCAAAATCCTGTTCAACATAATCATCGGCAATAATGGGTACTAAACGGCCCGAAATCGGCAATTTAAGCTTCTTGCCAATTAAATGTTGATACCGCGCATCATCAGGATTAACTGCAACCGCTGTATCGCCTAGCAAGGTTTCGGGGCGGGTAGTTGCCACTACGATATAGTTTTTGCCGTCGGCGGTGGTGACGTTTTCATCGGCAAAAAAATATTTAAAATGCCACAGTGAACCTTGTTCTTCATGGTTTTCGACTTCCAAATCGGAAAGGGCGGTATGCATTTTGGGATCCCAGTTTACTAGGCGTTTTCCCCGGTAAATCAGCCCTTCACCATGCAGGCGTACGAACACCTCACGCACTGCCGCCGATAAGCCGTCATCTAGGGTAAACCGTTCGCGCGACCAGTCGACCGAGCTGCCCAAACGCCGAATTTGTTGGGTAATATTGTCGCCCGATTTATGTTTCCATTCCCAGATTTTATCGATAAACGCATCACGGCCCAAATCGTGACGGCTGATATTTTGCAAGGCCAATTGGCGCTCGACGACCATTTGCGTCGCTATACCGGCATGATCGGTGCCCGGCTGCCACAGCGTGTTGTCACCCGACATGCGATGAAAACGTACCAGCGCATCCATAATGGTATTGTTAAAGCCGTGCCCCATGTGCAGGCTACCCGTGACATTGGGCGGCGGAATCATAATGCTAAAAGCGCGGCCATCGGGCGTATTGCTGCGCGGCTTAAAATAGCCTTGTTGCTCCCAAATCGGGTACCAATGCGCTTCAATGGTTGCAGGCTCGTAAGTGGTGGCAAATTCGGTTTGGGCATTCGTATTTAATGTGGTCATCAATCCATCACTGATCATTTAACGTAAAGTTGCCTTAGTTTAAAGGGTTTGGAACATTTTTGCAGCTTATGTTTAAATGAGTGTGTGGTTTAACTTTTTAATAAGTGGTCAAGACGTTTTTTTAGATAAAACTGGCATAATAAGAGTGAAAACATGCAGCCTGAGCATTAAATTTGATATGCTAGGCAACGATTCAACTATTTTTTTAACTTTTAGACTGATGCAATGAGAGAATGCCATGACCGACCCTAAACAGACCTTAAATCTTGCTGCAACCGAGTCTGTCGGTCAGGCTAAGCCTCTGAACACACCGGAAACCCATAACGCTGAGCACACAACCTCAGAAAGCGCTTTAATTGCCGAACGACATGTCAAACTGGCTGCTATTCGTGCAGAGGCTGCAACTCTTGGACAAAGCGCATTTCCAAACGATTTTAAACGGCACCATTATGCAGGTGATTTGCAAATCCAATATGCTAACGCCAGCAAAGAGGCTTTAGCATCGCAGCCCGCACAGGTCAGCGTTGCGGGCCGTTTAATGCTCAATCGCGGGGCGTTTTTGGTCATTCAGGATATGAGCGGGCGTATTCAGGCGTATGTTGACCGCAAACAGTTGCCCGAAACAACTTTAAATCGTATTAAATCATTGGACTTAGGCGATATCGTCGGCATAAAAGGCGAGCTGTCGCGTTCAGGCAAGGGCGATTTATACGTGCATATTCGCGAATTTTATTTATTGACGAAATCGCTGCGGCCGTTACCGGACAAATTTCACGGATTGCAAGATACCGAAATGCGTTACCGTGCGCGCCATTTGGATTTAATGACCAATGATGAAACCCGCCGCACTTTTGAAATTCGGGCCAAGGTGATTGCAGGCATACGGCAGTTTTTGCTGGCCGAGCGCTTTATGGAAGTTGAAACGCCCATGATGCACGTCATTCCCGGGGGAGCCGCCGCACGGCCGTTTGTCACGCACCATAATGCCCTTGATATGGATTTGTATTTGCGCATTGCCCCTGAACTGTATTTAAAACGGCTGGTCGTAGGCGGTTTTGAGCGCGTCTTTGAAATTAATCGCAACTTTAGAAATGAAGGCGTATCGACACGGCATAATCCCGAATTTACCATGATCGAGTTTTATCAGGCCTACGCCGATTATCACGACTTAATGATGCTGACCGAAAATCTGCTTGAAACGTTGGCGCGCGATATTTTGGGCACGACAGATGTTCCGTATGCCGACGAATTGTTTAATTTTAGGGGTCCGTTTGCAAAAATTAGCATGCACGATGCCATTTTGCAGCATAATCCGGCCCTGACGCCTGAGCAAATGCAGGACACCGCCGCCTTAACCGATTTTATTCGACATACACTGCATCAGCCGGTCAAGGGTCATTTTGGTTTGGGTAAATTACAAACCATTATTTTTGAAGAAACCGTCGAAACCCAATTGCGCCAACCGACGTTTATTACCGAATATCCAGCCGAAACCTCGCCGCTTGCCCGCCGTAATGATACTAATCCGCATATAACAGACCGGTTTGAGTTTTTTATTGGCGGACGCGAACTGGCCAACGGATTTAGCGAATTAAACGATGCCGTCGACCAGGCTGAACGCTTTATGCAGCAAGTGGCCGAAAAAGATGCCGGCGATGATGAAGCGATGCATTATGATGCCGAATTTGTCGAAGCCCTGGAATATGGCTTGCCTCCCACAGCAGGTGAAGGGATTGGGATTGACCGTTTAGTTATGCTGTTTGCCAATGCGCCCAGTATCCGCGACGTGATTTTGTTTCCGCATATGCGCCGCCGCGACCCTAATTAAACGGTTAAAACGGTTTTTTGGCGCGGTTCGCTGCCTTGTAAAATGGTTTTCTGCCCCGATAACGCCTATAATTGCCGCTCACGAACAAAACCGGTAATTGGCATGGCTGTTTAGATAAATCATTCCTGTGCGATGTCGTATGTTTTTAAGGATAATGGTGAACCATGCAACTAGCGCCGATTTATGTAACCGAAGCCGACCGCCTAGAAGCGTTAGCGCGTTATCAAATTTATAATACGATTGCCGAAGAACGCTTTGATCAGATTACGCGTTTGCTGGCGGCCATTTGCGAGGTTCCGGCGGCCTTTGTGTCGTTTATCGGGCCGGACGAAATTGTCTATAAATCTACCATGAACGTCAAGTTTGACCGTACCGCGCGCGATGTCAGTTTATGCGGTCATGCGCTGTATGCCGAGCATGTTTTTGAAGTGCCCGATACCCTGCAAGACCCTCGTTTTGTTGATAATTCGCACATTCAAGATGAGGATAAAATACGTTTTTATGCCGGTATTGCCCTTAAAACGCCGGACGGTCTTCCCATTGGCATGCTGGCAGTGATTGACTATCGGCCGCGCAGTCTGACTCCGTCGCAACGAGACGCATTGGGAGTGTTGGCGCAGCAGGTCATGGCCCATATCGAACTGCGGCGTGCGCATTATTGCTTGGAGCATCAAGCTCAAATGTTGGCTGAAAATAATGTACGGTTGAGCAAGCAAAATATTGAGCTAAAACAATTAAATGCCGGTAAGGACAAGTTTTTTTCGATTATTGCCCACGATTTACGCGCACCCTTTCAAGGTTTGCTGGGCTTTAGCGAAGTTTTAGTGACTGACCTTGAAGAGATGTCGCTTGATGAAATTCGTAATATGGCCGGCTATTTACACGATACCACGCAGGCAACCTATCATTTTTTGGATAATTTATTACAATGGTCGCGCATGGAAAGCGGGCGTATGCCGTTTAAGCCGACGTTAGTGATGCTTGAATATGTGTTTGACCGCGTGGAAGGTGCCTTATCAGCCGCTGCCCTGCATAAACAGATTACCTTAACCGTTCAAAGTCCATACGATTTAAGCATACTGGCCGATGAGCCTATGGTGGTGTGCATTGTGCATAATCTGGTTGCCAATGCCATTAAATTTACACTGCCTAATGGTCAAATTAAGGTAACGGCTGCCATGCGCCAAGAGGCATTTAAGGGTAAACGGGCACCCTATGGGGAGTTACATCATAGCGATGCTAAAGAGGGCATTGAAATCGTGGTGCAGGACAACGGATTAGGAATGACGCCAGCGCAGCAAAAACAATTATTTCATATTGATGCCAATATGACGACGTTAGGTACGGCAGGTGAAGCCGGTACAGGCTTGGGTTTGTTATTGTGTCAGCAGTTTGTCGAGCGGCATGGAGGGCGTATTGAAATTGAATCGAAGCCCGGGCAAGGTTCGCTGTTTCGAGTCATTTTACCGTATCGGCCACCGCAGATGTCATGCGACGGACATGAACATGACCTGACCTCAAGTTTAAACGACCATCTGACAGTGACCCAGTCACCGCCTGCTGTGTCTAACCTCATATAGGCTATGGCGACCAAGTGTTGTATGACATTTCAACCTGTTTTAAATTGATTTTTTAATGAGTGTGGTGCTTTCATGTTAACAAGTTTAGTTGGTGGAATATTTGGCACAAAAAATGAACGCGAACTTAAACGCATGCGCAAAAGTGTTGCAGCGATTAACGCGCTTGAAGCCCAAATTAAACCCCTTAGCGATGCGCAATTACAACAAAAAACCACCGAATTTCGGCAGCGTTTTGCCAAAGGTGAAACGCTTGAGCAGTTGCTACCCGAAGCCTTTGCAGTGTGCCGTGAAGCCGCCGACCGTGTTTTGGGAATGCGCCATTACGACGTGCAGTTAATTGGCGGTATTACCCTGCATGAAGGTCGTATTGCCGAAATGCGCACCGGTGAGGGTAAGACCTTAATGGGTACGCTGGCCTCTTATCTCAATGCCATCAGTGGGTTGGGTGTGCACGTGGTCACGGTGAATGACTATCTGGCCAGCCGCGATGCCGAGCTTAATCGTCCTTTGTTTGAATTTTTGGGACTGACGGTAGGCGTCATTTATTCCATGCAGCCCCCGCATGAAAAACACGCGGCGTATCAGGCCGATATTACTTACGGCACCAACAACGAATTTGGCTTTGATTATCTGCGCGATAACATGGTGTTTTCGATGGAGGAAAAAAACCAGCGCGGCCTTAATTTTGCCATTATTGATGAAGTCGATTCCATTTTAATTGATGAAGCCCGTACGCCTTTGATTATCTCGGGTCAGGCGGAAAATTCTGCGGCGTTATATGCGCAAATTAATGCGTTGGCACCGTTGTTAAAACGTCAAAAAGAAGAAAACGTGCCCGATGGAGGGCATTTTTGGATTGATGAAAAACAGCGCGCCGTTGAAATTAACGACCAGGGCTATGAATTTATTGAGCAGCAACTGGTTAAAGCAGGTCTGTTGGCTGAAGGTGAAAGTTTATATTCGGCTGCCAATCTAAACCTTGTGCATCACGTGAACGCGGCTATTCGGGCGCATTACCTGTTTCAGCGCGATGTCCATTATATTGTGCATGAAGGTGAAATTATCATTGTTGATGAGCACACGGGCCGTACCATGCCCGGGCGGCGTTGGTCTGAAGGGCTGCATCAGGCGGTTGAGGCCAAAGAAGGGGTTGATATTCAGGACGAAAACCAGACGCTGGCCACCACCACATTTCAAAATTATTTCCGGCTATATACCAAACTTTCGGGCATGACCGGTACGGCGGATACTGAAGCGGCCGAGTTTGCGCAGATTTACGGCTTAGATGTTGTGGTGATTCCGACCCATCGCCCCATGATTCGAAACGACCGTAACGATTTGATTTTTTTGAGTCAAAAAGGCAAATATCTAGCCATTATCAACGAAATTCGTGAAATTCAGGCCAAAAATGCGCCGGTTCTGGTCGGTACGGCAACCATTGAAGCCAGCGAGATTTTATCGCAGTTATTGACCGAAAACGGTATCGCGCATGAAGTCTTAAACGCTAAGCAACACGAACGCGAAGCCGACATTATTGCGCAGGCGGGGCGGCCCGGTGCGGTCACCATTGCTACCAATATGGCCGGACGCGGTACCGATATTTTGCTGGGCGGTAACTGGAAGGCAGCGCTGGCCAGTTTGCCCGATGCCACCGATGCCGATGCGGCCCGTTTAAAAGCAGAGTGGGAACAGCGTCATGCCGAGGTGTTGGCCGCAGGCGGGCTGCATATTATCGGTTCTGAACGGCACGAATCGCGACGCATTGATAACCAGTTGCGCGGGCGGGCAGGGCGACAGGGTGACCCGGGCAATACACGGTTTTATTTGTCGCTTGAAGACGATTTAATGCGTATTTTTGCCGGTGACCGCGTGGTTAGCATGATGCGCGCCATGGGTTTAAAAGAAGATGAAGCCATTGAACATAAAATGGTCAATCGTTCCATTGAAAATGCCCAGCGCAAAGTCGAGGCGCGCGATTTTGATACGCGTAAAAACTTGCTTAAATATGATGACGTCGCCAACGAGCAACGGAAAATCATTTATAAACAACGCGATGAACTGCTGACTGCTGAAGACCTGCACGATAGCTTGATGGGAATGCATGAAGACGTGG
>JAGLBJ010000109.1 GCA_018260315.1 Moraxellaceae bacterium | reverse complement strand
TAATTGTAAATAATACTCAAGATAAAACAAATTTTTGTGCCTAACTATAGTAAGTAATCAGTGTTTGAACAAATCAAAATTTAAAAATACATTTTCATTATTTTAAAGGTGTCCATCTGCTTCCTTCCCTATTAGTATGTAACTCACATACTAATAGGGAAAATTTTTAAACACCTAAATTAATATTATTCCAGCAAAAACAGTAAAATGTCTCATTTAACTTCGAAAGAAATTAGAAAGACCTTTATGGACTTTTTTGTTGAAAAGAAACATCAGTATGTCCACTCTTCATCAACTATACCTCTTGACGATCCAACATTATTATTTGCCAATGCAGGAATGAATCAGGTGCTGTAAATTACTGCTTCATAAATATTAGTTGTGACTCAATTGCTAATTGTTTATTATTTTTATAGTTTAAACCCATTTTTCTGGGTACAGCTGATCCAAACAGTGATGTGGCAAAATTGGTCAGAGCGGTCAACACTCAAAAATGTATTCGTGCTGGAGGGAAACATAATGATTTGGATGATGTGGGTAAAGATGTTTACCATCATACATTTTTTGAAATGTTAGGTAATTGGTCTTTCGGAGATTATTTTAAGGTATGTTCGTACATTTTAATTGTGACAAAATTTTTTAGTCAGTTATTTAAAATATTTATGAATGAAATTAATTAACTTTGCTTTTAACTATTTTAGAAGGAAATATGTACTTGGGCTTGGGAATTACTGACTGTTGTGTTTCGTCTTCCTGCTGATAGATTATATGTTACCTATTTTGGTGGTGACTCTGCATCAGGATTAGCGCCAGATATTGAATGTAAGAATATTTGG
>JAGLBJ010000108.1 GCA_018260315.1 Moraxellaceae bacterium | reverse complement strand
CATTTGCACATCATGACCATTGGGCCAGTGCTGCCGAATTACACGGCTTAATCACCGGTATTTTGAGTGTTAGTCAGGCGCCTACGTCAAGCGAATGGCAGACGATTTTTGCCGTGTTAAAAATGGACCCGTTTACGCCAGAAGCCCTGCAACTGTTAGTCGATGAAGCCGATGATATTTCGGCGTTGCTGGCTGAGGATGATATGGATTTTAACGCCTTATTGCCCGATGATGAACACCCACTGTCTGAACGTATGCAGGCCCTGGCCGATTGGGCGTCAGGATTACTGTTAGGGTTTGGGCTGGCGGGCGGCATTATGCGCGCTGATGAAGATGATTTGTTAAATTCGGTGCAGCAAATTAGCCAGGTCGATGCGTATAACGTCACGGAAGATGATGAAAACGAACAACAATATACCGAACTTTTAGAATTTATGCGCTTGGTGCCGGTCAGTCTTGCCCTGGGCCGTAAAAAACAAACCGTGGCTAAAATGGCGTTGTTAATGCAGGCCGTACAACAACAGTCAAGCCCGACTCAAAATACTGGCGCGCAGGTATTTGACCCAACGCATCCTATTAATCGCAGTCATGATGATGAAGATGATAAGCCTATTCATCAGATTAAGCCTTCTTAACCCTATGTTATCCTACGTGGGCATTGATTTTTATTTCCCTAATGACGGTTATTAAGATTAGGATTGTTAAAATTATTAAATAGGTTATCGTTATGTCCAATGCTTTTGAAAGTGCCCCCTTAGTCGATTGGGTTAATGAAAAATTACTGCAATTTCAACCGTTAATGCCAGATTTTGCTGCACGTCGGCGACGTCTGTTGG
>JAGLBJ010000107.1 GCA_018260315.1 Moraxellaceae bacterium | reverse complement strand
CAGGCAATCATATCTAACTTTTTACTCGTCAGTTTGCCTTGCGCATAGTGTTCCATATGCTGTGTTTCGGCTGCAAAGCCAACCATAAAAGGCCGCGGGCTTGACCTGGCAATCCGGGCTACGATATCAGGATTTTTAACCAATTCAAGCTGTAACGTATCCCCCGATTTTTTAATTTTTTGCGGGGCAATCGTCGCCACACGATAATCAGCCACCGCCGCCGCCGCAATAAACACATCACACCCTGCGGCAACGGCTTGTTCACTTTGAACCAATAACTCAAGCGCCGACAAAATATCGATACGCGTGACCCCTTCAGGCGTCGGCAAACGCACCGGACCGGTAATCAATGTAACCTCTGCACCTGCCGCCTGACATGCCTGCGCCAAAGCAAAGCCCATTTTGCCTGAACTATGGTTACTGATATAGCGCACCGGGTCGATGGCTTCCTGGGTCGGGCCTGCGGTAATAACCACTTTTAAAGCACTCAATGATTTAGAGAGAACGTCTAAATTATCGTGTTTAGACTGATTTTGGCTAAAAAACTCATTAACCCATTCCACTAAATATTCAGGTTCAGGCAAGCGCCCGGCTCCAATATCGCCACAGGCCTGTAATCCTGAAGCCGGTTCAATAACGTTAATGCCCGCTTGTTTTAAAGTGGTTAAATTGCGCTGGGTTAATACATTTTTATACATTTGCTGATTCATAGCTGGCGCGACCACAACAGGGGCCGGGGTTGCCAGCACTAATGTGGTTAATAAATCATCTGCCTGACCTGCCGCTAATCGTGCTATGACATTTGCACTCGCCGGCACAATCAAAATTAAGTCAGC
>JAGLBJ010000106.1 GCA_018260315.1 Moraxellaceae bacterium | reverse complement strand
GCTGACTTAATTTTGATTGTGCCGGCGAGTGCAAATGTCATAGCACGATTAGCGGCAGGTCAGGCAGATGATTTATTGACCACTTTAGTACTGGCAACCACTGCGCCTGTCATAGTCGCGCCTGCCATGAATCAACAAATGTATAACAATATATTCACGCAGCGCAATTTAACGACTTTAAAGCATGCCGGTATTAACGTGATTGAACCTGCTTCAGGGGTGCAGGCCTGCGGCGATATCGGAGCCGGGCGGTTACCCGAACCTGACTATTTAGTGGCGTGGGTTAAGCAATTTTTTACCCAAAATCAGACAAAACAGCATCAGTCAGGCGATATCTGCAACTCATTGGCCGCTTTAAAAGTGGTTATTACAGCAGGGCCAACGCAGGAAGCCATCGACCCGGTACGCTATATCAGTAACCATAGTTCGGGCAAAATGGGCTTTGCTCTGGCGCAAGCTTGCCAAGCAGCAGGGGCACAGGTTACCCTGATTGCCGGCCCGGTGCACCTGCCGACCCCTGAAGGGGCCACCCGTATTGATATTGTGTCGGCGCTTGAGTTACTGGCGCAAAGTGAACAAGCCGTTGCCGCAGGGTGTGATGTGTTTATTGCGGCTGCAGCCGTGGCTGATTATCGAGTGGCCAGTATTGCCCCGCACAAAATTAAAAAATCGGACGAGACGTTACCACTTGAACTGGTCAAAAATCCCGATATTGTTGCCCACATTGCAAGATTAACCCCGCGACCGTTTATAGTGGGATTTGCAGCCGAAACACAGCATATGGAACACTATGCGCAAGGCAAACTGACGAGTAAAAAGTTAGATATGATTGCCTG
>JAGLBJ010000105.1 GCA_018260315.1 Moraxellaceae bacterium | reverse complement strand
TTGGTAGTCAATGGCACGCCTCTGGCCTTGACCTTTGTTAGCCCTGACGAGTGTAAACAATTATCTAATCCGACTGCTGATTTAGTGATTGTCTGTTGTAAATTTTATCATTTGACGCACGTTTTACCGCTGATTAGTAGTCAATTAAATGCACATACGATTATTTTATCGGCCTTAAATGGTATTGCAAGCGAGCAGGTTTTAATTAAAGAATTTGGCGCGCACCATGTTGTCTATACGGTGGCACAACAGATGGACGCATTTAAGCAAGGCAATGCCCTACATTATCGCGACAAGGGCCAACTCGTGATTGGAGCCATGACGAATGCGCCAGATGAACTACAACGCGTCCAAAAAGCCCATAACCTACTAGAGCAAACACATTTTACCCATACGGTAAGCAATAATATGCCACGTCAGCTCTGGGGTAAACTGATGCTTAATGTGGGGGTCAATCAGACTGTAGCACTTTATGAAGGAACCTTTGCCACGATTCAGCAACCCGGCCCAGCGCGGCAAATGTGTTTAGCAGCCATGCATGAAGTTAAAGCAGTTGCCAATGCAGCGGGGATTGCCTTAACGTCAGAAGACATAAAGCATTGGATCGATATTTTAGACCATTTAGACCCGCAGGCTATGCCCTCAATGCGGCAGGATTTATTAGCCAAGCGTCCATGTGAGTTAGATTTATTTGCAGGTACGATTTGTCAATTAGGCCGTCAATACCACATTGCAACGCCGGTTAATGACCGGTTTTATCAGGATATTTCAGCCATGATGGCGACCTATAACTAATGTTAGCTTAATGTTACTGCGCTCACTTGAACAAGACTTTTTTCG
>JAGLBJ010000104.1 GCA_018260315.1 Moraxellaceae bacterium | reverse complement strand
TTGGTAGTCAATGGCACGCCTCTGGCCTTGACCTTTGTTAGCCCTGACGAGTGTAAACAATTATCTAATCCGACTGCCGATTTAGTGATGGTATGTTGTAAATTCTATCATTTGACGCAAGTCTTACCGCTCATCGCCAGTCAATTAAATGCCCATACGATTATTTTATCGGCCTTAAATGGCATTGCAAGCGAACAGGTGTTAATTAAAGAATTTGGTGCGCATCATGTTGTTTATACTGTCGCTCAACAGATGGACGCCTTTAAGCAAGGCAATGCCCTGCATTATCGCGACCAGGGTCAATTGGTGATTGGGGCCATGACGAATGCGCCAGACGAACTACAACGCGTTCAAAAAACCCATGAATTACTGGCGCAAGCCCACTTCACGCACAGCGTAAGCGATAACATGCCCCGTCAGCTCTGGGGCAAACTGATGCTGAATGTAGGGGTTAATCAAACGGTGGCGCTCTATAAAGGCACTTTTGCCACCATTCAACAACCCGGCACCGCACGGCACATGTGTTTGGCCGCCATGCATGAGGTTAAAGCCGTTGCCAATGCGGCAGGAATTACCTTAACCTCGCAAGACGTACAGCACTGGATAGACATTTTGGATCATTTGGACCCGCAGGCCATGCCCTCAATGCGGCAAGATTTATTAGCGAAGCGCGCCTGTGAATTGGACCTGTTTGCGGGTACAATTTGTCAGCTAGGCCGCCAATATCACATTGCAACGCCCGTTAATGACCGGTTTTATCAGCATATTTCAGCCATGATGGCGACCTATAACTAATGTTAGCTTAATGTTACTGCGCTCACTTGAACAAGACTTTTTTCG
>JAGLBJ010000103.1 GCA_018260315.1 Moraxellaceae bacterium | reverse complement strand
AGAGACAAAAATGCCTCGGTCGATTTCGCTTTCGATCATGCGCGCCCAGGCTAGGGCATCGGCTTTAGTTTCGAAGGTTTTTCTTTGGGCTGGATAGCCCTTGCGACGGATTTGCGCTTCCCACTGATACTCGCCGCGATTCCTGATTGTTGCCATTTCGACCATTCCCGCCACGTTCAAGTGTGGCAAATTTGTGGCAAAAACGACTTTCAGGACTAGGACAGGTTTCTGTCAGGAGCGCTATCCCCTTGTAATACAAGGGAAAGAAGATGGTGCACCAGGCGGGATTCGAACCCACGACCACTGCCTTCGGAGGGCAGTACTCTATCCAGCTGAGCTACTGGTGCGACGCGGGCGCCATAATACTCATCTGTGTGTCGCCCGTCCATGCTGCTGATTCGTCAGGTGTTTATTGGTGCGTTATGGGCTATTAATGGCGACAAGAGCCAAAACGGTATAAAGCCCTCGGTTGTTCTTTTTTTCGAACAGGCTATTGTCCTTTACCCCCTTTGACCCTAGGATTCGTTTGAGATTTCAAACGCTCTTGTCTGAGTGCTGAACCGCACGGCCTACTGTTTGTGCGTCATTTAGATACTTTGGCAGTGAATGACTTCCTGACGGCAGCCTTCTATGGCGCCTTTCTACTATTAATAATTCGCTCCGCGCCTGCGCGGTGCTGTTAAGGAAAGCCCACATGCAGCTCAAAGACGCACAGTTGTTCCGCCAACAAGCCTATATCGATGGTGCTTGGGTCGATGCGGACGGTGGCCAGACAATCAAGGTCAACAACCCTGCTACCGGTGAAATCATCGGTACAGTGCCAAAAATGGGCGCGGTTGAAACCCGTCGCGCCAT
>JAGLBJ010000102.1 GCA_018260315.1 Moraxellaceae bacterium | reverse complement strand
TTCGAAGTTTAAGTTAATCGATACGAATTAAGTTTTTGGGTTTCGGATCATTTTTGTCATTTCATTCATATAGCGTAATTACTTTTCAGCCTGCGTGTGTATTGGGCTGAAGTAATTACGTAATCTAGTTAGTTGTTTAATATGTTTATATGTAATATGTTAAGAATTACTGTGAAATAGTGGTTGTTAACTGTTACATATCCACTATAGGTCCTATACTGGCCCTATATGTGGAGGGTCTACACTCGTGATAATTTCATCCTCACTCGAGTGACCCTATAATAGGGGGCAAGCCCCCTATTATTATAATCCTGTACTATATTGTATAGGGGTAATTAATGATTGTATATATATGGTATATTACCCCTATACTACCTATCCTATATATCTATACTATATTATAGTATGGATATCCTTATTCTTCTGATAGGGCATCCTCACTCTATCTATTGGTGGTATGCCCTATATTCTAGTCTGGTATGGGATATCCATACTATGGGGTGGATATTCTTATATACACCCCCCCCTACCCCCCCCAAACAAAAGACATAAAGTCTATGTTTGGAGGAGGTAGGACCCAATTACCCAAAGGGTAAATTGGATCCAATTATCTACGGAAAAATCATCGTAGATTTTTCATTAAAGAAATATAAATTAGACCTTCATGGTCATTATCCCCTTTGAACGGGGATGGTTTAAATTAACCTATAATTTAATAAAGATCAATCTAATCTCCCGATTAGTATTTCTAACAACAATCCTAATAGTATAATTGATGTATATATGGCTCAGAACACTGACCACTCCTGGTAGTCGGTATTTAAGAAAATTAAAGGTAGAGACAATACAATTTCAATATCAAATACTAAAAAAAGAACCCTTAGTGAATAGAAGTAAACTCTAAATGGTATACGCC
>JAGLBJ010000101.1:476-952 GCA_018260315.1 Moraxellaceae bacterium | reverse complement strand
AACCCAAAAAACCGCTTGACCCTTCTAAAAAACCGTATATACTACGCCACCTGACTCGAGGAAAGCTAGCTTAGAAAGCTGTTGGGTGACTTAGATAATAAGTTAATAAAACAGACACTTAAGCCAAGCAAGCTAGAAATAAATGCAAAGTGCCAACTGGCAAAAACATTTAAAACTAGCCCAAAAAACTTCTTGACATACCAAATAAAGCGTCTATAATACGCACCTCAATAAGGGAAACAACGTTAACAACCTAGCTTGAAAAAGCAAGATTGAAACCGAGTTAACTTAAAGAAAGACTTAAAGAAAGAACAGTTAGAACGCAATAAAATAAAGGCTTGACAGATATTAAAACGATGATATACTGGATAGCTCGATAACAACTAGATAAGAGAGAGCAGGCAAATAGCCTATCTTACTTATCACATAACTTACCTTGGACGACAAGATAAGTCAACTATTTAAAAGCTAAAATC
>JAGLBJ010000101.1:0-466 GCA_018260315.1 Moraxellaceae bacterium | reverse complement strand
GAATCAAAGAACAACTTGTGTGGATTTTTGTTGACATAGGGTGCTAAAAAATAAAGTTGGGGTTATCTCTATTTGGGTAGCTGACTAACTATAAAAATTATCATTCTTAACAGCAGAAAAACTCGAAGTTAATTCATTTATGAAAGAACGGAAAGATAGAACGCCAGAAAGAATGAGCCAAGTTTAGTAACCTCTTTAAAGGGTTACATAGCAAGATTAAACTGAAGAGTTTGATCATGGCTCAGATTGAACGCTGGCGGCAGGCTTAACACATGCAAGTCGAGCGGAAACATTTCTAGCTTGCTATCAGGCGTCGAGCGGCGGACGGGTGAGTAATACTTAGGAATCTGCCTAGTAGTGGGGGATAGCACGGGGAAACTCGTATTAATACCGCATACACCCTACGGGGAAAAGGGGGCACTTTGTGCTCTCGCTATTGGATGAGCCTAAGTCGGATTAGCTAGTT
>JAGLBJ010000100.1 GCA_018260315.1 Moraxellaceae bacterium | reverse complement strand
TCAATTACATTTGAGTTGTAAAAGTGAAGAGTCAAAAGTCTGCAAAAGCAAATCACTCTAGTGCGAGCCATCCAGAGGACCCGTAAATAATGATGGAAAGAGAAATGAAGCGCATAAAAAATCGATTCTAAAAGAGAAAGAAAGACTAGAAAAAGACAAGTCGACAAATAAGCAAAATATTAAAAATTACAGAGAAAAATTTAAGCGATCAATCATGAGTGAAAAGCAAGCAGGCAAGCGCTTCATCAAGCAATTTAAATGCAGTGGAAGAAGAAAAAAAATAGCAACAGAAAATGAAAGAATGAGAAAAACCCGAAGAAGTGGTGAGGGGGTAAGAAACGAGTGAAGAATTATAAAAATCCAGTTTTTCAACTCTTCAACAGATTTTAGATGGTTTTAATACCGAATAAAAATCAAAAATGAATTTGACGTTAATCAAGCTGGTGAGTGGCAAGGGCAAGTAATTACCATTACATAAAGCATCAAAATTGAAGAGAACCGAATGTGACCAACTAAGCTAGAATACGCGACCGAAGAAATTGTGAAAAATACATAAAAAATGATAAAACGAGAGAAAGCATCGAAAGAAATCGGATGAAGCATCAAATCATAAGGGGGAAGAACCAGAGAGAGAGAAAGCATGAGAGAGAAAGAAAGAGAAAGAGAGAGGATGAGCTAAAAAGAATAAGAAAGACAGAGAGAAAGAAAGAAAGAATGAGAGAGAGAGAGAGACAAAAAAAGTCGTTTTACAACAATTCTGATTTTTTCCATCAAAAGAAAGATATGAGGAAGAACATTCCGCCGTCATCCGAGTGAATCAAAAGCTCGATTTTAACAATTTTAAAGATTCTTTCAAGTTTTGCCGAAGTCTTTCAAAATTGTGTGAGCAAAATTTTTATCATGTCCATAAATATAAGACAATAAGTTAAAAATTGCTTTTGAAAAAGAATAAAAAAAACAAAAGAAAACGCCC